>CAZNSG010000184.1:0-6608 GCA_964575715.1 uncultured Hyphomicrobiales bacterium | reverse complement strand
AAAATCGCCAAAGGTCAAGATGCAGGTGTTGACGCGCGGATGAAAGCATTGGGCGAAGCCCGGCTCGCACCAGTTCGGCGTGCCGAGCGCGTGACCAAAGCGCGAAACCCATCGGATATGATGGCGCCCGGTTCCCGTCCCCAGCGCGATCGCTTCCGGCCCGCACTCCGCCCGGATTGCAAGCAGGCGTGCGCTGATTTCATCAAGCGCTTGATCCCAGGTAATCCGCTGCCACTGTCCCGAGCCACGCGCACCCGACCGCCGCATCGGAAATTGAAGGCGCTTGGGGTGATACACGAGATCGAGCGTGACAGTTCCGATCGGGCACAGACGGCCATGGTTAAGCGGCGATGCGCGATCGCCTTCAACCTTGATTAATCGGCCGTCGCGGACATGGAGCAAGACGCCGCATCCGCCGTGACAGCTGCGGCATACGCTCTTGAGAATGGCGGTATCGCCCGGCGGCTTGTCGAATGCTTGCTGCATTGATGGAACATCCCCTTTGCAAGGCTCAAAGTTGCTTCGGGTTAGCACTACGGCGCGAGCTGGCCTCCGTCACGCCGAGATGCGTTTCGAGAACCTCTCGATTGGTCCTAAGGGCGGCGCTTTCTCCTTCGTAGATGACAGAGCCTCGATCAAGAATTGCCACGCGATCAGTGACACTGAGAACTTTCTGCGCGTTCTGCTCCACCAAGATCGCAGAAACCCCCTCGATGCGAATAATGCGGCGAAGCGCGGCGAGCAACTCCTCGACGAGAATCGGTGCCAATCCTTCGAGCGGCTCATCCAAAAGGAGGATGCGCGGATTAAGGACCAGCGCGCGGCCAACGGCAAGCATCTGTTGCTCGCCGCCCGACAACTGACTTCCAAGATTACTTCTTCGTTCCAGCAGGCGTGGAAACAATTCATAGATCTTTGCGGGCGTCCACGATCCCGGACGCGCAACGGCGGTCAGATTTTCCTCGACCGTCAGCGATTTGAAGATGTTGCGCTCCTGCGGCACCCAGCCGATTCCGGCATGAGCGCGTTGATCCGGACGCAACGGCGTAATGTCCTTCCCATCCAGATGGATCGACCCGCCGAAGCGGCGCGTGACGCCGACGATCGAGTTGATCAGTGTGGTCTTTCCCGTGCCATTGCGCCCGAGCAGGGCAAGCGCCTGCCCCTCAGCCACGGCGAGCGAAATCTGCGGAAGCACGATGGCTTCACCGTAACCGGCCTTGAGCTTGTCGATTGCAAGCAGACTAGGCATCGGCCGATTCTCCGAGATAGGCGGTTTTGACGCGAGCATCGCGGGCCACTTCATCGGGCGTCCCCTCGGCAAGCAACGCGCCGTTGACGAGGACGGAAATCCGGTCGGCAAAGGAGAAGACAATATCCATGTCATGTTCGATGAGCAGCACCGTCACGTCCTTGGGAAGATCCGCGATGATCGCCAGCAGTTCATGACGCTCGGCTTCCGGTACGCCGGCCGCCGGTTCATCAAGCAGGAGCACCCGTGGTCGACAGGCGATCGCCAGCGCGATCTCGAGCAGCCGCTGCTTGCCGTAGGGCAAGGTCGCGGTGCGTTCATGCATCACGTCGGTCAAGTGGAAGCGGGTGAGGACATCGACCATGTCGTCAGCGATTTGCGCCTTGCGGCCGACGACGCGCCACCAATCCCGGCCCGAACCATGTCGCTCCGAGATGGCCAGACCGAGTGTTTCCAAAGGAGTCAGCTCTGGAAATAATTGATTGATCTGGAAGGTGCGGGCGATGCCAAGGCGAACCCGATCATGCGGTTCAAAATGGGTAATGTCCGTCCCATCGAGCAGGATGCGGCCAGCGGTTGGCCGTTGCAGACCGCTGAGAAGATTGATCACCGTGGTCTTGCCGGCGCCGTTTGGGCCAATGAGCGCGTGACGTGCACCTTTCTCGACCCGCAACGACACCTGGTTGGCGGCGATGATGCCGCCAAAGATTTTCTCAAGGCCGATGGTTTCGAGCACGGGCGGCATGATTCAGCTCCCCCGCTCAGAGGAGGTACGCGTCGCGGCCCTGCGCATAATTCGCTCGTTGAGCTGGTTGAGCACGTTACGAATGGGCATGGTCCACGTCGCCATGCGGTCGCGACCAATAAGGACAATAAGCACGAGAACGAGGCCGACCCAGAACTGCCAATATTGCGGGGTGATATTGGCAAGCCAATCCTGCATCAGCCTGAAGATAATCGCGCCGATTAGTCCGCCATAGAGATATCCCGTCCCGCCGATGATCAACACCAAAAGCGCGTCTGCTGAACGGTCGAACGAAAACGCCTCCAGCGAAGCAAAGGCCGTCGTCTGCGTAAGGAGGGCGCCGGCAATTCCCGCATAGCCGGCCGAGATGGTGTAGATCGCGACCAGCCGCCAGTTGACCGCGATCCCAATGGCAGAAGCGCGAAGCGCATTGCCTTTGACGGCAAGCAACGAAAGACCGAACGGCGAATTGACAATGCGCCGGGCGAGCAGGAACATCACAAACAGCACCACAAGGCTGTAAACGTAAGCCGTATGCCCGTACAGGTCGAACCTGAACTGTCCCAGCACGGGAGCCATTGTCACGCCCTGCAAGCCATCGGCCCCGCCGGTAAGCTCGGCATAACGATTGGCGAGCTCGCGCAACACCAGCGAGACTCCAAGCGTCACCATCAACCGCGTTAAATCGGAGCCGCGCAAGACGAGGAAGCTTGTCGCGAATCCGAGCATGGTTGTAGCCAGGCCGGAGACGAGGAGAGCAAGGACCGGTTCGGTGATAATTCCATGCTTCGCCAAAAGGCCGGCCACGTAGGCGCCAAAGCCGAAGAATGCGGCGTGCCCGAGTGAGATGATCCCTGCATAACCGAGAATGAGGTCGAGCGAGAGGGCAAACAATGCCCAGATGACAATCTCGGTCAGGATCAGATGGCGGCCAGGGAGCAGATAAACTGTCGCCAGCGCGACGAGCCAAAAGCCGATTTCAAGCGGCGACCACCGCGCGCGGCTGGCGAGGCGTTGAGCGACTTCGGTGGCGAGAGAAAGCGACATCTGTGGCTTGCTCATGCTCTATGCCTAGCGCGACGTAGCGCGCGCAAAGAGACCCTGCGGCCGCCAAATCAGCACCACGATCATGATGGTGTAAATGATGAAGGCACCAAACTGCGGCAAATAGTACTTGCCGGCCACGTCGCCGATGCCAAGCAGGATCGAGGCCAGGAAGGGGCCGGTGATGCTTGAGGTACCACCGACCGTTACCACGATCAGGAAGTAGATCATAAACTTCAGAGGAAAATTCGGATCGAGGCCAAGGATCTCGGCGCCGAGCGCGCCGCCAAGCCCCGCCAAACCCGACCCGAACGCGAACGTCAGCGCAAACACGCCACCGACATTGATGCCAAGCCCGCGCGCGACACGTTGATCGTCGACCGACGCGCGCAGCCGGCTGCCGAAGCGCGTTCGCGCCAGAATCAACTGCAGGGCGATCGTCAACAATCCGCAGACGACGATGATGAGGAGACGGTATTTGCCGACGCCGACCCCGAATACCCGGAACTGACCCTGCAGCATACTCGGCAAGGTGACGAATTGCTGCTGCGATCCCATCACATAGTCGACGGCCGCTACCGACATGAAAACCAGGCCGATGGTGAACAGGACTTGTTCGAGGGGGCTCTTGGCATAGACGTGCACGTAGAGCGTGCGCTCGAGGACCGCTCCGATGAGCGCACTGGCGAGAAAGGCGAGCGGCAGCGAAGCGAAGAACGGCACGCCCAGACGATTGACGAGAACAACGGTGACATAACCGCCCGCCATGGCGAAGGTGCCGTGGGCGAGGTTGACAAAATTCATCAACCCCAGCGTGACTGATAGTCCGCACGCCAGCACAAACAGCAGCATGCCATAGGCAATGCCATCAAATAGAATTGTCAGCATATGCGTTCTACACCGCCTCACTTAGTGTGGAATCACAGCTTCTTTTATCTGGACTGGGCCGCTTCGATTGATGATTCCCTAATATGAAAAAATGCGCGGCGGGCATTGGCCCACCGCGCGCCATGCAGAACCCACTATTTTTTCGCAGCCTTCACCGGGTCCTTAACCGCTTCGAAGGTTGCGAATTCGATGTTGAAAAGTTCGCCGCCGACTTTCTCGACCTTGCGCATGTAAATGTTCTGGATGATGTCGCGCGTCTCCGGATCGATCTGAATCGGCCCGCGCGGGCTCTCCCACTTCATTCCCTTCATCGCTTCGACGAGCGAATCGCCGTCGGTCTTGCCACCGGTTTTCTTCAACGCCTCGTAGATGAGGTGCATGCCGTCATAGCCGCCGACCGACATGAAGTTCGGCCGCATGCCGGGATTGAGCTTGCGGAAGGCGGCGTCATAGGCCTTGTTCTTGGGCGAGGGATGCGCCGTGGAATAGAAAAACGCGGTGACGATGCCAAGCGCGACGTCGCCGTAGCCGGGCAGGATGTCGTCGTCGGTGAGGTCGCCCGTGCCGATCAGCTTAATGCCGGCCTTGTCGAGGCCGCGTTCGACGTACTGCTTCATCACGATGGCGCCCGGCCCGGAGGGCACGAACACAAAGATCGCATCCGGCTTGGCGTCGGCCGCCCGTTGCAGGAACGGCGCGAAGTCGGGGTTGGCGATCGGCACGCGCAAATCGGCGACGACCACGCCGCCATTCGCCTTGAAGCGCTCCGTGAACGACTTCTCCGCGTCATGACCGGGCGCGTAGTCGGTGACGAGCGTCACTACCTTCTTGATGTTGTTCTTGGCCGCCCATTCGCCCATGGTCGCGCTGCTTTGCGGGACGGTGAAGCTCGTCCGCACGATGTAAGGCGAGCGCTCGGTGATGATCGAGGTGCCGGCCGCCATGATGATCTGCGGTACCTTAGCCTCGGTCGCGATCGGGGCGGTGGCAAGTGCGAGCGGCGTGAGGCCGAAGCCGGCCAGGAAGTGCACCTTGTCGTTGACCACGAGCTCCTGGGCCAGCCGTTTGGTTGAATCGGGGTTGCCCGCGTCGTCTTTGAGGATGACCTCGATCTTCTTGCCGGCGACGGTCGTGCCGTTCTCCTGCATGTAGAGACGAACCGCCCCGTTGATCTGCTTGCCGGTCGACGTAAACGGACCCGTCATCGGCAGGATCAGCCCAACTTTCACAACTTCCTGCGCCAGAGCGCCGGCCGCAAATGAACCGACAAACGCGGCTGCCATCAGTCCTTTGACGATTGATTTCCCGAACATGGACTTTCCTCCGTTGCCATCGTGCTAAAATCTTCGCTTGATTTTTCTCTCTCCGTGTTGAGAGTTTAGACTCGGACCATTAGAGCACCGCGAAGCCCCTGCTGACTCACCGCCGAATGGCGGGCAAAATCAGCGGCTATCGGAGCGACTAATTGCATAAGATAACTAGAGCATAGTCGGGGCGGCGAACTTGATCTAAGTCAACCCAATGTATCGGCGCACGCCAGGGCAGCGCTCCATATCCGATGCACGATTGGCTGTCCCCGAACGATCAACCAGCGGCAGCAGCCGGTATGACAGCGGTCGCCTCAAGTTCGATCTTGGCGGGATGATCAAGCAGATCGGCGACGAAGATCATGCTCATGGCCGGGTAATGCTTGCCAATCAACCGTCGCCAGATACGCCCCAGCTCGGATCGTGCAGCCAGGTAACGCGGCTTGTCGATGCAATAGGCCGTCATGCGGCAGATATGATCCGGCGCTCCACCCGCCTCCGCGAGCACGGCGAGCACGTTTGTTAATGCTTGCTCGAACTGCGGGACGAGATCTTCGCTTTGAAACTTCTGCTGCTCATCCCAACCGACCTGCCCGGCGATGAAGACAATACGGCCCGCCGGCACGACAACGCCGTTGGCGTATCCGATAGGCGGCTTCCAACCGGGAGGTAGCAAGATCTGAGCTGACATGGCTGGCTTTCCTCGACGGGCGGTGAGACTGTTCGCCAATCGCTCCAATAATTTGCGAGATCAGATCATACGGCTGAGCCATTATTTGCTTTGACTTGTGTCAAGCTAATAGCACCGTCATCGCATTTAAATGTTTTTTGAAGTTCTCGTTTCGAAACGGTTTGCTCTGGCAGCAGCGTCATGGCGACGCCACCAACGAAAAATTCTTGAATAGGCGAAGGCTGCTCGGTCGTAATAATCTAACTGCATTATTTCAAGGTGCCCCGGATAGCACCGCGATCGTCAGAGGCCAGTCGATGCAGCTTGGCGACGTCGCTTATCGCTACGTGTGAATCGTGCACCGCGACGCCAAGCGATTTCAACTTGGCGAATGCTCGCGACAACGATTCGGGCTTTAGGCCCAGCCGCGCCGCGATCAGCACCTTGTCATAAGGCAGCGCAATATCGCAGGGGCCATAATCGACTGAAGACAATGAAACGAGAAACTCCGCAACCCGCTGGACCCCGCTTTGCGCCTTGAGCTGCTCAACCTGCTGCACGTGTCAACGCCGGAGAGATTTTGCAGCGGCTGGCCGGAGTAAAAGTGCAGCACGGACGCAAGCAAGAAGGCCCCCGATATCGGGGGCCTTCTTGCTTGTCGCGTTTCATTCCTGCGGGGCAACCTCCGACGGCGGTTCTGAC
>CAZNSG010000183.1:0-20966 GCA_964575715.1 uncultured Hyphomicrobiales bacterium | reverse complement strand
CATAATCCTGAATTGCGGCGCCGATGTCGCCGGTGGTAGCGCCCGGCTTGATCGCGGCGATGCCGCGCATCATGGCTTCGTAGGTGACGTCGATTAGCCGCTCGGCGCGGCGCGGGATGGCGCCGACCGTGTACATTCGGCTGGAATCGCCGTGCCAGCCATCAAGAATGAGTGTGACGTCGACATTGACAATGTCGCCCTCTTTGAGCGGCTTCTCGCTGGGAATGCCGTGGCAAACAACATGATTGACCGACGTGCAGGTCGCCTTTTTGTACCCGCGGTACATCAGCGTTGCCGGCAGTGCGCCATGACTGAGGGCGAATTCAAGTACAAAACGATCGATCCATTCGGTCGGTACGCCGGGCCGTATCTCGCCGACCAGCATGTCAAGGCATTTGGCGACGAGCTGCCCCGCTTTTCTCATGCCCGCGAAGGCTTCCGGCCCGTGCAGCTTGATTTGGCCGGTTTTGCGCGGCGGCGCGGTTTTGGCATCGACGTAGGTCATGGGCTCGTAATGTAAAGGATGGCAGCGCCAGCGCAAGCATCGGCGCGATCAATCGACGATGGGGATCGGCGCGGTTACCTCGATGGATTCGCGGTTCAACGAGCAGCGCCAGGCGATGGTCTCAACGCCCGCCACCCGGGCGCGATCGAAAGCGGCGCCATAGCGGGCATCGACGTCGCGCGCGAGCGCAAAGCGGTTGGCCGAACCGATCTGGATCACGAACAGCATGACCGCGCGCGCGCCGGCAGCCACCATGGCGGCAAGCTCATCGAGATGCTTTGCTCCACGCGCCGTCACCGCGTCGGGAAATTCGGCGAGGCCAGGCTGGCGCATCAGGTGCACGTTCTTGACCTCGACGAAGCAGCGCGGGCGCGCATGGTCTTCGAGTAGGAAATCGACGCGCGAGTTCTTGCCGTATTTCACTTCCCGCCGAATTGTCTTGTAGCCTGCAAGCGCGGGGATTGTGCCGGCGGCAAGGGCGGCGCCAGCCAGCGCATTGGGATGGGTGGTGTTGACGCCGACCAACTCGCGGCCGGAGCCGAGATCGACCTCCACCAGCTCCCAGGAATGGGCGAGTTTGCGGTTGGGATTGTCGGATTTCGAAAGCCAAATCCGCGCGCCGGGCGTGGCAAGTCCGGTCATCGCGCCCGGATTGGCGACATGCGCGGTGATGCTCTCGCCATTGTCCAGCCGGACATCGGCAAGAAAGCGCTTGTAGCGCTTGATCAATGTTGCCGGGACGAGCGGGGTGGAAAAGCGCATGGCCAAGATTCTAACCTGCCACGTCAGTTGCGGGGAGAGGGAGAGAAAATTACGCCGCGATCTTGCCGCCGAGATCGTCCTCGATATGGATTCGGATGATCTCATCGAAGGATTTTTCCGGACGAAAGCCCAGGGCGAGCGCGCGCCGGGCATCGAATCGGTGCGGCCAGCCGGCGACAATGCGCGCGACCAGCGCATCCGGCGCGCCCCGAATTCGCGCCGCCACCGCGTCACCGGCGATCCGGCGAAGCGAAGCGATTTGTTCGGCAACGGTGCAGCATACGCCCGGCATGGTCAGGTTGATGCGGTCCCCAAGCTGCTCGCATGTAAGTCCCGCCGCGTGGATGAGATATGATGCTGCGGCGCGCGGGCTCGCATGGGTGTGCAGCACCGACTCAGGCACCGGCAATAACGCCTCCTTGCCGGCCAGCGGCTCGCGGATGATGCCGGAGAAGAAGCCCGACGCCGCCTTGTTCGGCTTGCCCGGCCGCACGCAGATCGCCGGTAGGCGCAAACCCACGCCGTCGAGAAATCCCCGCCGCGTGTAGTCGGCCAGCAGGAGTTCGCACATTGCCTTTTGCGTGCCGTAGGAGGTGAGCGGCGTGAGGTGAAAATCATCTGGAATAGCGTCTGGGAACGGCGCGCCGAATACCGCGCAGGAAGACGTGTAGATGACGTTCGGCCGATAGCCATCGCCGATCCCGCGTATCGCATCGAGCAGAGCGCGCGTGCCGTCGAGGTTGACGCGATAGCCTTTCTCGAATTCGAGCTCGGCTTCCGCCGAAACGACCCCTGCGAGATGGAAAATCATGTCGGGCCGGCCAGCGGCGAGCTTTTGTGCGACGCCTGGCGCCGGCAGGTCGGCGGCAATGCTTTCGACTTTGCCGCCGAAGCCTTCAGGCTTTTGCGGCGGCACCATATCGGTCAGCGTCAGCTGCTCGATCGCTCGGTCGTTGAGCGCACCGTCCTTGACGAACCGCCCGATGAGCTTGCGGCCAATCATACCGGCCGCGCCGGTCACGAGGATATGCATTGCTCAAGCCTCATTATCTGTCGACCCGCGGCGTCAAAGTTTTCCAGCGCAAGCCAGCGCTCGAAGGCATGTTTGCGCGCCGGCCACTCGCGCTCGAGCATGGAGTAATACGCCGTGTCGCGGTTCCTGCCCTTGGCGATCATGTGCTGGCGCAATACGCCTTCGAAGACGAAGCCGTACCGCAGCGCCGCGCGGCGCGACGTTATGTTGAGCGAATTGCATTTCCATTCGTAGCGGCGGTAGCCAAGCGTCTCGAACACGTAGCGTGCGAGCAGGTATTGCGCTTCGGTGGCAAGCGTGGTGCGTTGCAGCGCCGGGCTGTAAACAATATGCCCCACCTCGACAGAGCGCATCGCAGGACGGATTTCCATCAGCGTCGCGAGGCCGAGCGCACGGCCGTCCGGGTCGAGCACGCTGTAGTAATAGGGGTCGTTGAGTGTCTCCCGCTGTGCAAGCCAGGCGGCGAATTCGTTGCCGTCCAGGAAGGGCCCATAGGATGACATGTAAATCCAGATTTCGTCGTACCCGCGCAGCGCAGCCCACAGCTCGCGGCCATGGCGCGCTGCATTTAGCCGCTCGACCGATCCGTAGCGGCCCTTGAGCGACACCGGCCCGGGCAGCCGCGCCGGTGTTGGATCGACTTCCGGTCCAACTGCGCGCTCGGTCATGAGCGCTTCTTCAGATCGTCGCGGAAGAAGCCGTTAAGCTCCGCGTTCGACACGACACCGGTAAAGCTGTCGAACTTGCCGTCCTTGGCGATCGCGCGCGCTGAATTGATGAAGGCGTTCATCGCCACGCGCGCGAGTGTGCCGCCGACGCTGATACGGCGCACGCCCATCGTTGCGAGGTCGCTCACAGTAAATCCGAACGGGCCGGAGTTGAGAAAGTTTACCGCCTTGGGCGCGACCGCCTTCACGGTTGCCTCGATCTGCTCGCGCGTCTTGATGCCGGGCGAGTAGAGGCAATCGGCGCCGGCGTCGGCGAAGGCTTTCAGCCGGCGGATGGTCTCCGCGAGATCGGGGCGGCCGCGGATAAAACCCTCGGTGCGCGCGGTGAAGACCACGTCGCCGCCGGTCTTGTCGATGGCCGCGCGCGCGGCGCGAACGCGCGAGAGCGCGAGATCGAATTCGTAGAGCGGGTTGGCCTCGTCGCCGGTTGAATCCTCAATTGAGAGCCCCGCGATGCCGGTCTCGACGCAAAGCTGCACATTCTGGGCGACGGCAGCTGGATCGTCGGCAAATCCGCCTTCGAAGTCGGCGTTTACCGGCACATCGGTTGCCGCCGCGATCTCGCGGAAGTGGGCAAGCATCATGTCGCGCGGCACCTCGCCGTCGGCCAAGCCCTGCGCGTGGGCATAGCCCGAACTCGTGCTGGCAAGCGCCGCAAATCCGAGGCCCTGCAGATAGCGCGCGGAGCCTATGTTCCAGGGATTGGGAATGACGAAGCAGCCGGTTTCGTGCAGCTTGTGAAATATGCGGCGCTTGTCGGCGGTAGACGGGCGGGATCTGGCCATGGAACACTCGATGTTCGTTGCAGGCGCCCAAACCTGCCACGATCGCGCGCCTAAGCACAGCGCATTTCGGTGATCGGTACGCTCACAGCGATTGATGGGCGCCGCAAAGATTGAGGAGACACCCAGTGGACTGTGTTGCTTTCGATGCGCTGGAGGAGGAAGCTCTCGCCATGCTGCCGGCGCCGGCGTTCGCATTTTGTGCCACCGGCGCCGACGACGAGATCACGGCCGCGGAGAACGTCACCGCCTGGCGGCGGCTGCGGCTGCGTCCGCATGTGCTGCGCGATATCGGCAATGTCGACACCAGCGTGAGTCTGCTCGGCGCGCGCGTGGCGACGCCGATCATGGTGGCGCCCATGGGCCGCCATCGCCTGTTCCATGCCGACGGTGAGCGTGCGTCCGCGCGCGGCGCTGCGGCGGCCGGCGCGATCTATGCGCTGGCGACCAGCGCGAATGTACTGCTCGAGGATGCGGCGGCCGAGCGCGGCGCGGCGCCGCAATGGTTCCAGCTCTACATGTGGGGAAACCGTGGCGAGGTGGAAGCGCTGATCGACCGAGTCGCGGCTGCCGGATTCCGCGCCCTCATCCTCACTGTCGACAACCAGGTCTATGGCTCAAGCCCGCGCCAGATCCGCGCGCCGTTTGTTCCCTCGCCCGATATTCGCAATGTCAACATGCCGGGTGCGCCGATGGCGCGCACCGCTTACGATCCGGAATACAAGGGCAAGGTGATGTTCCCGACCACCTGGCGCGATCTCGAATGGCTGGTCAAACGCGCGCCGATGGATGTCATCGTCAAGGGCGTGCTGCGCGGCGACGATGCGGCGCGCTGCGTTGAGCTGGGCGCCAAGGCCATCATCGTCTCCAACCACGGCGGCCGGCATTTGGATACGACGCTGCCCACGGCGGACGCTTTGGGCGACGTGGTCGCCGCGATTGCCGGCAAGGCCGAAGTCTATGTCGATGGCGGTCTGCGGCGCGGCACCGACATCCTCAAGGCGTTGGCGTTTGGCGCGCGCGCGGTGCTGATCGGCCGGCCGGTGCTGTGGGGACTCGCAACCCGCGGCGCCGAAGGCGTGCAGGCGGTGCTCGATCATCTGCGCGAGGAGCTGATCCGCGCCATGCAGCTTACGGGCGCGCCGCGCCTGGCCGACATCAAGCCCGATCTGATCGCACGGTAATTACAAGGCGGTTAATTAAAATATGCCGGGAACACCCGATGCACCGCAACATTCCCACACCCACTTGTGATCGATATTGGCGCATTCAGCGCTTGCATCGCCCCGGCCATCCGGTGGTAAAAGCATAGATAGATCAATGGGAGTCAGGATCATGTCGCAGCCGATCAAAATTTTGATTTTCGCCGCGGGCCTTGCGCTTGGTTCGGCGCTGGCTCTGCCGGCATTCGCCGAGCCTGCGAAGGAAACCAAGCAGAAAAAACAGGTCGTCACCCCAACGCCCAATCGTGAGAATGCGGGTTACCGGGGTCTGGACAAGTTCCGCGCCGGTCCGCTCTATGATGACAAGCTCTATCTCGGCGACGATCCCGATCCGTTCATCCGCCTGCAAATCTATCGCGATCTCTCCGCCAAGCATGGCGGCGACGATTGACCGCATCGCGATCGCGTCGCTCATTAACTTAAACGGCAGCTTGTCACCGGAAATCAGCAAGCGACGCGAGCATCGTGCGAACAATTGGTTGCTACCAACGGTGATGGTTCAACAGGAGCCAAAACAATGCATAAGACCGCAAGGATACTTTTCGTTGCTGTGAGCCTGGCCGTGACGTTCGCGCTGGCATGTCCGGTACTTGCCCAGACTGTGACGCCTCCGAAGCCAAAGCAGCGGGAAATCACACAGCCGACCAACCGCATGAATTTGGGCTATCGCGGGCAGGATAAGTTCCGCGCCGGTCCGATATATGAGGGAAATGTTTACCTCGGTGACGATCCCGATCCCTTCATCCGCCTACAGCTTTATCGCGATCTCGCCGCCAAACTTGGCGGCAACTTTTGATCGCCTCGCGAAGGCGCGATCGCCACTTAGACAGTATCGCCACTTAGACAGTGGTGTATCGTGCGCGTGCAGGTACAAATTGATTTTACCGCTCGGATAGGCTGAACTGCGCTCCGGGATGAACCGGAGAGCAGCATGCTTCGCACCGTCACAGCCTTTGACCGCATCGGCGAGGAAAACGCCTTCGCCGTGCTGGCGCGCGCCAATGCGCTCGCCGCGCAAGGCCGCGACATTATCAACCTCGGCATCGGCCAGCCCGATTTCCGCACGCCGGAATTCATTGTGGAAGCGGCGATCAAGGCGCTGCGCGACGGCCATCACGGCTACACGCCCGCGGTCGGCATTCCGCCGCTGCGCGAGGCGGTCGCCGCCGATCTGCACAAGCGCTTCAACGTCGAGGTCTCGCCTGAGACCGTGATGATTATGCCCGGCGGTAAACCTACAATGTTCATGTCGATCCTGATGTTCGGCGAACCGGGCGCCAACATTCTCTATCCCGATCCCGGCTTTCCGATCTACCGCTCCATGATCGAATTCACCGGCGCGCGGCCGGTTCCGGTGCCGGTGCGCGAGGAGAACGGCTTTGCCTTCTCGGCGGAGGAAACGCTGAAATTAATCACGCCGCAGACCCGGCTCCTCATCCTCAACTCTCCGGCCAATCCCACCGGCGGCGTCACCCCAAAGCGCGAAGTGGACAAGCTCGTCGCCGGCCTCGAGCGCTGGCCGGATGTCTGCGTGATGTCGGATGAGATCTACGACCACATGGTCTACGACGGCGAGACGCACGTGTGCCTGCTCTCGTATCCCTCGATCCGAGACCGGCTGATCCTGCTCAACGGCTGGTCGAAGACCTATGCCATGACCGGCTGGCGGCTCGGCTATGCGGTGTGGCCGCCCAAGCTTTACGAGTACGCGCGCAAGCTCGCCGTCAACCTGCATTCCTGCGTCAACGCGTCGGCGCAATATGCGGGGCTCGCCGCGCTCAAAGGCCCGCAGGACGAGGTGCACAAAATGATCGCCGAGTTCGACCGGCGCCGTGCCGTCGTGGTGGCGGGGCTCAACAAGCTGCCGGGCGTTGCCTGCGCCACGCCCAAGGGCGCGTTTTATGCGTTTCCCAACGTCAAGCGCACCGGCTGGAAGGCAAAGGCGCTCGCAGCCTCCTTGCTCGACGACGCCGGTGTCGCCATCATCGGCGGGCCGGATTTCGGAGTTCTGGGCGAGGGCTATGTGCGGCTCTCCTACGCCAATTCGACCGAGAATATTCTCAAGGCGCTCGGCCGCATGGGCGAGTTCCTGGCGAGCCGCAAGGCGGCGTAGCGGACGCTGGCCGGGCGAAAGGCGCGGAACGCGTCGTGTGCGCCATCCTCTACGTCGTCATTGCCGGGCTTGACCCGCCGGCGGGCCGAAGCCCTTCGGCGGGCGAAGGCCCGGCAATCCATGGTGCGTTTCACCAAGGACAAACTTTCAGTGAGATTTTATTTGTGGACACTCATCATGGATGCGCGGGTCAAGCCCGCGCATGACACCAAGTGTGTGGCGGCGCGTTGGCAGTAAGCGCGCGGAGTAGCGTAGGGTGGGCAAAGCGAAGCGTGCCCACCGTTTCATAATCTCGCACGGTGACAACTCGATGCGACGCCACCTGATTGACGTGGGCACGGCGCTACAGCGCCTTTGCCCACCCTACGGTTGCTGGCCGATTTGATGAACCCCTACGCCATCTTTCCTTCGACCCGCTCCACCGTCACGCGCGCCTCATTGCTAATCCGCACATCGCGCACGGGGAAGGGAATTTCGATGCCCTCGCGCTTGAAGGCATCCCACACGGCAAACCGCACTTCGCTGCGGATGTTGCTCACCCCTTTGATGGGATCGGTGATCCAGAACCGCAGCATGAAATCGAGCGAGGAGTCGCCGAAGTCGACGAGATGGCAGCTGGCGTGCGGTGTCTCCAAGATGCGCGGAATTCCGGCGATGGCTTCGAGCGCAATCTTGCGCACGGCGTGCGGGTCGCTCGCATAGCTCACGCCGAACGGCACTTCCAGCCGCACCTGGTCGTTGGAATGCGACCAGTTGACCACGCGCTGCGTGACCAGGTCTTCGTTCGGCAGCAGGATTTCGCGGCCATCGCGCAGCACTACCAGGGTGTAGCGCGCGCCGATGGTGCCGACCCAGCCGGCATCCTCGCCAACCGAGATCACATCGCCCGGTTTGATCGATTTGTCGGCCAGCAGAATGATTCCGCTGACCAGATTGGAAACGATCTTCTGCAAACCGAAGCCGACGCCGACGCCGACGGCGCCGGAAAACAGCGCGAGCGCGGAGAGGTTTATACCGACCGCATGCAGCACGATGGCGATCGCAATCGTGATGAGGCCGAGACGAACGAGCTTGCTGAGCAAGATTTGGATCGATGGCGTAAGGTCGGTCGTATGCTGAATGCGTTTGTCGAGAAAATTTCCGAGCGCGACCGCGAGCCACAGCGTCACCAGCAGGAAGACGGCGGTTTTCAAGATCAGCAGCGGGGAAATTCGCAGATCGCCGACGGGAAGCGCCACCGAGTCGAGCATCTTGGTGGTATTGCCGAGCAAGCCGAGAATGCTCAGCGCCGCAATGGTCCAGGCCGACACCGCGACAATGCGATTGACGAAATGATTGCGCAAAAGCGCCGCAAACAGCGAGATCACGATCCAGGCGGTGGCGAGGCTGGCCGCGACATACAGCAGATAGCTGCGCGCGGGTGCGGCGGTTATCTCCAGCAGCGTCGTATGCATCAAGCCCGTTACCAGCGCGAATATGATGAAGGGCAAATTTTCCGTCGTGGTGAAAACCAATTGGCGAATGATAGGCGGCCAACTGGCGACAACAGACGCCAGATGGACGCGTTTGCGCACCATTGCCGCGCCGGCGTAGGCGATCGCGGCCGCCGTCAGGAGCAGTCCGATTTGAATCGGCAGCCAGATGGTGGTGAATTCCGCTCCGATAGAGCGGAACATCCCGATCATCATGTCGAATACTTGTCCCATGTCGTCCATGGCTCGATCCCTTTGCCCGCCCGGCGGTGAGCGCGATCATATAACAGCGCGCACGGCGCCGCCTATCCCGGTACTGGGCTTGCGGCCTACCACCGTAGACCGACGGCCGGGAGCGGGGCATGATCCGGCGCGACACCCGCTCGGGGATACACGACATAGGGGAAGGAAGTACCGATGACCAGCGCCGACCGCGATCTTTCCGAAGAGCAGCGCCTGATGCGGCAGTCGTGCCGCAAATTCGTCGACGATGTCGTCATTCCGTTTATCCGCGGCCAATGGCAGCGCGAATGGATCATGACGCCGGAAGACCGGCTGCCGAAGGAAATTCTCATGGGCGCGGAAAAGATCGGCATCCGCTCGCTCGGCGTGCCGGAGGAGTTCGGCGGCATCGAGCTCGACCCGAAATCCGAGGTGCGTACCTTTGCGCTCATCTCGGAGGAGATCGCGCGCGGCGACTCTGGTCTGGCCGACAAGCTGGTGCAGAACTGGAAGGTATCCGTGCTGCTGCGCAATCTCGCGCCAAAACACCTGCAGGAGAAATGGTTCAAGCGGCTGCTGGCCGACCCGCAATTCCTGCTCGCGCACTGCTTGACCGAGCCGCGCGGCGCCTCCGACCGCTGGCTGCCCTACAACGTGCCGGAAGCGGCGATGCAGACGCGCGCGGTGAAGAAAAACGGCGGCTGGGCGATCAATGGCCGCAAGCAGTTCATTTCCAACGGCTACGACGCGGGCCTCTATGTGATCTATGCCAACAGCAATCCGAAAGTGGGCATGATGCAGGGCACCTCGTCATTTCTGGTGCCGCGCGATACGCCCGGCCTCACCGTGGCGCGCTGCAACGAGACGCTGGGTTGCCGGTTCATGAACAATGGCGAGCTGGTGTTCGAGGACATGGTGGTGCCCGAGGATCATCTGCTGGTGGAAAACGACGCGCTCGGCAAGGCCGGCGTCTATTTCCGTCCGGGCAAGATCATCCAGGCCTCGAAAAATCTCGGCGTCGGCGTGCGCGCCTTCGAGGATACCGCGCGCTATGTGCAGAACTACGTGCAGGGCGGGCGCATTTTGATCAAGCATCAGGCGGTGGCGCTGCGCCTGGCCGACATGGCGACCCGCATCGAGGCGGTGCGCGCGCTGCTCGATCGCGCCGCGCGTGCGGTCGACGACAACGCGGCAGATGCCGAGGTGCTCTGCAACATGGTCAAGTTGTTTGCGTCCGAAGAAGTCATGAAGGTGGCGCAGCACGCGGTCGAGCTGCACGGCGGCAACGGCACCATGCTCGACTTCGGCGTGGAGAAGGCGCTGCGCGACGCCGTCATGTTCCTGCACATGGACGCGACCGTGGATATTTCGAAGTTCAAGATCGTCAAGGCCATGTTTCCGCATACTGCCGGGAAATATGCCGGGCCGGAGTGAAAACGGCGATCATGCCTATTCGACCGGCCGGCAGTCTGTAGGATGGGTTTCGCTTCCGCCTTCGCTGACGCTACGGCGGACGGGTCGCTCAACCCATCTTCGAACGATGGCCGGGACCTATTCAACTGGCCGGCAGACCGCATAGGATGATTGACACAACAGGGAGCGCCGTACCGATTCATCATGGCAAAGTCCGCGGCTAAGTCGAGCAACAAGGTCATCATCACCTGCGCCATCACCGGCGCGATCCATACGCCTTCCATGTCGCCCCATCTGCCGGTGACGCCGGATCAGATCGTCGAAGCGGCAATCGGTGCTGCGGAGGCGGGCGCGGCGATCGTGCATCTGCACGCGCGTAACCCGGAGACCGGCCGGCCCGATCAGTCGCCCGAGGCATTCGGCCGCTTCGTTAAGCGCATCAAGCAGCGCTCCAATGTGGTGATCAATCTCACCTCCGGCGGCTCGCCCGACATGCGGGTCGAGCAACGCGTGAGTCCGGCGCACACATTCAAGCCGGAAGTCGCCAGCCTCAACATGGGCTCGATGAATTTCGCGCTGTTTCCCATGCTCAACCGCTACAAGGACTTCAAGCACGAGTGGGAGAAAACCTATCTCGAAGGCACGCGCGATCTGGTGTTCCGCAACACGTTCAAGGACATCGAATTTGTGCTGCGCACCTGCGCCGACAACGGCACGCGCTTTGAATTCGAGTGCTACGATATCGGGCATCTCTACAATCTGGCGCATTTTCTCGAACGCGGCCTGGTCAAGCCGCCGCTGTTCGTGCAATCGGTGTTCGGCATTCTCGGCGGCATCGGCACCCACCCCGAGGATGTCATTCACATGCGGCGCACCGCCGACCGGCTGCTGGGCCGGGAGAATTATCGCTGGTCGGTGCTTGGCGCCGGCCGCGCGCAGATGGCGATCGGCGCCATGGCGGTGGCGATGGGCGGCAATCTGCGCGTAGGTCTCGAAGATTCGCTGTGGATTGGGCCTGGAAAACTTGCCGAGTCCAACGCCCAGCAGGTCAAGAACGCGCGACAGATTATCGAGGGTCTTGGCTACGAGATCGCCGGCCCCGACGACGCGCGCGAAATCCTCGCGCTCAAGGGCGGCGATAAGGTGGCGTTCTGACCTAGATAGCCGTTGGAGGGCCGCCTCATCCTGAGGAGCGACCCGAAGGGTCGCGTCTCGAAGGATGAAGCGGCCCAGTCACTATTGTCCTCATCCTTCGAGACGGCGGCTTCGTAGCCAAGTATACGCAGGCTACGCCTGCTATGGCCGCCTCCTCAGGATGAGGACGACGAAAATAACTGCCTGTTTCTAATTGCGCTCGGCGTCGCGTGCCTCTCCAATACACATGGAGATTCGCACATATCATGGCTTTACTCGATACGGTCAGCATCACGATTCTGCTTGGCGCGCTGCTGGTGCTGGCCGGCATCATGTCGAGTCTGGTGGCGCTGCGATTTGGCGCGCCATTGCTGCTGGCCTTCCTGATAGTCGGCATGCTGGCCGGCGATGCCGGCCCCGGCGGAATCAGGTTCGACGACGTGAAAGCCGCCTATATTGTCGGCTCCGTCGCACTTGCGCTCATCCTGTTTGACGGCGGCCTGCGCACTCGGTTTGCAACCTTCCGCAGCGTGCTCGCGCCTGCCAGCCTGCTGGCGACGCTCGGTGTGCTGGTCACGGCCGCGCTGACCGCGCCAATAGCTTGGCTCGCGCTCGGTTTGCGCCCGCTCGAAGCGCTGCTGGTCGGCGCCATGGTAGCCTCGACCGACGCGGCGGCGGTATTCTTCCTGCTGCATGCGCGCGGCTTGCGATTGCGGCCGCGCGTCAACGCCACGCTCGAAGTCGAATCCGCCACCAACGATCCGTTCGCCATCTTTCTGACCATCGTGTTGGTGGAGATCCTGCTGGTGGGCGACAAGTCATGGCAAGACATCGTCATGCTGCTGCTGCGGGAGGGAATTCTCGGAGGCGTTATTGGTATGCTCGGCGGTCGCGGCATGGTCTTAGTGCTCAACCGGCTCGATCTTCCCCAGGGACTGCACGCGCCGTTTGTGGCGGCCGGAGCGCTGGTTGCGTTCGGGCTGGCGCAGTCCTTGCACGGCTCGGGCTTTCTTGCGGTCTATCTTGCCGGTCTGGTGGTCGGAAACCGCGCCACGCGCGCGCACTCGACTTTGATTGCCTTTCTCGACGCCGCAACCTGGCTGGCGCAGATCGCGATGTTCGTATTGCTTGGGCTTTTATCGTCGCCCAATCGAATGCCAAACCATGTTCTACCGGCGCTCGCGGTGGCCTTTGCGCTGATGTTCATTGCGCGGCCCGCCGCGGTGTTCCTGTGTCTTGCGCCGTTTCGCTTCAGCTTGCGGGAGAAGATTTTCGTGTCCTGGGTCGGATTGCGCGGGGCGGTCGGCATCTTTTTGGCCTCGATTCCGCTGCTGGTGAAGTTGCCTAACGCTCAGCTTTACTTCGATGTCGGCTTTGTCGTCGTGCTGGTCTCGCTGCTAATCCAGGGCTGGACCATCCCGGTCGCCGCGCGCCGGCTGCACATCGCCATGGCGCCCGCCGCCGTATCGGCTCATCGCGTCGAACTCGACCTGCCCGGCCAGCTCGCCCAGGAACTGGTCGGATACCCGGTGGTTGCCGATAGTCCGTACTTGCGCCACGGCATCATCCCGTCCTGGGCGAAGCTCACGCTGGTGGTGCGCGACGAGCGCGTGCACACACCGGAGGAAGCCGGTGCCGCGCGCGCGGGCGACCATGTCTATTTTCTCGCGCCGCCGGAGCGGGCGGTGGCGCTCGACCGCTTCTTCGTCGACATGCCGTCGTCGATGCTGCCCGATCCGCGGCTGCTCGGCGATTTCTTCGTGCCGAGCGGGGCAACGCTCGGCGCGCTGGCGGAAATTTATGGCCTGCCGGTCGAGCCGGATTACGCGGCAACTTCGCTGGCGGATTATTTTTTCGAGCAGCTGGGACGCGCATCGCGCACGGGCGACGTGGTGCAGTTGGGTGAGGTTATGTTGCTGGCGCATACGGTCAGCGCTGGCCGGCTTGTCACGGTCGGAATACGACTTGCGGATCCGGAATTGCTGGAAGCGGCGGCGCCGCTGGCGCGAATCAAGGCCGCGCTCATGCGCTGGCGCGGGTAAAGTTCAGATCACGGACTGGACACCGGTTGCTACCTTGCTACGATGGTTGCTTGCGGCTTGCCGTAAGCGGTCGCATAGCCCGGAGACGGCGCTCTCAAGGGGCACTCAATTCTACATAGCATTGTCGGTAAACCAGGCGTGTGACGCGCCTTGTGAATGGCCAATTCATGCCCGATCCTCAATTTCTTCTCGCCGCCTGCATGTTTTTAGCTGCGGTCCTCTACGCGTCTGTCGGGCATGCCGGCGCCTCTGCGTATATCGCGTTGATGGCGCTGTTCGGTGTGGCCCCGGCTGTCATGCGCCCGACTGCGCTGGTTCTGAACATCCTGGTCGCGAGCTTTATCTCGCAACGTTATCTTCGCGCGGGATTGTTCCGCTGGCGTACACTATGGCCATTTCTGATTGGCGCGGTGCCCTTTGCGTTTATTGGGGGCGCAATTCAACTTCCCGGCAATTATTACCGGTGGATCGTTGGCGTTGCTTTGCTGATTGGCGGTGCGCGACTGCTCTGGCCCAAAGGAATCGACGCGTATGGCGAGCTCCGCGATCCGCCCGTTTGGGCTGGCGCACTTCTGGGGAGCGGGATCGGGCTGCTCTCCGGCCTGACCGGCACCGGCGGAGGGATTTTCCTTTCGCCGATCATTTTGTTTCTCGGCTGGTCCGACATGCGGACAACGTCCGGCATCGCAGCCACCTTCATCCTCTGTAACTCAATTGCGGGACTGCTCGGAAATATTACCGCCGTGCAGTCGCTACCGCCCGAATTACCGCTCTATGCGGCGGCGGTCGTGCTTGGAGCTATCGTGGGAAGCGCTATTGGAACAAAAATTGCGGC
The DNA here is from genome assembly GCA_964575715.1 of uncultured Hyphomicrobiales bacterium. GTDB lineage: Bacteria > Pseudomonadota > Alphaproteobacteria > Rhizobiales > Xanthobacteraceae > PNAI01. Next base: position 6,702 of record CAZNSG010000183.1, on the reverse strand, counting down.
GGGATGGATACAACGCGCCCTTGGGCTTGTGCTGATTATTGCAGGTATAAAGTTGATTGGTGTCTATTGAATCCGAAGTAAATAATGAATCGCTAATGCGGGAGAAGAAGGCATGGTTGGAGCGGCGGGAATCGAGGGCGACTACGACTACATCATCGTCGGCGCGGGCTCGGCCGGCTGTCTGCTCGCCAACCGGCTTTCCGCCGATCCGCAGACGCGCGTGCTGGTACTGGAAGCTGGCGGGCGCGACAACTGGATCTGGTATCACATTCCGGTCGGCTATCTGTTCGCCATCGGCAATCCGCGCGCCGACTGGATGTTCAAGACCGCAAACGAGGCGGGCTTGAACGGTCGCAGTCTGCACTATCCGCGCGGCAAGGTGATCGGCGGCTCGTCCTCCATCAACGCCATGATCTACATGCGCGGGCAGGCGGCCGATTACGATCATTGGCGCCAGCTCGGGCTTTCCGGCTGGGGCTGGGACGATGTGCTGCCGTTCTTCAAACGGCACGAGGACCATTTCCTGGGCGCGAGCGCGCATCATGCGGTCGGCGGCGAATGGCGGGTCGAGCCGCCGCGCGTGCGCTGGGATCTGCTCGATGCGTTCCGCGCCGCGGCGACGCAGGCCGGCATCAAGCCGGTCAGCGATTTTAACACCGGCGACAACGAGGGTTCCTGCGCCTATCACGTCAATCAAAAACGCGGCCGGCGCTGGTCGGCGGCGCGCGGCTTTCTCAAGCCGGTGCTGCGGCGGCCGAATTTGCGGCTCGAAACCCATTGCCTGGTCGAGGGTGTGGTGTTTGACGGCAAGCGCGCCACCGGCGTGCGCTGGCGGCAGGATGGCCAAGCGCGCAAGGCGCGCTGCCAGGGCGAGGTGATATTGGCCGCCGGATCGATCGGCTCGCCGCAGCTCTTGCTGCTTTCCGGCGTGGGTCCGGCAACACAGCTCGCGCAGTTCGGAATTCCGCTTGTGCTCGATAAGCCGGGGGTGGGCGAGAACCTGCACGATCATCTGCAACTGCGGATGATCTACAAGGTGTCCGGCGTGAAGACGCTGAACGAACTCTATCACACGCGCACTGGGTTCGCGCGCATGATGCTCAACTACGCACTATTCCGGCGCGGTCCGATGACGATGGCGCCGTCGCAACTCGGCATCTTCACCCGCTCCGACCCGCATCGCGAGCGCGCAAACATCCAGTACCACGTGCAGCCGCTCTCGCTCGATCGTTTCGGCGAGCCGCTGCACACTTTTCCAGCGTTCACGACCAGCGTAACGAATGTACAGCCGACCAGCCGCGGATTTGTTCGCCTGCGCTCCGCCGATCCGGCCGACCAGCCGGTGATTTCGCCGAACTATCTTTCGACTGACGAAGATCGCCGCGTCGCTGCGGATTCGATCCGTGTCACCCGCCGCATCGTGGCGCAGCCGGCGCTTGCGCCATTCAATCCGGTCGAATTTCTGCCTGGCGCGAGCGCGCGCGACGACGATGCCGGCCTGGTGAAGGCGGCCGGCGACATCGGCACCACCATCTTTCATCCCGTCGGCACGGCCAAGATGGGCCGCGCCGGCGATCCGATGGCGGTGGTCGACGAGCGGCTGCGGATTATCGGCCTCGAGCGCATCAGGGTGGCCGATGCCTCGGTGATGCCCTCGATCACGTCGGGCAATACCGCCGCACCGACCATGATGATCGCCGAAAAGGGCGCCGCGATGATCCGCGCCGACGCCGGGCGGTCATGATGGCATAACAAAACCAATTATTTACCGATCATTCCGGGTTGGCAGCCTTCGCCCGCGGTGCGATCACGACATCGTGGCAGGATGCCGGCAAATCCGCGAGCCGCAGTGGAGGGCGCTCGGGGCCGGGTATCGGCGGTTTTGGCTTGTAGCGGTCGTTGGCAGTCCAATAAGCCAATTCCTCTGCGCACGTGTCGTGACTCGGCGTTGGCAGATCAGGCGTGCATTCCGGGCTGTCCGCCGGGCACTTGAGGCGAATGTGGAAGTGATAGTTGTGGCCGGGGACGACACGAAGTTTCGTAAGCCAGAGGCGGTCCTTCGTCACGTCGCGGCACAGCGCCTTCTTGATGGCGTAATTGACCAGCACGCGATCGACGTCCGGATCATCCGCGATCGTCTTGAGCAGCGCGATGTACACCGGCGACCAAATCTCCGGTCTGATGTCATTCCAATCGTCGTTGACGATGTTCGTCGCCATCTTTTCCTCGCGCTCCTGCCGAGTGAGTTCGCGCTCCGGCATCGGTGTGAACCAGACGTCGGCGTCAAGTCCGATTTGGTGGCTCACATGACCGGTCAGCATCGGTCCGCCGCGCGGCTGCGTCAGATCGCCGACCAGCAGCCCCGGCCAGCCGATTTTCGGCACTTTTGATGCAAAGCGCTCAAGCACCTTTATCATGTTGGGATGCGCCCAATTGCGATTGCGCGACAGGCGCATCACCTGCCAAGTCGGACCGTTGACCGGCAGCATCATTCCACCGGCAAGACAGCCACGGCTATACTTACCGATGGCTCGCGCCGCCAGCGGTGCCGGTTCGGATTTGCGGCCGAACAATTCCTTTGCCGGGAGGTTGGGGTCGATTGGATTGGCGAGAGGGGGGCTCTGAATGGGCAGCAATGTTCCAATGTCCTGCGCATGCGCACTGGCGGACATCGCAAACAGCATGACGAGCGGCAAAATGTGTAATCGACCCAGCATGCTCGCATTCTAACCTGCTAAGCGTTAATGGAAAAGCGCCGCTTTAGCTTGGCGGGGCCGGTTTTTCGTGTCGGATCAAGGCAATGCAACAGGGGAGGTAGGAATTATGGCGGTCTATATGGAGAAAACCGATTTTCAGAAATCGCGCGCCTTTTCGCCGGGCGTCATCACCCAGGGCGGTAAAATCGTATGGCTCGCGGGCCAGACCGCCACGCGCGATGAGGCCGGCAGCGATATTTCGGGGAATTTCGAGGCGCAGGTGCGCACCCTCTTTAGCTTGATCGATAAGACCTTGCAGAAGGCCGGCGGCAGCCTTGCGAACATGGTCACCATGACCGTGTTCATCGGCGATCCGCGCCATGGCGATACATTTGTCAATATGCGCGCGGGATTCTTTCCGGACGGAAATTTTCCGGCCAGCGCGCTGATCACGGTCTCGCATTTTGCCCGGCCGGGCATGCTGATCGAGATCCAGGGCGTGGCGGTGATCGGCGGGTAGGGCATGATCGTTCAGACATGAATCACGTGTCCCGGATGCGGTGCAGCGTGAACCCCGGCCGAGCCATTAGCGTGTTTACGCGCGTCTTTGACGCGCTATGGCGAGAGCCGGGGGAAACGGTGCACCGCTGATCCGGGACCATTTCAAACTTGGAATTTGTTTCGATCCCGGGTCTGCGGCGCACCGCTGCACCATAGCGCGTCAAAGACGCGCGTAAACGCGCTTATGGTTTTGCAACGCAGTCAAGCTTGCGCAGACTGCGTAAACTTGTCTGCGCGCGCCGCGCCCGGGACACGTGTTTCCAGTCAAGCCGATCATGCTCAAACAAAAAGCGCCTACTCGATCACGATCTCTCCCAGCATGCCGAGGTCGGCGTGGCTCTTGCCGTCCTTGCCGACGATGCCGCAGCGCAGGTCGGCGACCCGGCCGGTCGCCACCGGCACGAACCACCATTCCGCCGTCTGACCCGGATAGACTTCGATCTCGCGGATCGCGCCCTTGAATTCGGCGAGCGTCGTGGACTTGCCGGCGCGCGTCTGCACCACCTGGACCTTGCGCGTGTAGATCAGCTGCGTGAAGCCGTGCGAGGTGAAGTAGTGCGGATCGCTGCTGTTGTTGTTGAGCACGAGCTTATAGAGCTTGCCGGTCTCGAACTTGAGGCGGTCGGGCACGAAGATGTGCTTGCCGGGTTTGCCAAGTTCGACCGTGACCACGATCGGTTCCCCTCCGGCGAGATTGCCGGCGGCCAGCGCCGCGCCGGCAAGGCTGCCGGCGGCGAGCGCGGCAAAAATCGGAAGCATGCGCATGGTGCGACTCCACTCTTGTGTAAAGCCCCGATGATACTGCAATTGCGAATTATTTGCAACTCGGAATTGCCCCATACGCCAGCACAGTCGGGCGGGTTGGGGGTGATCGACCCCGCTTGTTCAGGTGACGCGGCTGGTGAAGGAATGGACGGCTTAGCGGCGCGACGCTCTTATGAGAAACTGGAACGCGGCGCGATCCGATGGGCAGCTTGAACGGATCGGAGGCCTTGACGATGATTGATGTGATCGGCGTTCGCCCGCTTGGGGGCCATAGGCTTGAGATTGAATTCTCCGATGGAACCGCCGGGGTGCATGACTTCGCAGCCATCGTGGAAAAGACCGGATCGATGTCGCAACCCTTGCAGGACCCGGCTTATTTCGCGCGCGTGTTCATCGAGGATGGCGCGCTCACCTGGCCGAATGGCTACGACTGGGACCCGATCGCGCTGCACGACGAAATGAAGTCGGCAGGCCGGCTGCGGCAGGTTAATGCGGCGGAGTAGGTTTCTCATTCAGCACGCCGATGAAGGGACTCGATCGGCCTCATGGTGAGGAGCACGCGAAGCGTGCGTCTCGAACCATGGGCCGCCTCATCCTTCGAGACGCGGTCCTTCGGACAGCTCCTCAGGATGCGGGCGGAGAACGCCGGTTTAGAAGCGTCGCCGCCCCTCACACATCCACCTTCAGCGCGGCGATAAACGCCTCCTGCGGAATATCCACCTTGCCGAATTGGCGCATGCGCTTCTTGCCCTTCTTCTGCTTGTCCAGCAGCTTGCGTTTGCGCGAGATGTCGCCGCCGTAGCATTTGGCGGTGACGTCCTTGCGGAAGGCGCGCACGGTCTCGCGCGCGATGATTTTTCCGCCGATCGCCGCCTGGATTGGAACCTGGAACATGTGCGGCGGGATGAGTTCTTTCAGCTTTTCCACCATGGCGCGGCCGCGCTGCTCCGCGCGCGTCTTGTGCACCAGCATGGCGAGCGCATCGATCGGCTCTTCGTTGACCAGGATTTGCATCTTCACCAGCTCGGCCGGCTTGAAATCGGTGAGGTGATAGTCAAACGAGGCATAGCCTTTCGACACCGATTTGAGCCGGTCGTAGAAATCGAACACCACTTCGTTGAGCGGCAGGTCGTATTTCACCATGGCGCGGTTGCCGACATAGGTCAGTTCGACCTGCGAACCGCGGCGGTCCTGGCAAAGTTTGAGCACCGCGCCGAGATATTCGTCGGGCGTGAGAATCGTCGCTTGAATCCACGGCTCGTGGATCTCCAGGATTTTCATCGGGTCCGGCATGTCCACCGGATTGTGGATCTCGATGTCCTTGCCGTCGCGCAAATCGATTTTGTAGATCACCGACGGCGCGGTTGCGATCAGGTCGAGATTGAATTCGCGCTCCAGCCGCTCCTGGATGATTTCGAGGTGCAACAGACCGAGAAAGCCGCAGCGGAATCCAAAACCGAGCGCGGCGCTGGTCTCCATCTCGTAGGAAAAACTCGCGTCGTTGAGCCGCAGCCTGCCCATGGCCGCGCGCAAGTCCTCGAATTGCGCCGCATCGACCGGGAACAGCCCGCAGAACACCACCGGGATCGACGGCCGGAAGCCGGGCAATGGCGTCGCGGTCGGCTTGCGATCGTCGGTGATGGTGTCGCCGACGCGCGTGTCCGCCACTTCCTTGATCGAGGCGGTGAGAAAGCCGATCTCGCCGGGCCCGAGTCCCTCGACATTGAGCAGCTTGGGCGTGAACACGCCGACGCGGTCGACTTCGTAGGCCGCGCCCGTGCCCATCATGCGGATGCGCTGACTTTTCTTGAGTGTGCCGTCCACAATGCGCACCAGGACGACCACGCCGAGATAGGAATCGTACCAGGAATCGACCAGCAGCGCCTTGAGCGCCGCCTCGCGATCGCCCTTGGGCGGCGGCAGGCGCGTGACGATGGCTTCGAGCACCTCCGGCACGTTCTGTCCGGTCTTGGCCGAAATCAGGATGGCGTTCGAGGCGTCGATTCCGATCACATCTTCGATCTGCTGTCTGACCTTGTCGGGCTCGGCCGCCGGCAGATCCACCTTGTTGAGCACCGGCACCAGCTCGTGTCCGGCATCGATCGCGTGATAGGCATTGGCCAGCGTCTGCGCCTCGACCCCTTGGCTGGCATCGACCACCAGCAGCGAGCCCTCGCAGGCGGCAAGCGAGCGATTGACCTCATAGGCGAAATCGACATGGCCGGGCGTGTCGATCAGGTTGAGCACATAATCCTTGCCGTCGCGCGCCTTGTAATTGAGCCGCACGGTCTGCGCTTTGATGGTGATGCCGCGCTCGCGCTCGATGTCCATGGAATCGAGCACCTGCTCGACCATTTCGCGCTCTTCCAAGGCGCCGGTGAGCTGAATCAGCCGGTCGGCCAGCGTCGACTTGCCGTGGTCGATATGCGCGACAATGGAGAAATTGCGGATGTTGTCGATGGAGGAGGCGGTCATCAAGCGCAGATAACATCGCGCCTGCGCAGCGGCAAGCGGCCGGACTTACCTCTCCCCGCTGCGTGGCTATACGATTCACACATTTCAGAAGCCAATAGAAATTGACTCTGGATCAAGGACTTAGCTTACCCTCGATGTGGAAGCAGCCAAGGTTCGGGGTTGGATGCAGACGCTGAAAAGACTCACCTTTTTGCGTTCCTCCGCT
>CAZNSG010000182.1:0-16346 GCA_964575715.1 uncultured Hyphomicrobiales bacterium | reverse complement strand
TCGAACGCGCGGCGAAAATTATCGCGCTTGCGCAAGATCGTGATCCAAGACAATCCGGCCTGAAAACCATCGAGCACGAGTTTTTCAAACAGCGCGCGGTCGTCGAACTCCGGCACGCCCCATTCCTGATCGTGATAGGCGACGTAAAGCGGATCGTCCTTCGGCCACGGGCAGCGCTGCACGCCGTCGGGGTGGAGGAAGGAATGGCTCATTCTTCACTCAATCTGCGCAGTTCGATTTCGGCAGCGGCGCGCAACGGTTCCAAGCTGTACTGGACGGTGCGCCAAACGATTTGATCCAGCACGTCCTCATAATCATGCCGATAAACGTTTCCGGCTCCGGCGATATCCATCCACGGGATGTGAGGATGACGCACCTTAAGATCGTCCGGCAACTTCCGCGATGCCTCGGAGATGATTTCGAGGCAACGCGTGACCGCATAAACCGTGCGCCGGTCCGCCTGGAAGGCGTCAAAGGAAATATCGGCGACGAACGCGTGCGCCAACTCGATATGACGAAGTATATCGGTCAGCGGGCCGTGGGGCGATTTAGAAGGCATAGATGGCGCCGGCTACTGCCGAACCGCGCACATAGGGCTTGAGAGCGTCCCGCGTCACCACATCGACAGGACCGGTGAACAGACCGGCGATGTATCGCTTCAATCCGGCATAGGCGAAGGCGTCGAGCGGAGCGTCGGGCTCCAGTTCGATCAGGATGTCGAGATCGCTTTTGGGTCCGGCTTCGTCGCGCGCGGCCGAACCGAACAACGCAGCATGACACACGCCGCGGTCACGCAGGGCGTCTGCATGCTGCCGGAGAATGGCGATTGCGTCTTGGCTCCTCATAACATCATATTATCCGAAGCTCTGCCTTATTCGCAAAATTTTAGGATCATAACTCGACAGCGCGCGGTCGTCGAACTCCGGCACGCCCCATTCCTGATCGTGATAGGCGACGTAAAGCGGATCGTCCTTCGGCCACGGGCAGCGCTGCAGGCCATCGGCGTGGGGGAGGGCGGAGGACATGAGAGGTTTCCTATCGGGAAATTCGTAGTCAGCACAGTCGGTTTAGGGGTTTATGAGCGCCCGAAATATTGTCATGACATTGTCTGGCAAATGTGCTAAACGTAATCCATAAGGAGCAGCATTATGCCGACCCGTCCCAACCGTGTCACCCGCAGCGAAAAGCTCGATCTCAGACTAACCGCAACAAGCAAGCGCATGTTGCAAGCGGCTGCGAAGGCCGATCGAAAGTCCGTCAGCGAATTCGTGCTCGACAGCGCGCTGGCGCGTGCCGAGGAACGGCTCATGGATCGCCAGCACTTTACTCTTGATGCCGAGCAATGGGCCAAATTCCTCAAGGCGCTCGATGCGCCTCCGCGCGAGCCCCCGCGGCTGAAGCGCCTGCTCATAGAACCGAGTATCTTCGACGGTGACAAAGGCCGGTGACCGTCGCCCTTCGTATCGAGACGCTGCGCCGCGATCACGCGGTCGACGGATTTGAATGCGGGCATCCGGCGCTCGATCTTTTCCTTGTTCGTTTTGCATTTCCAGCGCAGCAGGCCGGCGCTTCGCGCACCTATGTTGCCCTCGTCGAGTCCGTGATTGTCGGCTTCCATACGCTGGTGGTCGGCGACATTGCGCCGGCGGATGCTCCCGAGCGCCTCACCAAAGGCCTCGCCCGGCATCCGGTCCTGCTGATCGTGCTCGCGCGCCTTGCGGTGCATCGCGCATGGCAGGGACGCGGCATCGGCGCCGGGCTGCTGCGGGACGCCATGCAGCGAACGCTGCAAGTGGCGGAGATTGCCGGTATTCGCGCGCTCGCTGTCCATGCCAAGGATGAACGGGCCGTATCGTTCTATTCGCACTTTGGATTTGTTCCGTCACCGACGGACGCGATGCACTTGTTCGTGCTGCTCAAGGATGTTCGCCGGATGCTGGGAAATTGACGCGGGGAATCACCCTCTCGTCGCCGCTCATTGCTGGCTTTCGCCACCCGCCGCGCCCGGCCGAGTCTCCCCTGGCCATGCGAACCGCGCCCATGGCGGCTTGCGCGCGCGGATGGTCACGCCGCCCGCGACCAGGGCAGTGCCGCTGGCCTGCGCATCGGACATGTAATCGAGCCGCAGCATGGCGAGCCCCTGCGCTCCCGCGCCCGAGCCCATGATGCCGATCTGCTTGCCGCCCGCCATCACCGCCATGCCGGCTTCTGGCGCAGACGCCTCGGCTAAGACCGGCACGATGCGCTTGCGTGCGCTGCCGCGGTGCTCGATGCGCGAAACGACCTCCTGTCCGACATAGCAGCCCTTGGCGAAATCGACGCCGTTGAGCTGGTCCATGTCGGCCTCGTGCGGAAAGGCGTCGCCATAGACAAAATCGAGTCCGCCGCGCGGCACACCGAGCGCGATGCGATGCGCCTCATAGGCGCTGGCCTCGGTCAATTCCGCGCCCAGCTCGGCCGCGGCCTCGCGCGCCAGATGCGGCGGCAGCAGCATGCGCCGGCCAAGCTCAGGCAGGCGCGGGTCGGGATAGCTGAGCCCATATTCGGAATTGCCGGCGCCGTCCCAGATGGCGAGCACGCCAAGCCCCTCGGAAAGATCCTCGACGCTCACCTTGGCGCGCAGTTTATAGAAATTGAGCTTAGCCACCAGATCGGGGCCAAGCGCGCGCGGGCAGTCGAGAAAAAAGCCGCCGCCGTCCCCGGCCGGCGCCTCGGCAACGATGCAATCGACGATGATCTTGCCTTGCGGGGTGAGCAGGGCGGCAAAGCGCGGAGACTCAGGGCTCATCTTGCCGATGTCGGCGGTCAACAGCCCGTTGAGGAATGGCCGCGCGTCGGCGCCCATAACCTTGACCACGCCACGATCGGGGAGCAGCGCTGCTTTCATTACCTATTGCCAAATCCATTGCCAAGGATTGCAGCGGAACGTAAGGCGCTGCTGGCATCCTCTCAAGGGCACGGTCTGAAAATACATGCAGGCTTTATGGCGCAAACCTACGATTTGATCCTCAAAGGCGGCATTGTCGTCAATCACGCCCGGCCGCGCCAGCATAAGGCGAAGCCGTGCCTATTGTGGACGCGCGGCCGTCTGACTAGAATTTTTGCGGGAATTACTGCCGCGACAGATCGACGGAAAATTCGCCGTTACTGATGCGGGCCGACAGTTTCTCGGCATAGACGGCCGCGGCTTGCTCGCCATAGGTTGAAACCAGTTCGGCAAGCGCGGCGAACAGGCACGCCTGCGCCATGCAATCGTCGTCGACCCCGTCGAGACGGGCTTCCGCCCATGCCTCGTGTAAGTAGCTTAACGCGACTTTTTTTTGCTCCTGCTCCGCCACCGGCTCGTGTGTCGTATGCGTATGCTTTGCACTGGTCATAAGCAGCCCAAAAAACGGCACCCCCGTGCCGTCGTCCCCTTACCTAGAGCATGATCCCGAAAAGTGGGAACCGGTTTTCGGAGAAGATCATGCTCAAACAAAAAGCTAGAGCCCGCCTCTGATTCCTTCAAGATGAATAAGGCTCTATGACAATTCGTAGCACGCGCTTACGGCCGTTGTGGCAAGCAACTTTAGGAAAGGTTAACGCGTAAGCTCAGTTGGCGTAGCGGGCGGTGATTTCGCGGGAAATTTTCGCGCCTTCCGCGAGATAACGGCGGATTACAACCCCCGCCGCCGGCGTGCAGGTTCGGTAGGTCTGCTGGAAGCCGCGATGGCCGCGATTGAAACTGACGATCAGCCGGTTGCGCCGCTCCCCGCTCGGCGCTTCGGCGTCGATCAGCGCCTGCATTTCAACCTGCCATTTCCTGCCTTCATTCGAGCCGCAGATGGCGCGCAGATAGTGCAGCGCTCCAAGGATTTCCGACAGCCGCCGCAGCTCCCCGTCGTAGGGTGCGGCGCCGCTTTCTTGCGCGCGCGCAGGTCCGCTAGCAACAAGGCCGCTCGCGGCGGCAAGCGTGAGGAACGCCAATGTTAATACGCGGATGAGCATCGCCTAAGATATGCGCCGGGGTCCTCGGTAACGCAACCGCGACTATGAGTCCTGAATGCGGCGGAAATTGACAGGCTTATTCATCAGCGTCCTGCCTCAATCCGCTCAAATGCCGTGTCGATAATTTCGCGCAAACCCTCGGTTGTCCGCAACGGCGCGACCTCGTCCGGCCGCATCCAGCGCGCCTCGGAGAGTTCGTGGTTGAGTTTTGGCTCGCCCGCGAGCCAGCGCGCTGCAAAGGCCAGAATAATGAAATGCCGCTCGATCCGCCCATCGCCGTTCCGCACGATCACTTCGCGGTGGCCGGCAAGCGCGACCGGCTCGATCGTAAGGCTCGTCTCCTCGCGGATTTCTCGCACCAGCGCCGCGTGCAGGGTCTCGCCGGCCTCGACCACGCCGCCGGGCAGCGTGAAAATCCCCTGCATCGGAGGATTCGCGCGCCGCACGATCAGCACGCGGCCGTCACGAATGATGGCGGCGCTGACCGCGGCATACGGCCGGTCGGGAAAGGCGCGCGGATTGGCAAATTCCTGCATTGGCGGCATGGTAGCACGCGATGGCGGCTTCGCGGGTGGTGGGGCCATTATCGAATTGCTCGGGCGAGGGGGCTGGCTGGTAGTCATGTCGGCGATGGTTAAAGTGTTCCTAAGAATGCTGATGAACGGAGCGCGGCATGTGCGGCCGGTATGTGATCATAAGCGCTCCTGAGGCTCTCCGCCGGCTGTTCGGCTACGCCGATCAGCCGAACTTTCCGCCGCGCTTTAACGTTGCGCCGACGCAAGCGGTGCCGATCGTGCGCCAGTTTGCAGGGCAGCGACGGTTTGCGCTGGTGCGCTGGGGGCTGATCCCGTCCTGGGTAAAGGACCCGCGCGCGTTCTCGCTGCTGATCAACGCGCGCGGCGAATCGGTCAACGACAAGCCGGCTTTTCGCGCCGCCATGCGCCGCCGCCGCTGCCTGTTTCCCGCCGATGGCTTTTACGAATGGAAGCAGGACGGCGCCCGCAAGCGGCCCCATCTCGCCCGGATGAAATCGGGCGGCCCGCTGGCCTTTGCAGGGCTTTGGGAGACCTGGACCGGCCCCAACGGCGAAGAGCAGGAGAGCGCTGCAATTATCACCACCCAAGCCAATCGCACTTGCGCTGCCATCCACGACCGCATGCCGGCCATTATCGAGCCCGCGGCCTTCGATCTCTGGCTCGACAGCGATAAAGTCGATGCCCAAACCGCGGCGGCGCTGATCGTGCCCGCGCGCGAGGGCTTGCTTGAGGTCATCGAAGTCTCGCCTGCGGTCAATCGGGTGGCCAACGATTCGCCTGCGCTCATTGAGCCATACAGCGCGCCGGCGGAACCTGCCGCGCCGACCGAGGAACGCAGACCCGCGGTGAAACCGAAGCGGCGCAAGGACAGTGCGCAGGGCTCGCTATTGTAACGCTATTTGCCGATCATGGTATTTGGAATGAGCAGCGCGATATCGGGGAACACGATCAAGATACCGATGCAGACCATCATCGCGAACCAGAACGGCACGATGCCGGCGAAGATCTCGCTCATCGGTACGTCGGGGACGAGTCCCTTGACGATAAACACGTTGATTCCGACCGGCGGATCGATCAGTCCCATCTCCAATACGATCACCATAATTACGCCGAACCAGATCAGATCGTAATTCAACGCAATTATGATCGGAATGACGATCGGCAGCGTCAGCACCAGCATCGAGAAGCCTTCAAGGAATGTGCCGAGCGCGATGTATACCGCGAGAATGAGGATCAGGATGACAACGCGCGGCACGTCGAGGCCGGCCAGCGATTGCGCGATCTTTTCCGGCAACCCGGAGAGCGCCAGGAACGGCCCGAACACCAGCGCGCCGATCAGGATCAGGAAAACCAGCGCCGTCGTGTTGACGGTCTCGATCAAGACCTTCGACAGATTTCCGCCGCCGAGCGAGCGGCGCCACAGCGCGTAGCCGAACGCCAGCACCGCGCCAATCGCGGCCGCTTCCGACGGCGTGAAAATGCCGACATAGATGCCGCCGATGCTCACCAGGACGATGGACATCATGGGGAGCGCACGGACCATACTTTCCATGCGCTCCTGCCAATTCATCCGCGGCCCGGGCGGACCGTATTCCGGCTTAAAGCGCATCCAGATCGCGACCGTGGCCATGAAGATCGCTGTGAGCAGCAGGCCAGGCAGGATGCCGGCGAGCAGCAGGCGGCCGATCGACTGCTCTGTGAGTAATCCATAGATGACGAAGGCGGTGCTCGGAGGAATAAGAATCCCGAGCGTGCCGCCGGCTGCGATCACGCCCGTGGAGAGCCGGTGGGCGTAATTGTAGCGCCGCATTTCTGGCAGGCAGACTTTGCCCATGGTCACCGCCGAGGCGACGCTTGAGCCGGACACGGCCGCAAAGCCGGCGCAGGCAAGAATCGTGGCGTGCGCCAGGCCGCCGCGCACATGGCCGATCCAGGAGTAGGCTGCCGAATAGAGATCGCGCGCCATCCCGGACACCGAACCGAGATTTCCCATCAGCACGAACAACGGAATGACCGCGAAGTCGTAGACCGCCGCGTACTGATACGGATAGGTCCCGAGCGCCGCGAACGCGGCCGCAAACCCGTTGAGCACGCCGAATCCGACGATGCCGACCAGCAGCATGGCGACGCCGATCGGCATGCGCAGCACCATCAGCAGCAGAAGCACGACGATTCCGATGATGCCGATCCAGTTGGCGGAGGTCATTGCAATGTTTCAGCCCTTCCGGCGCAGCGCCTGCGCGGCGTGGATGAACAGCACAACGGCATACATCGCCGAGCCGAAGGCAACGGTGAGCTGGAACGGCCAATGCGGCCAGCGCATCATATTGCTGATGCGATGCATCGAAGTGAGCGCTTCGACCGCACTCAGCCAGGCGATGGTCGCGAACAGCACCGCGCTGACGAAAGTCAGCAGCACCGGCACGAAGCGCCGCCGCGGATCATCGAGCGGGCGATCGAGAATATCGACGGCCACATGTCCGCCGAGCCAGCCGCAGTAGGCGATGCCGAGGAACACAATCGCCGACATTGCGAACTCGGTGATTTCCAGTGAGCCGCTGAACGGCTGGTTGAAGACGTAGCGCAGGATGACGTCGAGGACGGTGTAGCCCATCAGCAGCATGAGCACCCAGCCGCCAGCGAGCGATAAAAGGCGCAGAAAGCCCCCGAACCGGCCGGTTCGGACGTCGGTATTCCCAAGTCCCTCCAAGCCGCTTCCCCCCTGCGCTGGCCGTTGTCGTTCGCGCCGGTCAGCTCAGCAGACCGTAGGCGCCGACCAGACCGCGCGCCGGCAGTCCAGCCTTCTCGCCTTCCTCGACTCGCTCCCGGATCAACGGCTTGAAGGCACCGATCCAGCGCTGGCGCTCCTGCGCAGAGAGCACAATGACCTCGCGGTCCTTCTTTGCCGCCTCAATCGCTTCTTTGTTCTTCTTGTCGTAGGTTGCCGCTCCCTTGAGGCTGAGCTGCAGGCCGGTGGTGTCGTCAATGACCTTCTTGAGGTCGGCCGCAAGCTTCTCGTAGCGCGCCTTGTTCATCGCCACTACGAACGGCGAGCGGCCGAGCGGCGCCTCGACGGTGAAGTACTTCGCCACTTCGATGAGCTTGAAATCGAGCGCCGCCGACATCGGGATCATGGTGGCGTCGATCACGCCACGATCGAGGTTGTTGTAGATTTGCGTGACCGGCATGTCGATCGGCGTGGCGCCCAAGGCGGCGAGTTGCGCCGACTGGGCTGCGGACGGCGTGCGGATTTTCAAACCCTTGAGATCCTCCAATGTGCGCAGCGGCTTGTTCTTGCTCATCAGGCTTGCCGTATCGGAGTTCCACAGCATGAGCACCTTGGTGTCCTTGAAGTCGCGCGCCAGGAACTTTTCGAAGTTGGCCCAAAGCTTCTTGGTGCCGTCGTCGGCGCTGTTGGCGGTGCCCGGCAATTCGGTCAGCGCCATCATCGGGAAATCCGCCGAGGTGTAGCCGGGCAGCGTGAAGGTCGCGTCGGTGATACCCTGCATGGTCTGTCGATAAAGCTCCGGCGGCCGGCCGCCGAGCTGCATCGCCGGGAACAGTTTCACCGTGAGCTTGTTGCCGCTGCGTTGCGCCACCTCCTGGCTCCAGGGAATGAGCACATCCGCCCAGATGACGTGCGTCGGCGGGACGAAGCTGTGGAGCTTCAATTCTTCCGCCCCTTGCGCCAGCGCGCTGTGCAGCGGCAGGCCAGCGGTCGCGGTGGTTGCGAGCGAGGATTTCACGAACGTTCTGCGCGTCGTGTGCATGGTCGATTTCCTCCTGTATGGTTGCGCCTTGGCTGACTATCGCCAGTGCTCCGCATGGATCGTTGCAGACATCCTATCGTCGGGCGCGCCCGATCCAAAGGGGCAAACTGCGACTATCTTACGCAACTCTGCCGTGGATGCGGCATGAGCATGAGAATGCAGGTCCGCCAGCGTCCGCTGCCCAACTCCGGCCGGCTGCGGCCTCAGTTGATGGGCGCGGTGGGCCGGCCCGCGATCACCCCCGGCGGAGGCACCTTAGAGCACTTTGCCGGGATTGAGAATTCCCTTGGGATCGAGCGTGCGCTTGAGCGTGCGCATCAGTTCGATCGCGACTTTGTCCTTGACTTGCGGCAGCCGGTCGCGCTTGACGATGCCGACGCCATGCTCCGCTGAAATGGAGCCGGCATATTTTGCCACCACCGCGAACACCACGTCGTGCACGTCTTCCTCGCGTTGCATGAATTCGGCTTCGTTCGCGCCGGCCGGCTGCGTGACGTTATAGTGGATGTTGCCGTCGCCCACATGGCCGAACGGCAGCAGGCGCGCGCCGGGAATGAGTTTTGTCACCGCGGCGTTCGCCTCCTTGATGAAGGCCGCAATGGCGGCGACCGGCACCGAAATGTCGTGCTTGATCGAGCCGCCTTCATGGCGCTGCATCTCACCGAACATTTCGCGAATGCGCCAGAACGCCTTCGCCTGTTCGAGAGTTTCGGCGATGGTGGCGTCGAGCACCAGCTTGCGCTCAAGGCCCTCGGCCAGGATTTCTTCCAGCACCGCGCGCAGGCCCTTGCGCGCCTGCGAGGACAATTCGATCAGCACGCTGTAGGGATGCTGCTCGCGCAACGGATCGCGCACGCCTGCGCCATGGCGCAGCACCACTTCGACGCCCATGCGCGCCATCAGCTCGAAGCTGGTCACGGCGCCGGCGGTGCGGTCGTTCGCGATGCCGAGCAGCTCGACCGCCGCCTCCGGCGAGGGTACGCCGAGCCAGGCGGTCTCCATCGAGCGCGGGCGCGGCACCAATCGCAGCACCGCTGCGGTGATGATGCCGAGCGTGCCTTCCGCGCCGATGAACAAGTTTTTGAGATCGTAGCCGGTGTTGTCCTTCTTGCGCTTGTTGAGATTGTTGAGCACTCGGCCGTCGGCCAGCACCACCTCGATGCCGAGCGCGTGCGAGCGCGCAATGCCATAGGCCAGCGCCTGCGTGCCGCCGGCATTGGTCGAGAGGTTGCCGCCGATGGTGCAGGTGCCTTCCGACGGCAGCAATTGCGGATAAAGCCGGTCGACCGCGGCAGCCGCCTCGCGCGCGCGCAGCAAGGTGACGCCGGCCTCGCAGGTCAGTGTGCTGGACACCGCATCGACCTCGCGGATGCGGTCGAGCCGGGTAAGCGCGAGCACGACTTCGCCGCGATGCGGAATCTGGCCGCCGACCAGGCCGGTGTTGCCGCCCTGCGGCACGATCGCGGTGCTACTTTCGTTGGCGAGCTTGAGGATGTCCGATACTTCGGCCACCGAGCCTGGCCGCAGCACCACCGGCGTGCGCCCATGCCAGCGCGCCCGCATCTCGACCAGATAGGGTTCCTGCGCTTGCGGATCGGTAATTGCGTTCTTTGCGCCCACGATCGCCGTGAAGCGGGCGAGCAATTCAGGCGAGAGCGCGGCTACGGGTTTGCTCATTTCATTCATGGGTGCAACTTATTCTCCGCAAGCGTCATGAAACGCCCATGTGATGGGTGCGATCGCTCCAGGGATCGTACACGATGATGCCGGTGTTGGCGAAGTCCCGCGTATTGCGTGAGACAACGATGAGATCATGAACTCGCGCAGTGCAAGCGATGAGAAGGTCGGCCGGCGCGCGCGTTTTTCCCTTGGACGCAAATCTTTGGCCAAGTTGAAGCCAATCGATCAGGATATCAGCCGTCAATGGCAGCACACGGCCAGCGAAAGAATTCATGATTTCGTCTTCGATCCATCTGTTGATCTCAAGGCGACGCTCTTGCTTGCCAGCGGACAGGGCACCTACGCGCAGTTCGGCTACCGTAACGACACTGATAACGGTCTCAGCCGGAGTCCGCTGCGCGATCCACGCCACAACCGATCGATTGGGAAGCGGTCGAACATTCTCGGAGACCACGTTGGTATCCAAGAGCCACTTCATGATTTAGTCCTCATCGAACGGAGATCGATACGATTTTGGGAAAGCCATCTTGACCCGCTGCAGTTTGATCGGAGTTCCACGATATTTCTTCGATTGCTCGACGAATCCTGCAAGCGTCGGTTCCTGCCGCCGCTTTGCGCGCACATCAAAGCGCTCGGGATCGACAACGACGACGGCTTGCTTGCCGTGAACCGTGACCTGTTGCGGTTCGCCCGCGCGAGCCTTGCGAACGACTTCGGAGAATCGCGCCTTGGCGTCCTGCAGCTTCCAAGTGTCTGGCTTCATGTTCATTTATCCTAACTAGTCAGTCTAGTCATATTAATTGCAAAAGCGGCGCTTTTGCAAGCGCGTTGCGGTACGACTTTATTTGCGCGAATCCCTTGGCGCGGCGGCGCGCGCCAGCCGGTCGTTGATGGCCTCGCCCAGGCCGCCAAGCGGTACCGGCATGACTGCAATTACTGTGGCACCCACGGCATCGAGCGCGCGCAGATGCGAAAACAGATTGGCGGCGGCCTCCACCAGGTCGCCGCGCTCCGAGAGGTTGAGCACGCGCAGGGCGCGCTCGGCGCCCGCCGGCCGGTTTGCACCGAAGGCGAGCAAAGCTTCGCCCGCGCGCACATCGGCGGCGTCAAGCCGCAGCCGCGCCTTTGGCGCATAATGCGAAGCCAGCAACCCGGGCGCGCGCGGAGCATTTGCGTCGCTATCCGGCGCGTCGGCGAGAGCATTGCCGAGAACGCGTTCAATTTCCGCGCGCGAAATGCCGCCGGGCCGCAGCAGCAGCGCGCGGCCATCGAGGCAGGCCACGATCGTCGACTCAACGCCTACCGTCGTCGGCCCGCCGTCGACGATGAGCTCGATGCGGCCGCGCATGTCGGCCAGCACATGCGCAGCCGTCGTCGGCGAGACATGGCCCGAGCGATTGGCCGAGGGCGCGACAATCGGCCGGCCGAGCGCGCGCAGGATGTCACGCGCAACTGGATGATTGGGTACCCGCACTGCAATGGTGTCGAGCCCGGCGGTAGCAAGTTCCGCGACCGGGCATTCAAGGCGCTTACGCAGCACCAAGGTGAGAGGACCGGGCCAGAACGCATTCGCCATTTTTTCGGCGGCGGCATCGAACACGGCCAGCGCGCGCGCGGCCGTGCTATCGGCCACATGCGCGATCAGTGGATTGAACGCCGGCCGGCCCTTGGCGGCGTAGAGCCGCGCCACCGCCGTGCCGTTGGTGGCATCCGCGCCCAGGCCGTAGACCGTCTCGGTCGGAAACGCGACCAGCCCGCCGGCCAAAAGCGCGCGGGCGGCTTGCCCGATCGCGCCCGCATCGGCGGGGATGACGCGTGTGGTCGGCTCGGCGGTCATGCCCTCTTACCCCGCCGCGTGCGGTTGCCGACGCGCTTGCTTGGCCGCGCCTTGCCTCGCGCCGAAAGCGCCGATGCTTTCACCCAGTCGAGCGCGCGCTCATGCTCCAGATTCTGCAATCGCTCGAACAGGCGCGACATTTTACGTTTGTCGCAATGGTGCGTGAGCAGCAGAAATTTTTCGCGCATCTCGTCGCGATTGAGCGGCTGTTCCGGCGTGCCCTTGAAATCGGCGACGCGGCGCGACAATATCCGCCCGTCCTTGAGCGTCACCGCCACCGTGCTGGCAAGCGTGCGGCCGTGCCGCGCTTCGTCGGCGACCGTAATCGAAACGCGGGCTGAGAGCGCGCGGATCGCCGGGTCGGCGACCGCGCCGGCATCGAACGAGCGCGGATCGCGCGGATTGCGCAAATGCGCCAGCGCGACACAGAACGGAATCGAATATTGCGCCATCATGATGTCTGCGGGCGCCGGGATATTGTTGATCGTCGCCATCTTCTCGCTGCCGGCAATGGCGATCGACGCCACATCGGCGCCACAATAGCCATGCTCCGCCCGCAACTCCTCGACCGCCTGTACCGATGTATGCGCGGTGATGTGGCAGGGGAAACGCTTGAGCATGATGCGCAGGGTTGCGTATTCCTCTCCGAGATCGCGCGTGAGCGCCGCAACATCGTGCTCGCCGCAAAACACGTTGAGATAGCCGAAGGGGCCTTCCAGCACGCTATGCGGTCCGGTGAAACCGTCCTCCGCAAGGCTCGCCGCCAGCACGCCGCTCTCCGCGGCGCGGCCCAGATGCAGGCGCTTGACCATCGCGCCGCTGCCCGCGCGCGCGAATTCCAAAAGTCCGCCGGCGAGCGAGCCGGCAATGCCAATTGCATTGGTCATCTTCTCCGCATCCAGGCGCAACAGCCGGCCGACCGCGATCGCGGCGCCAAACGGCCCGGTGGTGCCGGGCGCGTGAAAGCCGCGGCTCTCGTTGTTGTGCTTGGTCGCGCGCCCGATGCGAATCATGGTTTCCGCGCCGGCGACGAAGGCGGCGATCAATTCGCGCCCGCCGATGCCGCGCTCCTGCGCCACCGCGAGCGCAGGCACCAGCATGGTCGCGCCCGGATGCACGCCGGTGTTCGGCCAGGTGAGATTGTCGAGTTCGAAGGCATGCGCCATCGCGCCGTTGGCAAGCGCCGCAAGCGGCGGCGCCACCGTGCCGCGGCCCGGCCCGAGAATCCGGCTTCTACCGCGCGCGCCCGTGCGCTCGGCATAGGCGACGATAATCCGGCTCCATGGCAGATCGTGGCCGAAGATGACGGTCGCGATCGTATCGGCGATGCAGTCTTTGGCGCGCTGCACGACGTCCTTGGGCAGGTCCCGATAGCGGACCGCGGCGGCATATTCGGCAAGCTGTCTGGTTTCGTTGGCCATTGGCTCCTACATTCCGTGCCGGCGCGATTTCAGGGCTTGAGCGCCGGTCTCTTGCCCGCTGCTTTACTGCCTAAAGGCTCGCGCTTGCGACGCCAAGGGCCCGCCGCTATAAGACCAACCTTCTGTAAGGCCAGCCTTCTGTCGGAGTGTAGCGCAGTCTGGTAGCGCACCACGTTCGGGACGTGGGGGTCGCAGGTTCAAATCCTGCCACTCCGACCAAATTCCTTATACGCATCAAAATTTCATGGGCCGGCTAGACTTGATCTGCACATTCTGAAATCGCCAGACTAAAATGCTTCTGCTCCGCAGCCCTTTAATCCCGATACCCCGCATCGATTTGGTCGAGCATGCGCAGATAGGCAGGCCAATCGGCCGCGCCCCGGCCGCTGTCGTGCGACTCGTATTGGGCGGCGACCTTTTCGCAGACCGCCGGCGGGATTTCGATCAATTCGCCGCCGGTCGATTCCATCCGGATCTGAATCTCGGCAGCGCTCATCAGATATTTCATCAGTATGAACGCCTCGCGCGCGATTTTACCGACGGTGAGAAGTCCGTGATTGTGCAGGATCAATGCGCGATTTTTGCCGAGATGCGCGAGAATGCGCTCGCGCTCGGAAAAGTCCTCGGTAATGCCCTCATAGGGGTGATAGCCGACGCGCTGGTAGAAGCGCGTCGCCTGCTGCGACACCATGCGCAGGCCGTGCTTGAGACCGGCCAGCGCCATGCCCCATTCGGTGTGCACGTGGACGGAGCAGTTGACGTCCGGCCGGCCCATGAGAACGCCGCTATGCAGGGTGAAGCCCGGACGGTTGACGCCGGCCGACTCGTCGAGATCGTCGTGCATGTCGACCTTTACGAGATTGGAGGCCGTCACCTCGGTCCACAACGACTCGTGGCGTTTCATCAAGAACTTGCTGTCTTCGCCCGGCACCCGCATGGCGCAATGGTTGTAGATGACGTCGCCCCAGCCATAGTGCGCGCACAGGCGATAGACTGCGGCGAGGTCGACTCGCGCCGCTCGCTCGGCGTCGGAGATGGGGGCGAGGTTCATTGGCTTGGTAAGGATATTCATGGCGGTGTCATCCTTCGGTTTCGTCCGGACGCGACACCGGCCAGTACCAGCCGACCCAGAGCGGCCATTCTGGTGCAAAACGAGGTCACGCGCCGCAGCCCCAAGTGCAGTGGTCATTGTAGAGGAAAGTCATGAGTTCTTGAAGCCACCGACGCCGCCCGGGCGATAGTTGAGCCGCGATTGCTCGGGCTGTTTGGCGGCGACTTGGCTTGTTAACCACCATCCGATTCTTTTTCAATAACCAATATAGCGAGGGTGTACCGTTCAGCTCAATTCTGGCGCCGGACGACGCACCGGTTTGCGAAACAACGATTGCGCGCGTGCGAGTGAATATCCGTCCCTGGCTGAGCTCTCGAAGGAGAAGAGTGATGTTCAAATACGCCGGCGCCATCACAGCCGTCGCCACACTTGTCCTGTCGCCCGCTTTTGGTCAGACGACCAAATCGGATTCTGCCACTGTGCCGCAGTTGAGCGAGAAAGCCGCTTCTACGGCTGGAGAGAGCCGGAACGCAGTGCTCTCGGATGCCGCTTCAGTCAACGAGGACCTCATCGAATTCGCCCTGGCCGGGGAAGCCGCCAAGGTCGCAGAAAAAGTTCTGTCGATGAGAAAGCTGCTCCCGACATTGCGCCCTCTGCTCGACAACCGGACTTTCGAGGCTCTCGCACGTCAAACCGCTGCCATGGAACAAGCGTTGGCGAAAAACAACGGCCTGCGAACTGCGCTTGCCGCGGTCGAAGCCTATCGAACCATTGAAAATGCTAAAGATGCCGCCGGCCGCAATGCACCCGTCGAGGTGGCGATGCTGGACTATTCAGGCTTCAAGCTGAGTATTCTCGCCGCTGGCCCGAGACCCGATTGGGTTGCAATTGCAGCCAGTGCGAAGGAATCAAATGAGTTTTGGTCCGCTCTCGCCAAGAATGTCCCGGACAAGAGCATGCAGAATCTGCTTGCCGCCATCCAGGAGGGGCTCAAAACTACCGTTGGACGAAGGGACATCAATGGCGTGAAATTTGCCGCGAAAGTACAACTCGAAGCTGTCGATGTTCTCGAGCAATATTTTAGAGGCACTTACAAGACGCCGGTCGGAGACCATCGATAGTCTGCACCGGAACGGCTCCTCGGCCTTTGCCCATCGTTGGATTGTTGCGCTGGCACGACTTGGGCGTGCGCTGCAGCGCTGCCAGCCAGTACGTTGGGTCGAGCGCCAGCGCGTAACCCAACATTATTGGTTTAGCTTGTTGGGTTACGGACCTCGTCCTAATCCAATCGCCGCGCAAACTCGAAGCCGCCCTATGCTGCTCTCAAGGCGTTGCAAATCTACCGCGCCCAGATTGCCTCGGCCCCCGACGGCAGTTGGCCCATACCTGCCCACCTCCCGCTCGTCCGGTGCTGGGCGAAGCTGACGTTGCTCCACCATTGTCCGTTGGTCAATCAGCCGAAACCTGCTTAGGCAACGCGCTCGCACGTCAGTCAAGCGTGGCGCCGGTGGCCTTGATGAGCGCGGCCCATTTGGGGATTTCGGCTTTGATATAGGCGGCCAACTCCTCCGGCGTGCTGCCGACGACATCGATGCCGAGATTGGTGAGCGCCTTGCGCGTGTCCGGATCGTTCAATGTCGCCATCATGCCGCGATGCAGGGTCGCGATCACCTCTTTTGGCGTCCCGGCGGTTACGACCAGGCCGTGCCATGCGGTCGCCTCAAAACCCGGAAAGGCAAGCTCGGCGATCGTTGCAACATCCGGCAGCAGCGCCGTGCGTTTGAGCGTCGAAACGCCGAGCGCGCGCAGCGTTCCACTCTGGATGTGGGGGATGACCGGGGACACGGCGGAAAAGTTCATCTGCACATGCCCGGCGATAAGGTCCTGCAAGGCCGGACCCGTGCCGCGATAGGGGACGTGGACGATGTCGATCTTGGCTTCCGCCTTCAGCAGTTCGGCGGCGAGGTGCGGCGAGGAGCCGAGACCGCCCGAGGCGTAGCTGACCTTGCCGGGATTGGCCTTGGCGTATGCGATCAGTTCGGCGAGCGTGCGCGCGGGCACCAA
>CAZNSG010000181.1:0-51385 GCA_964575715.1 uncultured Hyphomicrobiales bacterium | reverse complement strand
ATGCCGGACAGACGGTTGAGCGCGCCCTCGTCGGCTTCGATGTAGGCTTCGGCCTTTTTCAGCGCCTCTTCGGAAATAGCCGGCGGTTCCGCCACCGCGGCTAATTTGGTTTCCTCAGCCATTATCCCCTCTGACCACGCTTGGGACGGCTAGTTCCCCCTCGCCCCGGACGAATAGTTAGCATGGCAAGAAGATGCGGCATACCCAACCAACCACGATGTCACCTCGGCAGGCGTTTTATGCCTGGCTTGCCGCCTGCTTGCCGAGCGCGGCCTGGGCTGCGGCAAGGCGCGCGATCGGCACGCGAAATGGCGAGCACGATACATAGTCGAGCGCAATCTCGTGGCAGAATGCGACCGACGCCGGGTCACCACCGTGCTCGCCGCAGATGCCAATCTTGAGCCGCGGCCGCACTTTGCGTCCGCGCTCGACGCCGATGCGCATGAGCGCGCCGACGCCCGCGCGGTCGATCGAGACGAATGGATCGCCGGGGAGAATGCCGCGCGCGGTATAGATGCCGAGAAAACTCGCCGCATCGTCGCGGCTGATGCCGAAAGTCGTCTGGGTGAGATCGTTGGTACCGAAGGAGAAAAATTCGGCGCTCTGCGCAATCTCGTCGGCCAGTAACACCGCGCGCGGCAACTCGATCATGGTACCGACCTGGTAGGCAAGCTTGGCGCCGGTTTCCTTCACGACTGCCTCCGCCATGGCGTCGATGCGCGCTTTCACGATATCGAACTCGGCTTTGGTGGCAATCAGCGGCACCATCACTTCGGGCACGACCGGCTTGCCGGTGCGTTTTCCCGCCTCAACCGCGGCCTCGAAGATGGCGCGCGCCTGCATCTCGGCGATCTCCGGATAGGCGATGGCGATGCGGCAGCCGCGGAAGCCGAGCATGGGATTGAATTCGGCCAGCTCACGCGCACGATTGGCAAGTTTTTTCGGATCGGCGCCCATACCTTTGGCCACGTCGGCAATCTCGGCCTCGCCGTGAGGGAGGAATTCGTGCAGCGGCGGATCGAGCAGGCGGATGGTCACGGGCAGTCCGCGCATGATGTCGAACAATTCCACGAAGTCCGCGCGCTGCATGGGAAGCAGCTTTGCGATCGCGGCGCGGCGGTGCTCCTCGGTGTCGGCGAGGATCATTTCGCGCACCGCGCGGATGCGATCCTCGTCGAAAAACATGTGCTCGGTGCGACAAAGCCCGATGCCTTCGGCGCCGAACTTGATCGCGAGCCGCGCGTCGGCGGGCGTGTCGGCGTTGGCGCGCACACCGAGCCGGCGGGCCTTGTCCGCCCAGCCCATCAAAGTGCCGAACTCGTCGGACAGCGCGGGCTCCATCATGCGCACGCGGCCGGCGAGAACCTGGCCGGTCGAGCCATCGATGGTCACGATGTCGCCGCGCTTGAGCGTGGCGGCGCCGGACGTCATGGTTTGCGCCGCATAATCGACGCGGATGCTGCCTGCGCCCGAGACGCAGGGCTTGCCCATGCCGCGCGCCACCACGGCTGCGTGCGAGGTCATACCGCCGCGGGTGGTGAGAATCCCTTCGGCGGCGTGCATGCCGTGAATATCCTCGGGCGAGGTTTCCACCCGTACCAGAATGACCTTGCGGCCGTCGGCCTTGAGCCTGGCCGCCTCGTCGGAGGAGAACACGATTTCTCCCGATGCCGCGCCAGGGGAAGCCGGCAGGCCGGTGGCGATAATTTTGCGATGCGCCATGGGGTCGATGGTGGGGTGCAGCAATTGATCGAGGGAAGCCGGATCGATGCGCGCAACCGCCTCATCGCGCGAAATCAGACCTTCGTTGGCAAGCTCGACCGCGATGCGCAGCGCGGCCTTGGCGGTGCGCTTGCCGCCTCGCGTCTGCAGCATCCATAGCTTGCCCTGCTCGATTGTGAATTCGAGATCCTGCATGTCGCGGTAATGGCGTTCGAGCACCTGATTGATGCGGACAAGCTCGGCGAATGCCGCCGGCATAGCGCACTCCATGGACGGCTTGCCGGAATTGGCCTCGATGCGCGCGGCTTCGGCGATCTCCTGCGGCGTGCGGATGCCGGCGACCACGTCCTCGCCCTGGGCATTGATCAGAAATTCTCCATAGAGCCGCTTCTCGCCGGTCGAGGGATTGCGGGTGAAGGCAACGCCGGTGGCCGAAGTCTCGCCCATGTTGCCGAATACCATGGCCTGCACATTGACCGCGGTGCCCCAGTCTTCCGGAATGTCGTGCAAGCGGCGATAGGTGATGGCGCGCTGATTCATCCACGAGCCGAACACCGCGCCGAGCGCGCCCCACAATTGCGCATGCGGGTCCTGCGGGAAGGCCAGACTCAGCTCCTCCTCGACGCGCGTCTTGTAGCGCGCGACCAGCGCCACCCAATCGTCGGCGGTCAGCTCGGTGTCGAGCGTGTAACCGGCGCGTGCCTTATGGTCTTCGAGAATATCCTCGAAATCATGATGCTCCATGCCGAGCACCACGCTGGAATACATGGTGATGAAACGCCGGTAGGAATCGTAGGCAAAGCGCCGGTCGCCGGATTTCTTCGCCAGCGCCTCGACCGTTGCGTCGTTGAGGCCGAGGTTGAGCACGGTGTCCATCATGCCCGGCATGGAGGCGCGTCCCCCTGAGCGCACCGAAACCAGCAGCGGATTGGCGCGGTCGCCGAAGGTTTTCCCGGTGATGCGCGCGATATGCGCAAGACCGGCCGCGACTTGTTTTTCCAGGTCCTTCGGATAGCGCTTGTCGTTGGCGTAGTAGTGGGTGCAGACCTCGGTGGTGATGGTAAAGCCCGGCGGTACCGGCAGGCCGAGGTTCGCCATCTCGGCCAGCCCCGCGCCCTTGCCGCCGAGCAGAACGCGCCGCTTGGCGCTGCCCTCGGCGCGGCCGTCGCCGAAGGTGTAGACCCATTGGCCGATTTTTGCTTTGGCCAATTTTGCGGACGTGAACTTCGCTTTCACGGGCTTGGGATTCGCCCGTGCACGATTCTTTTGGGCCTTCGAGGGCAGACTTGGCATGAGTCTCTCGCTCTCCAATACAGGTACGGTGACCCCTGGCGTTTTCTCAAACGATTTATCTTGATTATCGGGTGACTTGCCACGTCATGGCCGGGCTTGTCCCGGCCATCCACGACTTTCTTACATCACGATCAAGCAAGACGTGGATGCCCGGCACAAGGTTTACACTTGGGCCGGCCGAAGGCCGGACCCGAGTGCCGGGCATGACGCAAGTGCATTTTATCCCTCGATCTTGGAAAAATCCGCCACGGCGCGGGTGGCCGAGCGGATTTCGTTGAGCAATTTGAGGCGATTTTCGCGCAGCGGCTTGTCTTCCACATTGACGGTGACTTTCTCGAAGAAGGCGTCGACATGGGGGCGAAGCACGGCAATGGCGCGCATGGCGGCGGCGAAGTCTTCGGTGGCGACCGCATTGGTGGCTTGGGCTTTCGCTGAGTCGATGGCATGGGCGAGTTCTTTTTCCTCAGGCAAGCTGTAGAGCTTAGGGTCAGGCGCGCCGGTGTATTCTCGCTTGTCCTTCTTCTCCTCGATGCGGATGATGTTGGTGGCGCGCTTGTAGCCGGCGAGGAGATTTTTGCCGTCCTCGCCGTCGAGGAATTTTCCCAGCGCCTCGACGCGGCGGACGATGAGCAGCAGATCGTCCTGTACTTCACCCTCCCCTGGAGGGGGAGGGTCGCCGCCACGCAAGTCGGGTTTACCCGACTTGCGCGAATCAAATTGCCGAACTCGGGCAAGCCCGAGTTCGGTTGGCGGCGGGGTGGGGTGAACGCCGCTTTCACCCCCACCCGCGGCGCGGCGCGCCGCGACCTCCCCCCTCCAGGGGGAGGTGGAAGAAGCACCGAGCGCGAACACGGCGTCGACGAGATCGTGGCGCGCGCCCTGCTCGCGAAGTTGGACCTTTAGGCGGTCGGCGAAGAAGGCGAGCAGGCTATTCAGCCGCGCGGGGGCGATTTGCGTCATCCGCAGTACAGCAGAATGGGGCCTCTCAATTCGTCCCCCTTGCGCCTCCAATGCGCGATCCGCTGCCGCTTGAATGCGCGCAACCAACTCATCAACCAGACCAAAGTGTTGCGAGATCGTGGCGAGCAAGCTAAATCGGAGCTCATTGTCTAAGACAATCCTAATCACGCCCAGCGCCGCGCGACGCAGCGCATAAGGGTCTTTGCTCCCTGTCGGCTTTTCATCAATCGCCCAGAAGCCAACCAAGATGTCGATCTTGTCCGCAAGCGCGACGGCGACGGAGACCGGATCGGCGGGAACCAAGTCATCTGGCCCTTTCGGCTTGTAGTGATCCTCGCAGGCGTGCGCGACCGCTGCGTCCTCGCCCTGCGCCTGAGCGTAGTATTTTCCCATCAGGCCTTGCAGTTCGGGGAATTCGCCGACGACTTCGGTGAGCAGATCGGCCTTGCACAGCCGCGCCGCGCGCTCGGCCTTTTGCGGATCGGCCTTGACGATGGGCGAAAGTTCCTTCGCAAGCCGCGCAATCCGTTCGATGCGCTGGCCTTGCGTGCCGAGTTTTTCGTGGAACACGATCTGCTCGAACTTCGGCAGACGGTCTTCCAATCGCGTCTTCAAATCGGTCTCATAGAAAAACTTGGCGTCGGAAAGCCGCGCGCGGATCACGCGCTCGCAGCCGGCGACAATGGCCTTGCCGCCATCGGCGGCCTCGATGTTGGCGGCCAGGATGAACTTGTTGACGAGTTTGCTGGTCTGCGGGTCGCGCAGCACAAAGCATTTCTGGTTGGTGCGGATGGTGGCGCGGATAACCTCGCCGGGAATTTCGAGAAATTTTTCGTCGAACGTGCCGATATGCACCACCGGCCATTCCACCAGCCCGGCGACTTCCGTCAGCAGGCCATCGTCGGCGACCAGATCGAAGCCTTGGGCGAACGCCAGGTTCTTGGCGTCGGCGAGAATCATTTCCGCGCGGCGCGCCGGGTCGAGCACGACCTTGGCGTCTGCAAGTTTCTTTACGTAGTCGTCGAAGCGGCGCACCTTGATCGGCGCCGGCGCCATGAATCTGTGGCCGAAGGTGGTGTCGCCGGATTTTATGCCACCGATTTCAAATTTTACGATTTCAGGTTCTTCAGTTTCTGGGCCGAATATCGCGACGATCGAATGCAGCGGCCGCACCCAGTTGAGCCAAGTTTTAGCAGTCAATTGTTCGCCCGAACTCGTAACGACGTTCTCACCCTGATTGGTTGTTAGGGGCGTTTTGTGCGGGGAGCCCCAACGCATCGATTTAGGCCAGGGGAAGTTTTTCACCACCTCCGGTACGATCTCGGCGATCACCTCAATCGCCGCCCTGCCCGGCTTCTCGATCAGCGCAATATAAAAATCGCCCTTCTTGTCGGGCTGCACCTTGGCCTCGCCGATCGATTTGAGCCCCGCTGCCTTCAAGAAGCCTGCGATGGCGGCTTCCGGCGCGCCGACGCGCGGGCCTTTGCGCTCCTCCTTCACGTCGGGCTGGCGCACCGGGATGCCGTGTACCGAAAGTGTGAGCCGGCGCGGGGTGACGAAGGCTTTCGCGCCCTCATAGGTGAGGCCGGCCGCGACCAGCCGGTCGGTGACGAGCTTGCGCAAATCATCCGCCGCCCGCGCCTGCATGCGGGCGGGAATTTCCTCGGAGAAGAATTCAAGCAGCAGGTCGGGCATGGGGTGCGCAGCGAATTCCGTCACCCTCCCCTGTAGGGGGAGGGTCGGCGCGCAGCGCGCGCCGGGGTGGGGTGAGGCCGACTACTGCGTTTGTGCTTCAGATGGCCAGGTTCCGTATCTCGCGAGCCGTAGATGGCTGCATGGATTGTGTCTAGCACCCCATCGATATTTTTGGTGATCTCATTGTTCCAGAATCGGACGACACGATAGCCCTCGGATTCGAGCCAGCGTGTGCGCTTGTCGTCTTTGATCTTGTTCTGAACGTTTCCATGCTGCGAACCATCCACCTCAATCAGTAAGCGCGCTGCCATGCAGGCGAAATCTGCAACATATGGGCCTACGGGTACTTGTCGCCGAAAGTGGGTGCCTTGTGCGTTCATTCGTCGAAGGTGCTTCCAAAGGATCATTTCCACATTGGTCAAATTAGCGCGAAGGCGGCGAGCGGTTGCCCGTCTGAAATTTTCGATTGATAGCTTGCTGGTCACACGATCACCCCACCCCGTCACGCCTTCGCTCGAGACGCGAGCTTCGGCGGACGACCCTCCCCCTCCAGGGGAGGGTAAGAACACGCAACGTTCTACGTCCCGAGCTTCTTATGGCTGCCGTCGCAGAACGGTTTTTTGTTGGAGCGCTTGCAGGCGCAGAACCAGACATCTTCGGTTTTCTCCGCCTTGAACTCGATGGGCGTAAAACTTGTGACCTTGTGCGAGCCGTCGCAAAACGGCTGCGTCTGCGAGCGCCCGCAGGCGCACCAAAAGTAGGTTGTTCCCGCCTCGACCATGATTTTGATCGATTTGCGCCCGCCGATTTCCGGCATCTCGCTCATGTCGCGCCGCCTCCTTGGGTCGCGAGCCCCGCCTCGCCGCAGGCTTTGGCGAGATCGCGCACGCGCAGGATGTAGCTCTGCCGCTCGGTAACCGAAATCACGCCGCGCGCGTCGAGCAAATTAAACACGTGGCTTGCCTTGATGCACTGGTCGTAGGCCGGCAGCGCCATCAGATGGCGCGCCCGCTTGCCATGGTCCTTTTCGTTTTTTTGCCACCCCGCTTCGAGATATTTCTTGCAGGCCGTTTCCGCCATCTTGAACTGCTCGAACAGCATGGCGGTGTCGGCAAATTCGAAATTGTGCCGGGAATATTCCTGCTCGGCCTGCAGAAAGACATCGCCGTAGGTGACCTTGCGCTCGCCCTCGCGGCCGTTGAAGTTGAGCGCGAATACGTTGTCGACGCCCTGCACATACATGGCAAGGCGCTCAAGCCCGTAGGTCAATTCGCCCGAGACCGGCGCGCATTCAAAGCCCGCCACCTGCTGGAAATAGGTGAACTGGCTCACCTCCATGCCGTCGCACCAGCATTCCCAGCCGAGGCCCCAGGCGCCGAGCGTGGGGCTCTCCCAGTCGTCCTCGACAAAGCGGATGTCGTGAATCTTCGAGTCGATGCCGATGGCGGCGAGCGAGTTGAGATAAAGCTCCTGCAGGTCGGGCGGCGAGGGTTTGAGGATCACCTGGAACTGGTAGTAGTGCTGCAGCCGGTTCGGGTTCTCGCCGTAGCGGCCGTCCTTGGGCCGGCGCGAGGGCTGCACGAAGGCCGCGTTCCAGGGTTTGGGGCCGAGCGCGCGCAGCGTGGTCGCCGGATGGAAGGTGCCGGCGCCGACTTCCATGTCATAGGGCTGCAAGATGACGCAGCCGAAATCCGCCCAAAAACGCTGGAGCGTCAGGATCAGCCCCTGAAACGAGCGTTCCGGGCGCATGTGGATAGGAAGATCAGAGGTCATCGGGAGAATCCGCGCGGCTCGCCAGGGGCAGACCTACCGGCGCCCCGGTAGAGGGTCAAGGCACGGCGCCTCCCCGTTTGCGGGAAGAGGGTCGGTCCGACTGTGGCCGATGCCTCCAAGTTGCGTTAGGCTGCCCCAAACACAGGGAGGACGCCGTGATTTCACGCTTCGGTAGATTGTTCGCCGCCGCGCTGGTGCTGGCCGGCGCAAGCCAGCTCACGCAAGCACAGGATTTTCCCACCCGCCCGATCCGCGTGGTGATCGCGTTCCCGCCCGGTGGACCCACAGATTTCGTCGGCCGCCTGCTGGCGGACAAGGTCAAGGACCTGCTTGGGCAGGCAGTGTTGATCGAGAACAAGGCCGGCGCCAATGGCGCGATCGGCGCCGATTTCGTGGCCAAGGCCGAGCCCGACGGCCATACCGTGTTTCTCACCACGGTGGGCGCGGTGGCGATCACGCCCAACATGCGCAGCGACCTGCCCTACGACACATTGCGGGATTTCGCGCCGGTCACGCTGGTGGTGCGCAACACCACCATCCTGGTGGTAAAGCCGGAGCAAGCGGCCAATTCGGCAAAGGAGTTCGCGGCAATCGCCAAACAGAAACCCGGCGCCATTCCATTCGCTTCCACCGGCGTGGGCAGCATGCCGCATCTGGCGCTCGAACTCTATCAAGCGGCGGCCGACATCAAATTCGTGCACGTGCCCTACCGCGGGGCGGCGCCGGCGCTGACCGATCTGCTCGGCGGCCAGGTGCAGGCGCTGTTCGCCGACCTGCCGGTGCTCATGGCGCATATCCAGGGCGGCAAGCTCAAGCCGCTCGGCGCCGCGTCCAGCCAGCGCAATTCGAAATTGCCCGATGTGTCGACGCTGATCGAGCAGGGCTATGCGGATACGGTCGCCGACAACTGGTACGGACTGCTGGCGCCGGCGAAAACACCGCCCGCCGTCATCGCCAAGCTCAACACCGCCTTCGTCGCCGCGATCAACGATCCGGGCGTGCGCGAGAAGCTCGTTCAATCCGGTGCGGTCCCCTCGCCCACGACGCCGGCGCAATTCGGCCAGGTGCTCAAGGACGAGCTGGCGCGCTGGGGCATTGTGGTGCGCTCAAAGGGCATCAAGGAGCCGGCGGGTTAGAGCATGATCCCGAAAAGTGGGAACCGGTTTTCGGAAAAGCATGTCCTCGGGCTTGACCCGAGGGATCATGCTCAAACAAAAAGCTAGGGCCTAACTGCGATTCAACCTAAGTGGATAAGGCCCTAGCGGCTGATTTCCTCATTTTTGCGCATCTCATTAATCTATTCGCTACGCCTCGCGGACGTCGGCCGGAGCGGGCCTTTGACGAATCAGACTTCTTCGGCGTCGGCAATACAGAACTAACTCTGACGCACGATCGCGGGCCGTGTCAGCATCTTATTAGGATCGTAGATTTAGAGTGCGTGCCGAAGCCCGAAAGAAAATTCGTACAGATGGGCTAGCCGATGTCTTTGAACGGTCGACGAACAAGCGCACTTTAATAGAAGTGACTGCCGGCGCGACCGAAGCGGACAAGGCAGAGGAGTTGTTCGATGCTTGCGTTCGAAATCATCGGTGCGGTCTTCACAATCCTGTTCCTCGCCGCCTTGATTGGCGGTGACCACACGGTTCCCAACCGTTAAGATTCAAGGCCGGTAAATGCCGGTTACAGGATCGCGCTGCAGCTTCGGCACGGCCGCACCCTTTGAATCGGCTATCGGGGCGTGCGCGAGCAGCTCGTTCAATCCGGCGCGGTCCCCTCGCCCACGACGCCGGCGCAATTCGGCCAGGTGCTCAAGGACGAGCTGGCGCGCTGGGGCAATGTGGTGCGCTCAAAGGGCATCAAGGAGCCGGCGGGGTAGATGTGAGCATTCAATAGATTATCCATCCGGCATGGGAATGATCGTGGCGGGTACGTGGGAACGGTAAGAAACCGTCACCGTCGCGACAGCGGCAGCAAGATCAGCAAAGAGAAATTACCTTCCGGCGTGAAATTTTTCATGCGCAACTCAAATTGGGTCGGGCCGATTTTCTTCACACCGTCACCGCAAAAGCTCACCAGATTGTCGGTGCGGCCCTTGTCCACCACAAGCCGGAAATCCCGTATCGGTCCGGACCAGTTGGCGCCGGTCTTGAGGATGTATTCGATGTGCTGCTCGGTATAGGGCGTTTCGATGTCACTCCCCGCGGCACGCCGGGCACGGTCCAGCGCGTTGATGATGTTGGGTTCAACGCAATATTTTTGCACGGTCTTTTCGTACCACGGTTCGCCGCGCGCATTGGGCGCGCCAAGCGCCGTCGCCGCCGAGCCACCGACGCTCGGCTTGTAGCGATGCTCGATCACCGTCTCCTTTTTCGCCGGAAAGGTCGTCTGCCAATGGAACGTGGTTTGCAGCGTCCAGCCTGGGGACAAACTCTGCCCAGGCTCAATCGTGGCAAGGTTCATCTTGACCAACTCGTCGCGCTTGTCCGGCGGCAAGCCATTCAGCGCATCATTGGTGGAGTCGAGATGCGGCGCGAGCGGCAAGCCAAGTGCAAGCAGATCGGCGGTGCGGTCGATGCCGCCCACGAATATACGCTGCTCCACTTGCGTCGCGACCGATCGGCCGTTTACGCTGGTCTTGAACCCGAGCATGTTCAACGGATCGTTGACGGGCACGGCAATGTCGCGATCCTGGTGTTCGTGGCTTAATTCCGGCATCGGAAACGCCACTTGCACAGTCTCGTCCTTCGACGTCTTGTTGAAAAAGCGATAGCGCACCCGGATTTCGGCGGCGGATATGTACAAATCCTCCGCACGCATCTCAATATTGTCATTGCGCACGAAAACGAGGCCGCCGGCGGCAAGCACCGCGGTGGAATCGTTGGCATGGCAAGCCGCGCCGGTTGCTCCGGCAAGAAACAGCGCGATAAAAAATCTTCCAATGAAAATTCTCATCGGGCTCTCCGAATGCCCCTGACCCCGGCCTATTTGAACGACATTCCCCAAATGACCAGGGATCAACGTGAATGTTAGCAGTTTGTTGCATTCCACGTAAGCGCAAAGGCGTCCTCCGTTACGACGTAGCGGCCATGGTGCTCGACCTCGGAGCACGACCTTGGCGCACGACCTTGGCGCACGACCTTGGCGCCGATCTTCACGAGCTTTTCCCGCAGGCTCGCCTGCGACCACTGCTTGACCGCCTTCGCCAAACACGCTGGCGCCACGAATCCCACTGAGCTAACTTACCCTGTGCAGCACGCAATGCGGGCTTGGCAAATTTTTAGTCGGGGGAAATCATGCAAATTCATTTCAAGCTTTTCGCGCTCATTGGCTGGTTCCTCGTCAGCGTACCATGTCATGCTGCGACCCGCGATGCGAGAGGCAACGTCACGCCGAGCGATGCCGAAATCGGCGCGCTACTCAAAACTGTCTGCGCCATTGCGCTGCGCAAGGGAAAGGACTGGTGGACGTGCGACCGGGCAACAAATTATCCTAATCAGAGAGGTCGCGGAGATTGTGATGTGGTTTTTGGTCGCGGCGACATGTATTTCGGGCGGTTTACCGGCAACCGGATAAGCTTGCTGGCCCGGTACGGATCCAGCTGCGAAACACGTGCGACGAGGGGTGGCGGCGCGGTGTTTTTTGATATCCGGCCCGACGGATCGAAACTGATAAAATATTATCCGGGCATGATACGCGCTATACTCGAGTCTTGCATGATCGTGACCATGCCAAAGCAGGTGGATAAATTATACTGCCTACTTATGTCTACTGATTTGGGCAATGAATTTGGGTTCGCGGTGCTAAACTTTATTCGCGGCGGACGTGAAATCAAATTCGACTGGTTGATCGGCGGCGATATCGATGAGACTCGCCCTGCAGTAACATCTTGTAAGGACGTCGGTACAAGCAATGGTCTGACACCCATCAGCGTTGATCCGCTAAATCCGTCGTGGGTCATTAAAGTAATGGGGGGCACTGACGAAGCAATTCTGACCCGCAGCGGCAACGATCTTATTGTTTCACTCGAATACAGGATGGTCACACCCGAGGCATTGAAAACGGCCTGCGC
Organism: uncultured Hyphomicrobiales bacterium; assembly: GCA_964575715.1. Taxonomy (GTDB): domain Bacteria; phylum Pseudomonadota; class Alphaproteobacteria; order Rhizobiales; family Xanthobacteraceae; genus PNAI01. The sequence goes on along the minus strand of CAZNSG010000181.1, from coordinate 39,873 downwards.
GCGACTTGCCTCTGGCAAATTCGCACCAGGTGAAATTGAAACCCGTGAAAGGTTCCGACTTCCCAAAGATCAGGTTGAATTGCACGACGACGAGTTCACGATCAAACCAGTGTGGCTGGTGTTCACCCCGCCGTCCAAGAAGCCGCGGTTATCATTGACCAAGCCATGAGCGCCTAATTTAGATGTTGAAAATTTAGCTGGGGGCAAACATGCAAATCCGATTTTGGCTTTTCGTGTTTACGAGCTGCTTCCTCGTCAGCGCGCCGGGCCATGCCGCGACCCGCGATGCAAACGGCAAGCTCACGCTGAACGACGCCGAGCTCGGCACGCTCCACAAGGCCGTCTGTGCCGTCGGGCCGAGTAAGGACGATAAAGGGCAGTGGACGTGCGACCGGGCGAAAAATTATCCTGACCGGCGCGGGGGCAGAGATTGTGATCTGAGTTTTGAGCGTGGCGGCATCTATGCCGGGCTGTTCACCGGCAACCGGACACAATGGCTGGCCGCATACGTATCCGGCTGCGAGTCACGGGCGAGCAGAGATGGCGGCGCGGCCCTGTTCGATGTTACGCCCGACGGGTCGAAGCTGGTGCGATACTTTCCTGGCAAAAGGTATGATTCATGTATCGCCACCGCCGGGGTAATCGAAAGAAATCAATTATATTGCACAGTTTTTGATTCAGGCGCGGGCGTCAGATTCCTTTCATTCGGGACGTGGAGCTTTAGCGACGATGGGAGCGAGATCAAAGAGGATTTATGGCTCACACTCGCCGACAATTTCTCTACGATCACTTCGTGCAGGCGTGCCGGCGCGAAAGCGGGCAGCGGCCCGACGCCTATTACTATCGATCCCTATGATTCTGGCTCCCCTGGTTTGGTGAGCCTGAACCGCAAAGGTGATAAATTCATCGTTGCGCTCGAGTATAAGATGGTTACCCCTGCGGCCCTGACGAAGGCCTGCGCACGGCTTGCCGCCGGCAAGTTCATCGGCGGTGAAATGACAAGCCGCGAGGCGAGGCGTCTTGCCAAAGATCAGGTCGAGTTGCACGACGACGAGGTCACGATCAAACCGGTGTGGCTGGTGTTCACCCCGCCGTCCAGGAAGCCCAAGCTGTCTCTGACCAAGCCGTGAGAGCTTAGAGCATTTTCCGGAAAAGTGGACACCGGTTTTCCGCAGAAAATGCGACCAAATAAGGAATCTAGAGCGCGTTTCCGATTCAACCTAATCGGAATGCGCGCTAATGCTAAATCGCCTGTCTTAGACCAAACCGCATAAATTTCGACTCGTCATTCCGGGGCCACCGATCTCGGGTTTACCAGAGATCGGAATAAAAATGTCCAAGTCGGCCATAGCCGACTTGGATGGCGGCAAGCCTGGAATAACGATGAGAAATTATACATTTCCGCGTTGTTAATACGGCGCTAACCGTGCCCGGTAACGCGGCGCTAACCGTGCCGCAGAGCTGCCGCATCGCGGACACACTCGTTCATCACTTCATTAGAAGGCGCTGATTTAGAATTCATGCCGGCGAGAGGGAACCCCCATGCTAGCGTTCGAGATCATCGGTGCCGTCTTCACAGTCATGTTCCTCGCCGCCTTGGTCGGCGGTAACAACGCGGTTTCCGGCCGGTAAATCGCCGGGTCCGGCAGGCTTGCGTTGTTAAGACTCAAGGCCGGAAGATGCCGGTCTCGGGGTCGCGCCGCAGCTTCGGCACAGCCGCGCCGCTTGAATCGATGACCGGGGCGCCTTTCGCTCCATCGGGATCGGCGTTGGCACGCCGCCATTGCTTGGCAAAATACCTGACCGCAAACGCGGCGCCGAGCACGCCTAATGTCAGAGCGATCAGCGGTGGAACGGGTACCATCCAGTCCCTCCTTTAAAGTCCATAACGCGCCCACAGCGCGCGCGCTTCCAGCGCGGAGACAACGTCCTCGGCGAGGCCGGGCCGGTTGAACAACTGTTCGGCCAATGCGCCGCCAACTCCTGCGCCGCCAATTCCCGGCGTGCGCCGGCCGAACAGGCCGCGCTCGCCGATCAGCGGCGTCTTGACGTCCTCGCCGTAGCGCTCGCGCAAGGCCCCACGCAACTCGCCGACGGCGTCAACCAGGCCAAGCTCACGCGCCTTGGCTCCGGCCCAAAACTCGCCCGAGAACAAGGCGGTTTCGCGGCCGTCGAGCTTGCTGCCGCGGCGGGCCTTGACCAGCGCGATAAAACCTTCGTGAATTTCCTTCTGGATGCTCTTGAGCCGTTCGACATCCTCGGGCTTCTCCGGCAGGAACGGGTCGAGCATCGCCTTGCGCTCGCCGGAGGTGTAGATCCGCCGCTCGACGCCGAACCGCTCGATCAGCTTATGGAATCCGAACGACGCGCCAATAACGCCAATCGAACCGACGATGGACGATGGATCGGCGATGATCTCATCGGCAGCGCAGGCAAGCATGTAGCCGCCGGAGGCGGCTACATCCTCGACAAAGGCGATGACGGGCAGCTCGTGCTCCTCGGCGAGCTGGCGAATGCGCCGAAAGATCAGGTGCGACTGCACCGCCGAGCCGCCGGGCGAGTTGATGGCGAGGGCAACCGCGCGCGCATTGCGCATGGTGAAAGCGCGATCGAGCACGCGCGCGAGGGACGTCAGCGTCAGCCCGGGCTTGAGCGGGGTTGAAAATCCAATGACGCCGGACAGCCGTACCACCGGCACGATCGGGATATCGGCGCGAAAACGCGCGGGCAGCAGCGGACCGAACATCGCCATGCCGCGTTCGAGTGCGGAAGAACCAGCCATGGCCACGACATAATCCGGCTCAGCGGCAATCTTCAAGTCATTCATTTTTAACAAATGGAGTGTTTGTTGAGCGCGCAAGAGCGATGGACCGCCAACATCGCTTGGAATGGAGCGAATTGGCCATGAAACTGCTATTGCTGTTCCTGCTGATGACCATCATCGTCGCGATCTCATTCCTTGCAAACCCGGCCCGTCGATCCAAGGTCGAGGCGGCCGAATAAACGGCGCCCACGCGATGAACGGGCTCTGAGCCATGAGATCGAGGCCCTGGAGCTCAATCGGTCTGGTTGGATTCAGAGCCGGGCTCCAGCTTTTTGTTTGAGCATGATCCCTCGGGTCAAGCCCGAGGACATGCTTTTCCGACCTTGCTTCGCCCGCCGAAGCGGCTGCTTCGGCGGAGTAGGCTCGCGAAGGCGGGAAACCGGTTCCCACCCCGCGGAACTCGGGCTTGCCCGAGTTCCGAAGCATAGTACACCGGAAGTCGGGTAAACCCGACTTCCGGTGTCATAGGCGAGCCCTCGGGTCTTGCCTTCGGCAAGCCCAATTAGGGCGTTCACACCCGTCTTCGACGGGCTATGGACAGGCTCCGCGACGCCGTCCTTCGGACGGCTATGTCCGGGGGCCGGCTTTTTCGGGATCATGCTTTTGCTATATGTGCCTCAGGGCCATGGCCGGCGGCACCCGAATGGCGCGCCAAGCCGGATAGAGCGAGCCGATCATGCAGAGCACAAAGGCAGCCAGCACCGTCGGCAGGATTAGTCCGGGGCTCGGCCTAAACGTAATGTAGTCGCCGATTGTCGGGATGAGGGGAAACAGCAGCGACGCGAGGTAGGCCAGCAATATTCCCAAGGCGCAACCGAAGGCGCACATCAGCAAGCCCTCGATCACGATCGAGCCCATGATCTGCGTATCGGTCCAGCCGATCGCCGCCACGATGCCGATCTCGCGCGTGCGTTCCTGCGTTGCCATGAGCAGCGCGTTGAGAACGTTGAGGACGCCCATGGCCAACGCGATGATCGAAACGGCAAGGGACACAGCTTTGAGAATCGAAAAATTGCGGTCGTTCTGCAGCATTTCGCTGGCGGTCGATACGCTTACTCGACCGAGAGATTCAATGGCATCTTTCACTCGCGTGATATCCAACGCGGGCAAATGTCGGTTAAAATTGACGTGAATCATCGAGACTTGCTTCTGGCGGTAGGTCGCTTCCTGCAGATCCGACAGGGGTACTATGGCGGTGCCGCGGTTAATGACGCTGGTGTATTTGGTGATGCCGATAATGCGAAATTTTTCGCCGTGCAATTCAATAGTGTCCCCAACTGACTTCGTGAGCGCTTCCGCGACGACGTCGCCAAGAATTGCAACGTGGCGTTCGTCGGGCGCCGGAATCCGGCCTTCGCGCATGGGCACGTTCTTCCAGAGATAACTGGATTCCGGCCATCCGATCACGAGCACGTTACGATTGCGCTCGCTGGGGGCAAACAAGAACAGTTCTCCCGACGCACGCGCCACGCCCGGGATGAGCACGATCTGCTCCGCTATCTGTTGCGGAAGAAAGCCGCCGAAAAGATCGGAAGCGCCGCGTTGCGTCACGATGACGTCGTCGCCGATTTCATCCATGCCTTCACGCGTGCTGTCCTCGATGCTGCGCGAAATCGCGATGAGGGCAAGCGCGCCGCCAACGGCAAGCCCTACGCTGACGATCGAGAGCGAGGTTCGGATCGAACGCCGCTGGAGATTGCGGATGGCGAAACCGACGAGATTCATCGCACCGTTTTCTGGGTTGCCGGCCGCACTCGCGGCGTTTGAAGGCGATCCTCGACGATTTTGCCATCCCTCATCTTGATGCATCGGCCGCAACGGGCGGCAATATCTTCGTCGTGGGTGATGAGCACGAGCGTCATTCCAGTGTCTTCCTGCAAGCCGAGTAGCAGCTCGATGATGAGCGAAGCGTTCGCGCTGTCGAGATTTCCGGTTGGCTCGTCGGCGAGCAGCAGGTTCGGCGAATTGACGATGCTGCGGGCGATTGCCACGCGTTGGCGCTCTCCGCCCGACATGGCATTGGGCAGATGGTCGAGCCGGTTCAATAGCCCGACTCGTTCAATCGCCTTGATCGCGCGGGACCGGCGCGAGGATGCTGGAATCCCATGGCCGATGAGCGCCATTTCGACATTTTCGACGGCGGTCAGAGTCGGCAGCAGGTTGAACTCCTGGAAGACGATGCCGATTTCGCTGCCGCGCAACACCGCCCATTCCTTGCGCGAGCGGACCGGCAGATCGTTCCAATAAATCTGGCCGGCCGTCGGCATGTCGATGCCGCTGAGCATGTTCAGCAGGCTGGTCTTGCCGCTGCCGCTTGGGCCCAGAATGGCAAGGCATTCGCCGGTTGCAATCACAAAATCCACCCTCTTCAGGGCAATGATCGCGCCATCGTCGTATTGACGCTCGACGTTCTCCAGCCGGATCATGGGATGCGTTCGCGCCATCAAAGGTTCTCGGTAAACGTGAATTTCGGGCACCGCCGACTATTTTTGCATGAAGGCAATCAATGCCTCGATATCGCCGTTGACGCTTTGCAACACCGCCGCGAATTCATTGTGCGCGTCGACAACTGCGCTGCGCCCTTCGGTGATGACATCGACAGCGCGCATGTTGTCGCGGCCGGAATTGTGCAACCGCCATGTCACCAGCTTCCCATCTTCATGCGGCCCAATGCGGACGGTGGCGAGCAGGTGGCCGTTTTCGGCCGTTCGCACTCCGGCGAGCTGCATATGCTCGCCCTCATATCCGCCGAACTGCCGCATGCAGCTGGTGATCATTCTATGCTCGAAGGCCGCGCGGATGGTGCCCTGTTGGAGCGGAGTTATTTTATCCCAGATATCAACGTTCGACGCCTGCGCCATCGCATCGAGGTCCAGAATTATATTCAGAAGATCGCGGCAGCCTGCGCGAATGAGGGCGGGGTCCTGCTTGGAAATTTGATAGATGGCGCGAGTGCCGCTGCCGAGCTTGGCAATGAAAGCCTCGACCGAGGGATCGGCCTTTGAGGCTGGTTCGGTATTCGAAGATAGCTCAGCCTTCGCCGCGGATTCAATTTGCGCGGATGACTGTGCGGATGACTGCGCGGATGGCTCGGTCCGGGCATAAGTCGGCAATGCCGCTATGACCAACGCGCCGGCAACCCAAAAACATGCTGATAACTTACGCATCATCACCGAATGACTCACTTATCACAAATATCACAGTTACACCTAAATAATAGGGCCGCAACCGTAGGCTCCGTCAACAATATCCAAGGCGTTGCACCTTCCGCCAGCCGTGACAATTTGTAGCTGCTGCGGTGTGTTCCATTGAAGCCGCTGATGAAAAGCGTTTCCGCAGCTTCATCGGCGGTTGCGTGGTTGCGCTACCGTCATCTTGCGAACGCGACAGTCCTAGAAAATTCATCAGCATTTGGTCCGATTACCACGGTTCGATGGTTAGGGCAGCCCCGCGACGCGTTTATTTTTATTCACGTGCGTGCATCGCTTGAGCCTTATCCGCTTTGAGGGACTTAGCGCCGGGCGCCAGGTTGAAGCGCTAAGTATCGGCCAGAGGCAGCGTCTCGGCATGGCGGAGCACGCGTTCGGCTTCCGCGGTCGGGCGGTTGTCGGCGTTATTGAGCAAAAGAGCGGGAAGCAGAAGGAGCGGCGCGCGGCTTGCCTTGCTTGCACGCACGATCACGCGTATGGCCGGCTGGCCGGCACGGCCATGCACCGGAAGTATCGCAACACCGCCGAAGCGCGGCGCAAGCGCGGCCAGCAGATCAAGGAGCCCATCGGCGCGCCAGATCATGGTCAGCGTGCCGGCGGAATGCAGCAGCCACGACGCGGCGTTGATCCAATCGGCGAGCACAGCCGGCGGCGCCGCATGCGCCACGCGCCGCCGCGGATCGGGCGAGACGTTGTGTTGTGCCGGGTCGTTGAATGGCGGATTCATCATCACCCGATCGGCCGAGCCCGGCTCCAATCCGGCGGCGGCGAAGGCATCGATTGGCGCCGCAACATCGAGCACCGCCACGTGCGCGCGCTGCTTGAACCCATTGCGCTCGATGTTTTCCGCCGCGAGCGCCGCAAGCGCGGGATCGATCTCGACCAGGGCCATTGTCACATCGGGAACACGCACGGCGAGCGCCAAGCCCGCCGCGCCTACGCCTGAGCCAAGATCGACGACACGATCGCCGGGCCGCGCGCCGGTCGCCGCGGCGAGCAGGATCGCGTCGTGTCCGATGCGGTGACCGCGCTGCGGCTGCACGAGGCGCAGACGGCCGCCGAGAATCGCGTCGTCGGTGGTTTCCGGAGCCTGGCCGGCCGGCAGCGCAGGCAACTCGTGGGCGAGGCCGGCATCTTGCAATATCCGCCGTGCTTCGTCGTAGCGCTCGTCATCGAGCAGAATGCGGCGCGGCAGGATGCCGAGCGAGCCTTCGAGCACGCTCATATGCTGGTCGAGCACTTGATGCGGTATGCCGGCGCCGTCAAGCAGGGCGCCGATAGCGGACACCAATACCGTATTGTTAGTACGAATGAGTTCGCGCATTACCAGCGTCTTTTAAGTTTGCCGACGGTCCTCCGCCGGCGCCCGCTGTGCGAGATAGGCGAGCAGCTTGAGCTCGCGCCGACCGCGCGTCACGGTATCGAGCACCAGACCGGAAGCTATCGCGAGAAAGGCCATTAGCATCAAACCGGTCGCGAGCACCGCGGTCGGCAGCCGCGGCACGATGCCTTCACGCAGGAAGGTCGACACGATCGGAATGCCGAGGCCAATCGAAATGAAGCCGAGCGATATGCCAACCGCGGAGAAGAACGGCAGCGGACGTTCGGAGCGATAGAGCTTGAGGATGGTCCAGAGGATGCGAAGACCATCGCGCCAAGTGCTGAGTTTCGAGGTCGAGCCCGCCGGCCGGGCGTAATAGGGCGTCTTTATTTCCGCGACCGGCAGGTCAAGTTCGAGCGCATGAATGGTCAGCTCGGTTTCGATCTCGAAGCCGCCGGACAGCACCGGAAATGATTTCACAAAGCGGCGCGAAAACACGCGGTAGCCCGAGAGCATGTCACTAAACGCGTGCCCGAAAACATGGGCGACGAATCCGGTCAACAGCCAATTGCCGAAACGGTGGCCTGAGCGGTAGGCAGACTGCTCGCGATCGACACGCGCGGCGACCACCATGTCGAGCCGGTCGGCAAGCAGGCAAGCAATCATGGCGCGGGCACTCGGGGCATCATAAGTGGCATCGCCATCCACCAATAAATAGATGTCGGCTTCCACATCGGCAAACATCCGCCGTACCACGTGGCCTTTGCCCTGGTGCGGTTCACGCCGCACCAGCGCACCAGCCTTGGCCGCCGCTTCAACCGTGCGATCGCTCGAATTGTTGTCGTAGACATAGATGTCGGCGTCGGGTACTGCCGCCTTAAAATCGGCGATGACGGTACCGATGGCGGCTTGTTCATTATAACAAGGTATCAGGATCGCGACCGTGTGCTGGCCGAGAACTTTGGCCTCGATTTTGGCGGTCTCTGTCGTCCGCAGCATGAAAGCTCTCCCACCGGCCTTCCGAATCATGGGATCGGTTGTCGCACCGGTAGCCGACGCGCTTGGTTATCTAACGCACTTGGGTATCAAACATTGGGTATCAAACGCACTTGCCCGATTAGCATAGCGTTTCTATTCTTGCGCGTCCTTTTTGCGAACCTCTCGGAGTTACTCGCTTGGCCGTTGTCATCCCCTTTAGCCAAACCCCCGCCACGATCGAGCTGTTGGTGGAGCTGGTCGCGCCCGACATGGAACGCGTGAACGGGGTCATCCTGTCGCATACCGGATCGCAAGTGACGATGATCCCGGAGGTGGCCAATCACTTGATAACGTCCGGCGGCAAGCGGCTGCGCCCGATGCTCACCGTCGCCATGGCCGCGCTCACCGGATATACCGGCGATGGCCATGTCAAGCTCGCGGCCGCGGTCGAATTCATGCATACCGCGACATTTCTGCACGACGACGTGGTGGACGAGAGCGAGATGCGCCGCGGCCGGCTTGCCGCCCGCATGTTGTGGGGCAACGAGGCCAGCGTGCTGGTCGGGGATTTCCTGCTCGGCCAGGCGTTCAAGATGATGGTCGAAGTCGGCTCGCTGCGTGCACTCGCAATCCTGTCTTCCGCCGCCGCCGTGATCGCGGAGGGCGAGGTGATGCAGCTGGCCGCGGCCAAGAATACCGCCACGACCGAAGATGAATATCTCGCGGTGATCCGCGCCAAGACGGCCGAGCTGTTCGCCGCGGCCTGCGAGGTCGGCCCCGCGCTCACCGCCCGCCCGAAATCCGAACAGGCCGCCTGCCGTTCGTTCGGCATGAACCTTGGCATCGCCTTCCAGCTGGTGGACGATGTGCTCGACTATGGCGGCAAGGCAGCCAAGCTCGGCAAGAACGTCGGCGACGATTTCCGCGAAGGCAAGATTACTTTGCCGGTGGTGCTGTCATTCCGGCGCGGATCGGAAAGCGAGCGCGCGTTCTGGATTCGCACGCTGGAGAAGGGCGAGGTCGCCGATAACGACCTGGAGACCGCCATCGGCCTGATGACCAAGCACCGGGCGATCGAGGCCACCATCCAGCGCGCGCAGCATTATGGCTCCATGGCCAAGGACGCGCTCGCACTGTTCCCGGAGTCGCGGTTGAAGCAGGCGCTGGAGGAAGCGGTCGAATTCTGCACCGCGCGGACGTATTGATCGCGCATGTAAACTCAGAACGCTTGCTAACTCAGCGCGCTTGCGTGCACCCACCAGCGCGGATGCGCGGCTTTGATTTTACGGGCGGCCGCCGCCGCCTGGCGCGATAAAGCATACAGACCGAAACAAGTCGCGCCGGATCCCGACATGCGCGCAAGCCGGCATCCGGACGATGTGCGCAGAGCCGCGAGCACTGCTGAAATCGCAGGCGCAAGCGCGATTGCCGCCGGTTCAAGATCATTGCAGTCCGATGCAAGTGTTGCAACGAATGCCGCGAGCGATCGAGGCTTGGTCGTATTCTTGGTGGTATTTTTAGCCGCAGCGCGGGCTGCCGGTTTGGAAAGGCGGCGCAATTCTTGCCGGTCATAGCGCGCGAAGACATCTTTGGTGGCGAGCACAGCGCCGGAATTGACCAGCACCGCATGGAGTCTCGGGATGCGGATAGGTTTGGACAAGATATGGCCAATGCCGCGCATCATGCGCGCGCGCGGTTGCAAGCAGACCGGCACATCGGCGCCGATCCGGTGCGCAACCTTGAGAATTCGCGCGTCTTTTCGTTTGAGGCGATTGGCGCGGGCCAATAAACGCAGTGCCGCCGCCGCGTCGGCCGAGCCGCCGCCAAGTCCGGCGGAAACCGGCAGGTTCTTGGTCAGAGTGAAACGGCCAAGCGTAAGGCCATCGATCTCGGCGGCGAGCATGCGTGCGGCCTTGAGCACCAGATTGTCGGCTAATCTGCCAAGCGCCGAAGCGGCCGGTCCGCGCACGACGAGCTTGAGCGGACCGCCGGGAACGAAGGCGAGCTTGTCTGCCAGATCGGCGAATGCGACCAAGCTCGCGATATTGTGATAGCCATCGCGACGGCGGCCGCGGACAAGAAGCGTCAGATTGACCTTGGCGGGCGCATCTTCAAACATTGCGACGCGAGCCGGCGACGACACGATCGGTCCGGATCAACCGCCGTCGCCGGGGGGCTTCTTCGGCTTGCCGGAATCGGCCGCAGACGAGGGCTCCTCGGCGAGACCGGATTTCAGTTTTTCCAGAATCTTCGCCAGCTCGTCGGGCTCGGGCTTGAGGTCGCGCGCGTGCGACCACTGGAACTGCGCCTCAAGCGTGCGGCCCAAGCGCCAATAGACATCGCCCAAGTGGTCGTTGATGGTCGGATCGTCGGGCTTGAGCTCGACCGCGCGCTCCAGATGTTTCATCGCCTCCCCAAAATCGCCGAGCCGGTAATAGACCCAGCCGAGTGAGTCGACGATGTAACCGTCTTCGGGCCGCTGATCGACGGCGCGGCGGATCATGCGCATGCCTTCGTCGAGGTTGATGCCTTGGTCGATCCACGAATAGCCAAGGTAATTGAGCACATGCGGCTGATCGGGATAAAGCTTGAGCGCCATCTTGAGGTCGGCCTCGGCCTTGTCCCACTGCTTATCGCGTTCGAAGCAAATGCCGCGGAAATAGAATAGCGGCCAGTTCGAGCGTTCGGACGTCGCGATGGTCGCAACGGCGCGGCTGTAGACCTTGGCGCACTCGGCATACTGCTTGCGCCCGCGCACGATGTTGCCGAGCGCCATGATCGCTTCAATATCATCCGGCCTATCGGCGATCAGCTTGTTAAGCCGCGTCTTGGCTTCATCGATGCGGTCGAGCGCATCGAGACCGCTCGCCAGCTGAATTTCGGAATTGCGGCGCAGAGGCGAATCGCGCGGCACCATCTCGTAGAACTTGATCGCAAGCTGAGGCTTCTTGAGCTGCTCATAAATATCGGCAAGCGAGAGCAGTCCAAGCGAATGACCGGGTGCCAGATAGAGCGCGAGCTGCAGATAGACGAGGCCAGGATCATCGTCGCCCCGGCGCCCGAGCGCGGAGCCGATGCCGTAGAGCACTTCGGCGCCACCATCTTGCGGTGTCGAAACCAGCGGGGGCAGGGCTTCGCCCGAAATTCCGCTTGGTTTTGAAAGCTTTAACTTGTCCAAGGTGGTCGAACCGACAATGCCGTCGACGCGCAGACCGTTCTGCTGCTGGAAGCTTTTCACCGCGCGCTCGGTGGTAGCTCCGTAATTGCCGTCGGCCTTGAGGCCAAGCGCGGTCTGCACGCGCTTGACAAAATCTCCGCTCTGACCCGGGCGGAGCGGGACTGCTTCGGCGGGAATCGAGACGGAAGACGATTCGCCTTTGATTCGATTCATCGCCTGCAAAATCAGCGGGTGGCGCGGCAACGCGTTGTCGAAGGTGGTGAAGACCTTGAGCGCCTCTTCCTTGGATGCATTGCGCGAGAGCCAGCTGCCATAGGACTCGACCAATCGCAGCGACGACGTATTGAGCTGGTAGGCGCGCTCGAAGCGCTTGCCGGCTTCCTTCTTGGAGTTGGCAAGATCGAGGATCAGGCCCGCATGCAAATCCTTGAACACCGGATACCAATCAGGACCGGTGAGACGATCGATGCCCTCGATTGCGCCTTTTGCGTCGTTGGCGCCGTAGAGCGCCCAGGCGGAGAGCAGCGTCGCGGTCAGATCGGTAATCGGCCCGCGGGTCGACTGAGAAAAATGCTGGCGCGCGAGCGCGTATTGTTTTTGCTTGAGTGCGCGAATGCCAAGCACCAAGCGTGCGACGCGATCGGAACGGTCGATCTGCACGATGCGTTCGGCAAGCCGCATGGCTTCGTCGATATCGCCTTCGGCGAGAGTGGCCAGAAAAGCGCGCTCAAGCAGTTCGCTATTGCGCGAATCAGCACGCAGCGCGGCACGGAAGTACGCCGAAGCCGCGGCGGCGTCGCGCTGCGCACCGGCATGCCGGGCAGCGAGATAATTTCCCGTCGGCGAGATGCGCGCCAGCTCTCGCATCGAGAGGATGGTCGGTCGCGATGGTGATGATGTTTGGGCCGCAGGCGCGCCCGGCAGCATCAGCAGCACCGCGCCGACAAAGACGCCAGTAAGCCGCTGGCAAATATTAGGAACGGTCACGGTTCGCCGGTCTCCCTGGGAGGCACTGCGGCACCACCCTTTCGAGTCAGTGGCAGAATGCGAGTCAGTGGCAGAATGGCCTTTTTGCAGGCCTTTCGCAAGGATAACGACCGGCCGCAGTCGCCAGTATGGCTAATCCACGATGATAGCCATGATGTGTCGGTATCGTGGCCGATATGGCAAATCGGAGTAATCTATTGGGGGCGCTTATTACATGGCTTGGAAGCCGCTTGTTTGGAGGCCAGTTTGCTATACATGTATAGTAAATGAGGAAATCTGACATGCTTGCCTTGCGCCTCCCTGCCCTGATCGAAAAGCGCCTGGAAGCTCTGGCCAAGAAAACCGGCCGGACCAAGAGCTTTTATGCGCGGGAAGCGATCCTGCGTCATATCGAGGACCTTGAAGATTATCACCTCGCGCAGCGGCGACTCGCGCATGACAGACGGCGGATTACGCTCGAAACGATCGAGCGCGAGCTGGACGAAGCTACCTAAGAAAATGTGATGAGCGATGAACATGTCTGGCGCGTCGAGTTCGATCCCGACGCGGCGCGCGATCTGCGCAAGCTCGGCGCCGAAGCCCAGAGACTCATTCTGCGATATCTCCGCAAAAGCATCGCCACCGCCGAGGACCCGCGCCGCTTCGGCCGTCCGCTCACGCACGATCTTAAGGGTCTGTGGCGCTACCGCGTCGGCGATTACCGCATCGTTGCTTCGATCGAAGATGGCCGTTTTATCGTTCTCGTCGTCACCGTCGGCCACCGGCGCGAGGTGTACGATTAATAGCCCGGCCAAGCCTGAACCCAAATAGTAGCCTTCACATATTCTGGTAATTCGGCCCGCCGCCGCCTTCGGGCGCCACCCATGCGATGTTGCGGTTGGGGTCCTTGATATCGCAGGTCTTGCAGTGCACGCAGTTCTGCGCGTTGATCACGAACTTCGGCGCGCCACCCTCATCGGCCCACTCATAAACGCCGGCCGGGCAATAACGCTGCGAGGGTCCAGCAAAAATATCGTGCTCGGAGGACTTTAGCAGCGCCATGTCGGCGACCTTGAGATGGCGCGGCTGGTCTTCCTCGTGATTGGTGTTGGAGAGAAACACCGAGGAGAGACGGTCGAAGGTGAACTTGCCGTCGGGCTTGGCATAGACGAGCGGCCGGCAGCGCGCCGCGGAAAGCAAGGTGTCCGAATCCGGCTTGCCGTGGCCGAGCGTGCCAAAGAGCGAAAGGCCAAACGTATTGGCCCACATGTCGAGGCCGCCGGCCGCGATGCCGATAAACGTGCCGAGCTTCGACCACAGCGGCTTGGCATTGCGCACCCGCCATAAATCACGGCCGATGTCGGAGGAGCGCCAGGCCGCCTCGTAGCCGTCAAGTTCATCGCGCGCGCGGCCGGCTTTAAGCGCTGCCGCCGCATGCTCGGCGGCCAGCATGCCTGAAAGCATGGCGTTGTGGCTGCCCTTGATGCGCGGCACGTTCATGAAGCCGGCAGCACAGCCGAGCAACGCGCCGCCGGGAAAGACCAGCTTGGGCACCGACTGAAATCCGCCCTCGGTGAGCGCGCGGGCGCCATAGGAGAGCCGCTTGCCGCCTTCGATTGTGTCGCGCACCAGCGGATGGGTCTTGAAACGCTGAAATTCCTCGAACGGGGAAAGATAGGGATTGCGGTAATTGAGATGGAGCACAAAACCAACCGAGACCAGATTTTCGTCGAGGTGATAAAGGAATGATCCTCCGCCGGTCGCATTGTCGAGCGGCCAGCCGAATGTGTGCTGCACCAGTCCGCGCCGGTGCTTGTCTGGCGCGACCTGCCAGAGTTCCTTGAGACCGATGCCGAATTTTTGCGGCTCGCTTGCGCGGTCGAGCTGGAATTTCGCCAGCAAAGTCTTCGATAGACTTCCGCGCGCGCCTTCCGCGAACAGCGTGTATTTCGCGCGCAGCTCCATGCCGCGGGTGAAGCTGTCTTTGGGCTTGCCGTCCTTGCCGATGCCCATGTCGCCGGTGGCGATGCCGGCGACCGCATCGCCGTCATAAAGCAGCTCGGTGGCGGCAAAGCCGGGATAGATCTCGACGCCAAGCGCCTCGGCCTTGCGCGCAAGCCAGCGGCAGACATTGCCGAGCGAGACAATGAAATTGCCGTGGTTGCCCATCAGCGGCGGCAGCAGAATATTGGGCAGGCGCAGCGCGCCGGAAGGTCCCAGCCAGTAGAAGCGGTCGCTTGTGACGGCGGTCTTGATCGGCGTGTCTTCGCTGCGCCACTCGGGCAGTAATCGATCGAGCGCTACCGGATCGATCACCGCGCCGGAGAGAATATGCGCGCCGACCTCGGAGCCCTTCTCGACCACGACCACGCTGATGGCGGGAGAAATCTGCTTGAGCCGGATCGCGGCGGCGAGCCCGGCAGGCCCGGCGCCGACGATGACAACGTCGAATTCCATTGCCTCGCGCGCGGACGATTCGGCCATGGCGGTCTCCTCGCCCCCTTTTTCCACGTTTGCGCCGCAGCCACAATCGCCAGCGCGCGCTCGGCTGTGGTAAAGAATGCCGCTCAGCCATGAACCAAAACCGCGCCGACGCCGCCCGCGAATTGCTCGCCTTCTATACCGAGGCAGGAGTCGATTGCGCGGTCGGCGAGACACCAAATGATTTACTCACTGCACCGTCACCGCAACCCGCTCCTGTCATTCAATCCGTTTCTGGCGTGAGCGCCGCATCGGAACGCGCTGATCGGTTAAGTTCACCCCCCTCCCCAACCCTCCCCCAACGCAAGTCGGGCTTGCCCGACTTGCGCACGATAAGGGGGAACCCGGGCAAGCCCGGGTTCCCTGGGGGAGGGAGCAGCAGCGCGGCGCCGCTCTCGCCGGATGCCGCGGTGATGGCGGCGCGCGAGGCTGCGCGCAGCGCCGCTTCGCTCGACGCGTTGCGGGGCATTCTTGATCGCTTCGAGGGTTGCGCGCTCAAGGCCACCGCCACGCAGCTCGTGTTCGCCGACGGCAACCCACGCGCGCGCATAATGTTGGTGGGTGAGGCTCCGGGTTACGAGGAGGATCGGCAGGGTCTGCCCTTCGTCGGCCGCTCGGGCAAGCTGCTCGATCGCATGCTCGCAGCGATCGAGCTCGACCGCACGCAAGCCTATATCGCCAATATCGTGCCGTGGCGGCCGCCCGGCAACCGCACGCCGACGCCGCAAGAGGCGGCGATCTGCCTGCCATTCCTCTTGCGCCAGATCGCGCTTTGCGACCCCGACGTACTGGTCTGCCTGGGCGGGCCGTCGGCGCAGACCTTGCTCGGCGTCAAGGAAGGAATTCTAAAGATGCGCGGGCGCTGGTTCAATTTTGCCAGCGGCACGCGCGAGATCCGCGCCATGCCGACGCTGCATCCGGCCTATCTCCTGCGCACGCCCATCGCCAAACGGCTGGCCTGGCGGGATTTTCTGGCGATCAGGAAGGCGCTCACGGCGTAAGGTTCACCGCGGATCGGCAGGAATTTTTGGCCGCCATGCGGAATTTGACAGAAGCCGTTATCGCGGCTGTGGTTGCTGCTGTTGCCGCTGCTGCGGCCGCTGCGGTGGCTGTGCTTGCGGCCGCGGCTGAGGTTGTGCCTGCGGCGGCGGTGGCTGCACCAGTGGCGGCGGTTGAGGCTCCGGCGGTGGCGGTGGCTGAGGTTGCGCTTGTGGCTGTGGCAGTGCCAGCGGTTCGGACACCGCGCTGCGCGGGCGGATCACGCCCCAGCCGATGCGCGTGAGCTGCAGGCGGCCTTGCACCGGACGCGCGAAGACGCGCGGCACGTCCGGCACGAGATCGGGGAAGCGCGCCCGGATCGCTGCCGGCGGCGCGCCGGTGGTGTCGGTGGTCGGCCACACCACCACGGCCCCTTTGCTCTCGATGTCCTGCCTGCTTATCCAGGGCGTGCGCTCGGGCGTAGCGTCAAGATAAAGGCTCGGGCGGCTCGGCGCCGTGAGCGCGATGAGCGCGGCGGTGCGCTCATCGCCGGCCACAATCGCAAGCGGCTTGCCGGTACGGCGCTGGAAACTTTCGCCGAAGAAGCGCCCCATCTCGGCCGCCGGCTGGCCGATGCCGAGATCAAGCCGGTAGATCCACGGCAGCGCGGTGACGGCGCCGATCGCCAGCAGCGGCGGAAGAATGACCAGCGCGGCCCAGACGTAGCCGGCGAAGCGCTGATGCACGAGCCGCACGCTGTCGGGTGCGGCTGCCATGACGGCTAGTCCGGAGAGCACCGCAAGCGGGGCGACCGGAATCGGCGCGGTTCCTCCGAACAGCATGGCGAATATGGTCATCGCGACAGCGGGCGCGAGCGCAAAGAAATAGATGAAGTATCGGCCGTCGGGATCGACCGGCGCGCGATCGACCGTCGGCCGCTCCTTGCGCTGCATCGCCGGCAGTCCGATGGCGAGCACAACGATTATGGCAAGCCCGGCATGCGCGGCTATAAGCCACGCGAGCAGGCGCAGGCCGGCCATGGGATTTGCCTGGAGGTTCATCGCGGCCGGCGCCAGCGCGGCGCCGCGCGGATGATCGAGCCAGATCAATTGCGCAAAATTGAGCAGCACAATAACGATGCCGGCGATCCAGGGTCCGATGTCGGTAAATTGCGCGCGCCCGCGCTCGGTAATGAGCAGGTACGCGAGCAACAGAGCGACCAGGATGATCGCAGCATAACTGGTGAGCAGCAGGAGCCCGAGATCCAAACCGAGCGCGAGCCAATAGACGAGACGCCCCTCGCCCGCCGCCCGCCAGAAATGCAGCAGCGCTAGCGCCCATAGCGCCATGGCAAGCACCGCGGGCCCGAACTCCGGCGTCGGCACCGTGAAGGCGTAAATGCCGCCCATCAGCACCACCGCGAAGGCGGCGTGACGCGCGCCCACGATCGCGCAGCCGAGCGTAAAAACCGCCCAATAAGTCACGACAACGCAAGCTTGCGCGAGCAGATAGACCCCGAACCTGCCGGCGGCGTAGGCGACGTCGGCGAGCCAGTAGGCCAGCGGCGGCCCCAAATAGGTGCCAAGCTGGAATTCATGACCGATGGCGATTGTTTCGGGGAGTTGACCAGGCGGCGCGGAATAGAAAAATACCGGCACCAGCGTCCACAGCACGCCTTGCACAAGCGCCATCACCCAGACCGTGAGCTGCGGGCGCGAACGCAGGAATTCGACAAAGAGCGTGACGTGGAGCATCGTTACCGCACAGACCTACCCATGTGACTAGCGCGTATGTCGCGCGCGTAGAATCTGCCCAAGGATTCGCTCGTCCCCGCGCATAGCCCGTCGAAGACGGGCGTGAACGCCCTGACGGCGGGGACCCAGAGCTGAGATTCCAAGCTTTCAACATCTGGATTCCCGCTTCCGCGGGAATGAGCGGGGTTTGGAAATCGCTCAACACCAACGGGATACGATCTAGCGCGCGGGCACTAGAGAGGCAACACGCTCACACTATCCGGATCGGTCACTTTATCCGGATCGTTATCCGGATCATTGCCGGTGGTGCCGTAGAATGCCGCGACCGGAGCGAACGACCGGCGGTGATGAATCGTAGGCCCGAGCCGTTTGAGGGCTGCGAAATGCTCGGGCACGCTATAGCCCATGTGGCGTTCAAAGCCGTAGCCGGGATGCATTGCCCCGAGCCGTATCATCAGCCGGTCGCGCGTGACCTTGGCGACAATGGAGGCTGCGGCAATCGAAGCCACCAGGGCGTCGCCATGGATGACCGGGCGGCATTCGCAAGCGATATCGATGCGGTCGCAGCCGTCGACGAACACGAGCTGGGCCTTTGGCAGCGCCGCGACCGCGCGCGCCAGCGCCCATAGTGAAGCTTGCCGGATGTTGTCGCGGTCGATGCGGGCGGTGGAGGCAAAGGCGACGGCCACTTCGGCGCTGGAACAAATCTGCAGATAGAGTCTTTCGCGTTGTTCCGGATTGAGCTTCTTTGAATCGTCGAGACCCCTGGGAATTCGCTTGGGATCGAGAATGACGGCGGCGGCGGCCACCGGACCGGCAAGCGGGCCCCTGCCCGCCTCGTCGCAACCGGCGACCGGCCAAATCCCGCGCCTGAGCGCCGCGCGCTCGCGCGCAAAGGTTGGACGCGCAATCGGCTCGTAGAGCGGCAGGCGGGCGCGTTGTGCGGCGAGACTCATCGCGCACGATCCTGCGCGCGACTGCGCTCAAGTCAATCTTCTTGCATTGCGCGCAGGACCTTGCGTGGACAACCCGCTCAGTCAGGCCCGAACAAGCTCAATTGCTGCGCGCGCGGCCGCGGCGGGCGAAAATGCGCGGTGGTAAGCGGAGACTTGCTCCGGTTGAGGCCGAGTTTGGCGCAGGCGGTCTCGAATCTGCGGCCGATCATCCAGGCATAAGGTCCGGTGCCGGTCATGCGCTTGCCGAAGGTTGAATCGTAGTCCTTGCCGCCACGCATGTCGCGGATCAGCTTGAACACATGACTCTCGCGATCGGGGAAATTCTCTTTGAGCCATTCGCGGAACAATTCGCGCAGTTCAAGCGGCAGCCGCAAGATCACATGGCCCGCGCCCTTGCAGCCTGCGAGCGCCGCGGCATCGAGAATGCGCTCGATCTCGGCATCATTGATCGCAGGTATCACAGGCGCCACCATGACCGATGTCGGCACCCCCGCGCCCGCCAATTGGCGCAAGGCTTCGAGCCGGCGGGCGGGAGTGGCGGCGCGCGGCTCCATTTTGCGCGCGAGGCTGGCATCGAGCGTGGTGACCGAGAGCGCGACCTTGACCAGATTGCGCTCTGCCATGCGGGCGAGAATGTCGAGATCGCGCAGAATGAGCGCCGATTTGGTGACAATGCCGACCGGATGGCCGGCACGTTCCAGCACTTCGAGGATGCCGCGCATCACCTGATACTTGCGCTCGATGGGCTGGTAGGGATCGGTGTTGGTGCCGATCGCGAGCATGCGCGGCTCGTAGCCCGGCGCCGACAATTCGCGCTCAAGCAGCGCCGGCGCGTCGGGCTTTACAAACAGCTTGGATTCGAAATCGAGCCCGGGCGAGAGACCGAGATAGGCATGCGTCGGCCGCGCATAGCAATAGACGCAGCCGTGCTCGCAGCCACGATAGGGATTGATCGAGCGGTCAAAGGGAATGTCGGGCGAGTTGTTGCGGGTGATGATCTTGCGTGCCGAGTCGATGCTCACAGTGGTGGCAAACTGCGGCAATTCGTCGAGGCTCTGCCAGCCGTCATCGAAGGCAATGCGAGCGATCGGTTCAAAGCGGCCGGACGCATTGGAAAGCGTGCCGCGTCCGCGCCGGCGCGCGCTGTCAACCCAGTTACCAAGAATGCCGACATCGGCGGGATCGCCCGCCGGCGCGGAGAGCATCGGCGCCGGCGGGCTGCGACGGGCTGTGGATGAGCGGGGCATGGCTGCCATTGATAGCCGAAACTTGTGAACAAAACAAGAACATTATTCGCCATGAAATGGTCCGACTGGCAGATCGGCGGATTGATCCAAAGATCGTCGCTCAAGCGCCTCGCTTTTGGCCTCGCATGCGGCCTCGCTTGTGACCACTCTCGGGGCCTATTGTTGTTCCAAGGCTTATTGATCCAAGACTTGTTGATCCAAGGCTTATTGATCCAAGAATTGGCGGTTGATTCTTCAGCGGGAGGACGCGGCGATGCGGAGCATGTTCCTTGCGATGTCTACGGCAGCTGTGTTGATCGGCGCCGGACCGAGCCATGCCCAATACGAGCCGCCGTGGTGCCTGCAAGCCAACAAGGGAGGCGACTGGGTGGTTGCCATGTGCCACTACCGCACGTTCGAGCAGTGCCGTGCCGATATGTTCTTATGGGGCACAACGTCGTTCTGCATTCATAACCCGCGCTCGCCTTACTGGACGGAACAGAGCAGCCCGAAGCGGCGCAAATCGCAACGCGAGCCGCGTTGAATGCTTATCAGCCGTGCCTTGGGACCACGGATCACTTTGTTGCGGATTTCAGCCGCTACGAGTGTTATTCTAACAGCGACCGAATGGGTCGAATGCACGACTGCCGAGCGGCGCACGAGACGCGGCTGGCATCTGTGTCAGGGAGGAAACACCATGAAAGCCAAATTACCGACTGCACTGACGATCGGACTGGCCGCCTTGTTAGCCGCAAGCTTTGCGGCCAGCGCCGCCGAGATCAAAGTCATCAGCTCCGTCGCGGTGAAGACCGCGCTTGAGGCGCTGATCCCGCAGTTCGAACGCGCAAGCGAACACAAGGTCAAGGCGACCTTCGGCACCGCAGTTCCGCTCAAGCGGCAGATCGACGGCGGCGAAACTTTTGACGTCGTCATCCTTACGCCAGCCATGGTCGAGGACTTGGTCAAGGGCGGCAAGGTCGCGGCCGGCTCGCAAAACAATGTCGCCAAGATCGGCATCGGAGTGGCGATCCGCGCCGGCGCACCAAAACCGGACATCAGCACGGTCGATTCATTCAAGCGCATGCTCATCAATGCCAAGGCGATTGCCTATTCCAAGGAGGGCCAAAGCGGCACCCTCATGGCAAGTCTGATCGGCCGCCTCGGTCTCACCGATCAGCTCAAGGACAAAACCGTGCTGGAGACCCGCTCCGGCCTGACCGCCGCGAACGTCGTCGAAGGCAAGGCGGAGTTCGCTTTCACGCTCATCAGCGAAATCCTGCCGATTGCCGGCGCCGAGCTCGCCGGGCCGCTGCCGGCGGAGATTCAGAGCTATACGGTGTGGACCGCAGGCATCAGCCCCGGTTCCAAGGATGCGCAGGCCGCACGGAAATTCATCGAATTTCTCAAAGCGCCCGCGGCCATTCCGGTGCTCAAGACCAAGGGCATGGAGCCGGGCTGACGCATTTGCGCTCAAAGACTGCGAACAGTGCAGCATCGGGCAAGACGTACACGGCAACTGTTTCACTTACCTCCCCCTGAAAGGGGCAGGTCGCCCGCCGTAGCCCGTAGGGCGAAGGCGTGGCGGGTGGGGGTCGCCGACGGTACAACATCGATTTTGTAAAGAACCCCACCCTGACCCTCCCTCTTTCAGTGGGAGGGAACAGAGTTGAGGTTAGCTTGATGTTGCTGTAAAGGCGCGATCACACCGTCGCGCCCTTGGCCTTGGGGCGGCGCAGGTGCTCGTCGAGCCGCGGCATGAGCTCGACGAAGTTGCACGGGCGATAGCGGTAATCGAGCTGGTGGACGAGTATCTCGTCCCAGGCATCTTTGCAGGCGCCGGGCGAGCCCGGCAGACAGAAGATGTAGGTGGCGCCCGCAACGCCGGCGGTGGCGCGGGTCTGGATCGCCGAAGTGCCGATTTTTTGGTGGCTCACCAGCATAAAGAGCGTCGAGAAGGCTTCCATGCGCTTCTCGAACAACGGCTCGATCGCTTCCGGCGTCACGTCGCGGCCGGTAAAGCCGGTGCCGCCGGTGGTGACGATGACGTCGATCGCAGGATCAGCGATCCAGGCTTTCACCTGCGCGCGGATTTTTTCCACGTCATCGGTCACGATCGCGCGTGCGCCGACCGCGTGGCCGGCCTTGATAATGCGTTCGGCGAGCGTCGTACCCGACTTGTCGTCGGCGAGCGCGCGCGTGTCGGAAATTGTGAGCACCGCAATTTTGAGCGGCACAAACTGGCGGGTTTCATCGATGCCGGGCATGGCGCTGTTTCGTCGTTGCTGGTGAAGCATCAGTCAAACCGTCGATACTATATTCCCTCCCCCTGAAAGGGGGAGGGCGGAGGCGGCCTTCGGCCGCCGTTCTTTACGTCAAGAACGCCGATGCGAAGCATCGGCTATGGTGGGGGTCGCTAAGAATTTAACTTGATGCGCCGCCGTTGACCCCCACCCGCCACGCCTTCGCCCTCTTGCACGCCGAAGCGCTGAGCGCGAAGGCGGGTCGGGCTTCGGCGGGCGACCTCCCCCTTTCAGGGGGAGGTAGACAACTCGACTATCATTTAGAACTGCTGTGCTTTGAACGTATCACAGGCCACGATGCTACCTGCCTTAAAGCCGGTGGTGAACCAGCGCTTACGCTGCTCGGACGAGCCATGGGTGAAGCTGTCGGGCACAACATGGCCCTGCCCGCGCTTTTGCAGCATATCGTCGCCGATCGCGGCCGCGGTCTGGAGCGCCGCTTCGATATCGCCCGGCTGAAGCAATTTCCATTTCTGCTCGGCGTGATGCGCCCAGATGCCGGCGAAGCAATCCGCCTGCAACTCGACACGCACTTGCAGCCGGTTGGACTCGACCTTGTTGCCGGTGGCGCGCTGCGCCTGCTGCACCTTGGGTATAATCCCGAGCAGGTTCTGCACGTGATGGCCGACCTCGTGTGCGATCACGTAAGCCTGCGCAAACTCACAGGCCTTGCCGCGGCACCCTTGGAAGCGGCGCTCCAGATCGCGAAAGAACGAGGTGTCGAGATAGATTTCGCGACTGCCCGGACAATAGAACGGACCCATGGCGCTGCGCGCGTCGCCGCAGGCCCCCGCGTGGGTGCGATTGCTGAACAAGATCAGCCGCGGTCGCTGATAAGCGATGCGCTGCTGCGCGAAAAGCTGTGTCCATTGCACGTCGGCGCTGCCGAGGATCGCCGAGACGAACTGTCCGGTCTGGTCAGCTGGCTGGCCGGTGGGGCGATGCGCTTCGCGCAATGGCTGCTCGTAGCGCGTAGGGGCGCCGCCAATGATCTCCGCCCCGCCGATCAGCAGATTCGGGTCGATGCCGAGCGCCCAGCCGACCAAGCCCAGCACCAGTATCGTGCCGATGCGAATTCCACCACCGCCGATGGGAATGCCAAAGCCGCGACCGCCGTCATTGCCCTCATAGCCGTCGCCGCCGTCATCGCCACGGCGGTCGTCGATATTGTCGCTGCGTGGCAAATCGTCCCAGCGCATTCATTGCACTCCGTCGCTGTTGTTGCCGATGTCAGTTTCATCGTCAGCAACCCGGCAATTTTTGCCGACTCGCGTCGCCGCGTCTACCGGCGCGCGCGCAAAAATATCATATTGAGCATGGCGTCATGACTGATTTTATATGGTCGCCAGATATTTTCGCCGCCAGCGCGACGATAAACCTTTTTTTACTTTGACGCTGCACTATGCGGACAAGTCGGTTGTAGGTTCCGCGTCGCCGGCCGCGTCTCCTGAGTCAGAGTACTGAGTCATGGTTGTACCGCGTCGCGGGGCGTCCAGTCGGGCGCCCCGCGTTAGTTTTGAGTCGCCGCCATCGGCGCAGCCATCGTCGCGCATCGTTGTCGGCGATTGCGTCGCCGAGATGGCGAAACTGCCCGCCGGCTCGGCCGATCTGGTTTTCGCCGATCCGCCGTACAATCTGCAACTCAAGCGCGAGCTCAAGCGCCCCGACGATTCGCGCGTCGATGCCGTCGACGACGATTGGGACCGGTTCGCGAGCTTTTCAGCCTATGACGATTTCACCCGCGCGTGGCTGCTCGCCTGCCGCCGGCTGCTCAAGCCGAGCGGAACCTTGTGGGTGATCGGCTCGTACCACAACATCTTTCGTGTCGGCACGATCTTGCAGGATTTGGGATTCTGGATTCTCAACGACGTGGTATGGCGCAAAACCAATCCGATGCCGAACTTCCGCGGCCGGCGCTTCACCAACGCGCACGAGACGCTGATCTGGGCGGCGCGCGAGGATGGCGGGCGCGGCTATACTTTCAATTACGAAGCGCTCAAGGCCGGCAATGAAGACATCCAGGTGCGCTCGGACTGGACCATTCCATTGTGTACTGGCGAGGAGCGGCTCAAAGGGCTCGACGGCAAGAAGCTGCATCCGACGCAAAAGCCGGAAGCGCTGCTGGCGCGCGTGATCCTGGCAAGCTCGCGCCCCGACGATCTGGTGCTCGACCCGTTCTGCGGCACCGGCACCACCGGCGCGGTGGCCAAGCGGCTCGGCCGCCGTTTTGTCGGCTTTGAGCGCGACGCGGGCTATGCCACGGCGGCCGAAAAACGCATTGCCGAAACAAAGCCGCTGCAGGCGCCGACGCTGGCGCCGTTTATGACCGCGCGCGAAGCGCCGCGCGTGCCGTTTTCCGCCTTGCTGGAACGCGGGATGGTGTCCCCCGGCGCCAAGCTGGTCGATGCCAAGCGCCGCCACCGCGCGCTGGTGCGCGCCGATGGCGCGGTCGCGCTGGGAGAGTCGGTGGGCTCGATCCATCGCATGGGCGCGCTGGCGCAGGGCCTCGATGCCTGCAACGGCTGGACGTTCTGGCACCTTGAGACTCCCAAGGGGCTGATCTCGATCGATAGCTTGCGCGCGAAAGTGCGCGCGGATACGGCGGAAGCCGCGGAATAAATCGAGAAGAATTCTGCCGCAACCGCTTTGACCTGATTGTGTTGCAAAACTATTTTGAGTGGTCGCGCGCGAAATAATGATTCAAGATCATGCGTCATTGCGCAACATTGATTCAAAAAACTGTCTGTCTCGATTCAAATATTGCGCGCCAGCGGTCCCTCGCCGAGTTTTGCAACACAATCCTCCGAAAGCGGACAAGTTTGTCTTGCGCTCGCCGGCCGTGGCCGGCAATTCGTCACCCGCCCGGCGCGCCTTGGATGTTGACATAGAGCGAATAGAGCGAGTGACTCGCCGCCATGAACAGGCGGTTGCGATGGCGGCCGCCGAAGCAAACGTTGGCGCAGCGCTCGGGCAACGCGATATGCCCGAGCGGTTCGCCTTGCGGCGAGAATATCCGCACGCCGTCGAGCGCCGGCGTCATGCCCCAGCCGCACCAGAGATTGCCGTCGATATCGCAGCGGAAGCCGTCGGGAGTGCCACCCGGGCCGGCATCGATGAGGATTTTTCCGTTGGCGAGCTTGTTGCCGTTTCCGGTCACGTCGTAGCTCAAAATGCGGCGCGGCTCGCTGCGCGACTCCACGACGTAGAGTTTTTTCTCGTCGGGCGAGAACGCCAGCCCGTTGGGCGCGTTGATGCCGTCGGCGACGATCGTCGCGGTGCCGGTGCCGCCGTCGACGCGATAGACATTCATTTCGTTCTCGGCTTGCGCCACGCGGCCTTCGTAGTAGCCGAGGATGCCGAACTTCGGATCGGTGAACCAGATCGAACCGTCGGATTTCACCACCAGATCGTTGGGCGAATTGAGCTTCTTGCCGGCGAAATTGTCGCAGACCACAGCGATCGCGCCGTCATATTCGGTGCGGGTGACGCGGCGGGCGTCATGCTCGCAAGTGACGAGCCGGCCTTGCCGGTCGCGGGTGTTGCCGTTGGCGAAGTTGGAAGGTTTGCGGAATACCGACACCGCACCGGTCTCTTCGTCCCAGCGCATGATGCGGTTGTTCGGGATGTCGCTCCACAGCAGGCAGCGGGCGTCGCCAAAATAGACCGGGCCTTCGCTCCAGCGCATGCCGGTGGCGAGCCGCTCGACGCTTGCCAGCGGCAACCGGTATTTGGCAAAGCGCGGGTCGAGGACCTGCACCAAGGGATCGGGATAGCGTTCGCTCAGGTTCGAGGGTGTCTCGGTCATGACGGTCCTTTATCGCCGAGCGCGTGCGCGATGACTTTGCGCATGACGTTCGGCAGCGCTTCGTTGGCAAGGTCTTGCTTCGGCGCCCAGCGCGTGCCGGCAGGCGCGGCGACTTTTAGCGCAACGCGGGTCTTATAAACGATGAGTTCAAGCGGAAAATGGGTAAACGTGTGGGTGACAAGGCCGGGCAGCTTGCGCCAGCGGCCGTTCACGGGCGCTTCCCGCAGGGCGCCGTTTCGATCGAAATTCGCGGACCATTGCGTGGTCGGCACTTCGGTCATACCGCCGAGCAAGCCTTTGGGCGGGCGCGTGCGCAGGAGGATCGCGCCGTCGGGGCGCGTGACGACAAAGGCCACGCCGCGGCGCAGTCGTCCTACGGCCTTGCGCGTCTTGCGCGGAAAGGTTTCCGGATTGCCGCGCGCGTTCGCGATACACGCCGCTTGCCAGGGACAAAGCGCGCAGGCCGGGTTTCTCGGCGTACAGATGGTGGCGCCGAGATCCATCAGCGCCTGGGCGAAATCGCCAAAGCGGCCGTGCGGGAGCAGCGTCTCGGCGAGACGTTTGATCTGCGGCTTCGCCGCCGGCAATTGGTCGGCGACCGCGAACAGCCGCGCCACCACGCGCTCGACATTGCCGTCGACGGCGACTGCGCGGCGATCGAAGGCAATCGCCGTGATCGCCGCCGCGGTATAGGTTCCGATCCCCGGCAGCGTGCGCAATTCACTTTCAGTCGCGGGAAAGCGGCCGCCATGCTTCTCGACCACGGCCTGAGCGCAGGCGTGCAGATTACGCGCGCGCGCGTAGTACCCAAGCCCGGCCCAGAGCTTGAGCACATCGGCGAGCGATGCGCGCGCCAGCCTTTGCACATTCGGCCAGCGCGCGAGAAAGCGCGCGTAGTACGGCGCCACCGCCGTCACATTGGTCTGCTGCAGCATGATTTCGGAAAGCCACACGCGGTAGGTGTCCGGCCGCTCGCCGGGTGCCGCGCGCCACGGCAGTGACCTGCGATGGCGGTCGTACCACGCGAGCAGAGCGGCGGATTCGGGCGCGCGCTTTACGCTGACGCCTATCGGCAACTTTCGTGCGGCTGCGCCTGCCATACTCACTTCGCCTCCGGCGCTTAGTGCATGATCCACTGAGAGTGAAGCGGCTGCCGCACCGGCAGCGCGCTCCCTCCCCCGCTTGCGGGGGAGGGTTGGGGTGGGGGAACATTGCCGTAAATCGCGATTACTGAGTGCTCTGTGAAGTATTTCCCCCTCCCGGATCGCTCCGCGATCCGACCTCCCCCGCAAGCGGGAGAGGTGAAGCGAGTATGCGGCACTGTCTGATTCAATGCTGCTGAATCAACCTCTACCGCGCCGCGGTGACCTGAATCTCGACCATCTTGGCGGGCGATTGCAGTCTGGCCTCGATGCAGGCGCGGGCGGGAGTTTGGCCCGGCACCACCCAGGCGTCCCACACCTTATTGAGTTCGTCGACGGTGCGAATGTCCTGCAGCCAGATCACGGCTTGCAGCAGTTTCGTCTTGTCGGTGCCGCCCTGCTGCAACAGGCCATCGATCTTGGCGAGAATTTCCCTGGTCTGCTCGCCGACGCTCTTGCCCGCCGTGGCGTCGGCCGTGAGCCCCGCCAAGTAAACCGTGTCGCCGTGCACCACGACGCGGCTCATGCGCGGTCCGTTTTCGAAACGCTGTATTGCCATGGTCAATCTCCTTTTTTCCTGCGGCTGCCCCTGCTAGCCTCATGGCAAATGATCTGACAGAGCCGCCCCTTGTGAACAAGCCCCGCCCCATCCGTTCGCTCGCCGTTCTTGCCCAGGGCTTGCTGGCCGAGAGCTTTGCCAAGCAGGGCTTTGCCGCGAGCGAGCTGGTGACCCGCTGGCCAGATATTGCCGGACCGGAGATCGCGGCGCATGCCGAACCGATCAAAATTCGATGGCATCGCACACGCGATGGCGAACCGGCCGATCCCGCCACGCTTGTGCTGCGAGTCGAAGGGCCGGCCGCCATCGAGATCCAGCACCTGACAAGCGTCATCATCGAGCGGATCAACCGTTTCTTCGGCTGGCAGGCGATCGGCCAGATCGCCTTGCGCCAGGCCCCGCTGACACGGCGCAAGCGGAAAGCCCTGCCGCAAGCCGATGCGGCCGAGGCGGCGCGGATCGCCGGCACGCTGACCGACGTCGCCGACGAGAATTTGCGTCTGGCGCTGGGCCGGCTCGGCGCCGCGGTAAAACAGAGATGATGGCAAAAAGACGGACGGTTTCGCGGCCAGCTGATAAGGCCCGCGACAGGCGAAATGTTTTTTGATATTTGTAGCGCGATTAAGACGGGTAGCGAGGCGGATGCAGATGCGCGGTTTTATATCGATTGCGGGCTTGGGCGTGGCGGTCG
This sequence comes from uncultured Hyphomicrobiales bacterium, assembly GCA_964575715.1. Classification (GTDB taxonomy): domain Bacteria; phylum Pseudomonadota; class Alphaproteobacteria; order Rhizobiales; family Xanthobacteraceae; genus PNAI01. The sequence goes on along the minus strand of CAZNSG010000181.1, from coordinate 11,505 downwards.
CGGCTGCGTTGCTGAGCGCCGGGCCGGCGATCGCGCAGTCGGTAAAGGAGGCAAGGCAATCTTGCACCGGCAATACCGACATTCCCTGGCCCGCGCAGGTCAAGAGCTGCACGATCTTGATTCAGTCGGGCGGGGACAGCGGGCAGAAGCTCGCTGCCCACTACTACAAACGCGGCATCGCCTATTTCAACACCAGCGATTTCGATCGCTCCATCGCCGACAACGATCAGGCGATACGCCTCGATGCCAAATACGAGGATGCCTTTGTCAATCGCGGCGCCGCCTACGCGCGCAAGGGTCAGATCGAGCGCGCAATTGCGGACTACGATCAGGCGATACGTCTCGATGCCAAGGATCCGATTGCCTACTATAACCGGGGCAAGGCATTTCTCGACAAGGATCAATACGACAAGGCCATCGAAGACTTCAATCAGACGCTCAAGTTCATTCCCAATCATGCCTTGGCGCTCAATAACCGCGGGGTGGCCTACCGCAACAAGGGCGATTACGAGCGCGCGATTCAAAATTACGACTTGGCGATCAAGCAGGATGAAAAATACACTGCCGCCTACAACAACCGCTGCTGGGCGCGCGCGCTGGCCGGACATTTTCAGAATGCGCTGGCGGATTGCGACACCTCGCTGAAGCTCAAACCCAATGACGCCACCGCCTACGACGGCAAGGGGTTCACCTTGCTCAAACTGAAGGAGTTCGAACGCGCGATCACCGAATACAATGCCGCATTGCAGATCAATCCGAAGCTTGCGAGCGCGCTCTACGGCCGCGGGCTCGCCAAGGTGAAAAAAGGCGACAAGAACGGCGGCAATGCCGACATGACCGCGGCACGCGCGATTTCCGGCAGCATCGCCGCCGAGTTTACCCGCTATGGGATCAGTGAAAATGAGCCGCGACGTCCCGCACCTAGCGAGTCGAAACGACCGGCCTCAAGCCGGCCGCAATGACAATTCCATGAAGGCTCGTCCATGAATGCGCGTCCATGAAGGCTCGCGGTTCATCATAAGCCCTTGGCGAAGCGCCGCGGCAATGCCACATTCCCGGCTTGAAGCTGGCGGACGTTTCCGATCGGCTTGTTTCCGATCGGCTTAATGCACGGAGATCTCCGTTGAACACACGAAATCTTCTCATCGCGGGCATTGCCGTTGTCGTGCTGGCCGGAGCGGGCGCCACCTGGATGTATTATGGGCAGCCCAGCAAGACGCCTTCGCGCGTCGCCGGCCCGGCTACCTTGGCCGATATCATGGTGCCCAATCCGCTGGGCGAGCAGGTGCTCGGCAAGGACGATGCCCCGATCACCATCATCGAATATGCCTCGATGACCTGCCCGCATTGCGCCAGTTTTCACGAGACCACCTATCCGGAAATGAAGAAACGCTACGTCGATACCGGCCAGGTGCGATTCATCTTCCGCGAGTTTCCGCTCGACTCGGTCGCAGCCACCGCCTCCATGCTGGCGCGCTGCGCTGGCAAAGATCGATTTTTCCCGCTGATCGAAGTGCTGTTCAAGCAACAGAACACATGGGCGGTGGGCCCGCCGGCCTCGCCGCTGCCGCCGCTGCTGGCGATCGTCAAGCAGGCTGGCTTCACCGAGGAGAGCTTTAACGCCTGTCTTCAGGATCAAAAGGTGCTCGACGGAATCAAATGGTCGTACGAGCGCGCCAGCCAGCTTGGCGTGCAGTCGACCCCGTCGTTCTTCATCAATGGCAAGCTTCAGCCTGGCGGCTTCATGACGATCGAGCGACTGGAAAAGCTCTTAGAGCCCTTGCTCAAGAGCTGACCTTGCCACCGAGAATCTCGCCCCGGATGACGGCGGTGAGCGGCGCCGGTCGCGTCTGGCGAATCAGCAGGCGTGCAAGAACACGTATCAGGTGATTGTTACGCGCTTGGCGCGGCGCCCACGCCGGTCCGCAATCGGGCGCACAATGGGCCTGTAATCGCGGATGCCTGCTGCGCCGCGACATTCGAATATGTATTTGATATTATTATCATTTTACCTTCCAATAGGCCGCCAATACGATGCCGGGCGGCACGGCTGACGGCGCCCGCGAAAGAATAATTCGCGCAAGCCAGTTGCCGAGAAGAGTCTGGCGATTCATTGTGCGGCCCGGTCGTGTGTTTAATCCTTCCTTGGGGCACTTGGGCGATCCTTGGGCTGCCCTTGCATCCCGTCATTGAGATATCGAAATAGGTCGGCATGAAGCTCACTCGGCTACGTCTTCTCGGATTCAAGTCGTTTGTCGAACCGACCGATTTTCTGATCGAGCCGGGGCTGACCGGAGTGGTGGGACCTAACGGCTGCGGCAAGTCGAACCTGGTCGAGGCCTTGCGCTGGGTGATGGGCGAGACCTCGCACAAGTCGATGCGCGCCGTCGAAATGGACGACGTGATCTTTTCCGGCACCAACACCCGGCCGGGTCGTAATTCCGCCGAGGTTGCCATCCGGATCGACAACAGCAAGCACGAAGCGCCGACCGCGTTCAATGAACATGACACGCTCGATGTTTCGCGGCGGATCGAGCGCGAGAAGGGCTCGATTTACCGGATCAATGGCCAAGATGTGCGCGCGCGCGACGTGCAGGTCCTGTTCGCGGATGCCTCGACCGGGTCGCGTTCGCCGGCCCTGGTGCACCAGGGCAGGATCGGCGAGATCATCCAGGCCAAGCCCGATCAGCGCCGCCGCGTGCTGGAGGAAGCGGCGGGCATTTCCGGATTGCATGCGCGGCGTCACGAGGCGGAGCTGCGGCTGAAGGCGGCCGAGCAGAATCTCCTGCGCGTCGATGATGTGGTCAAGCAGCTGGCTTCGCAGATCGACGCGCTCAAGCGGCAGGCCCGGCAGGCCATCCGCTATCGCAACGTCTCGGCGGACGTGCGCAAGGCCGAAGCCATGCTGTTTCATCTGCGCTGGGTCAACGCCAATAGCGAGATCGCCGAGGCCGAGCGCGCCAAGGATTTGAGCGTCCGCGCGGTCGCCGCGGCAACGCTCGGACAGGCCGAGGCCGGCAGGGGCCGCGAAGGCATGACTGAAAAGCTGCCGGCCTTGCGCGAGACGGTGGCCAAGGCGGCGGCCGGATTGCAGCGGCTCGTCATCGCCCGCGAAACGCTCGAGGGCGAGGAAGCCCGCGCCAAGGAGCGCATTGCCGAGCTCGATCGCCGGCTGACGCAATTCGCCGAGGATGTGGCGCGCGAACGCGCGCTCGCGGCCGATGCCGAGGCGGCACTTGCCCGTCTTGCCGCGGAGGAAAAGGCGCTTACGCAAGGGGCGCAGTCGAGCGCCAAGCGCCGCGGCGCAATCGATGAACGCGCCGCCATGGCCGATCGCGTGCTCGCGGATGCGGAGAAGTCTTTTGGCGAATTGACTGGTGCGCTGGCCGATCTTACCGCGCGCCGCCGCGAACTCGAAGCCAGCGCGCGTGAACAGTCCGAACGCCTGGAGCGGATCGAGAGCGAGCTTGGCAATATCGCGGCCGGCCTTGCGGCCGCCGAGAGCGGACGGCCCGATATCGCGGCGCTCGCAGCCGCGCTTGATAGCGCGCAGGGCGCGGTTGCCGAGGCGGAGAAGACGGCACTCGCCGCCGAGGCCGCACATGCGGCCGCACGCGAGCGCCACGAGAGCGCGCGCGCTCCGCTTACCGAGGCGGAGCAGTCCTTGCAGCGGCTGGAGACCGAAACCAAGACGCTGATGAAGCTGCTCGCGGTGGAGAGCAAGAATTTTTGGCCGCCGGTGATGGATAATGTCACGGTGGAAAAAGGATACGAGGCCGCGCTTGGCGCGGCCCTTGGCGATGATCTGGATGCGCCGATCGATGCATCCGCGCCGATGCGCTGGATGGGGGCTGCGGCCGATCCCGCCGATCCGAAACTGCCCGCGGGCGCCGAGCCGCTCGCCAACCACGTCAAGGCGCCGCCCGAGCTTGCCCGCAGACTCGCCCATATCGGGGTCGTCTCACGCGCCGAGGGCCCGAAGCTTGTTGCAAAGCTCAAGTCCGGCCAGCGCCTGGTTTCACGCGAGGGCGATCTTTGGCGCTGGGATGGCTATACCGCCGCCGCGCACGCCCCGACCGGCGCGGCACGGCGTCTTTCCGCACGCAGCCGGCTTACGGAGATCGATGCCGAAACGGCAGCGGCGCGCAGAGAAGTCGAGATCAGACGCCAAGCCGTGATGAGCGCGCGCACGGAGACCGTCACTGCGACCGCGGCCGAAGCCGATGCCCGGCTGCGCTGGCGCGACCGTCAGCGCGAGGCCGACGCCGCGCGCGATCTTCAAGCCGCCGCCGAACGAGAGGTCGGACGGCATGCGGCCCGAATCTCAGCACTCACCGAGGCGCAGGCCCGGCTCGCCGCGAACCGCGACGAGGCCGCTGCGGCCAAGCGCAGCGGAGAACGCGCGCGCGCGGCTCTGCCCCCGTCCGCCGAGCTTGAAAGCCGGCTCGCGGCGGTGCGCAACGACATCGAGGGCAAGCGCACGCAACTGGCCGAAGCGCGCGCCGAGGCGCAGGCGCTGGCGCGCGAGAGCGAACTCGCCGAGCGGAGGATGGCGGCGATCGCCACTGAGCGCGAAGCCTGGGCCAGCCGCCGGGGCGGGGCGTTGGCGCAGATCACGACGATCGAGGAACGCATTCGCGGAGCCAAGGACGAGCGTGCCGGACTTGCCGATAGTCCTAAGGTTTTCGCCGAGAAGCGCCGGGCGTTGATCGACCAGATCGAGATCGCCGATAGCGCGCGCCGTGCCGCGGCAGACCGGTTGGCGGAGGCGGAGAATGTGCTGGCGGAGGCCGACCGCGCCATGCGCGCCGCGCTTGAGGCGCTCGGCGCCGCGCGCGAAGATTCCGCACGCGCCGAGGAGCGACTCGAGAGCGCGAAACGGCGGCTTGCCGACATCGCGCACGAGATCAGGGACCGGCTTGAGGTCGAGCCGGATGCGGTGGCGGAACTCGCAGGCATGGCCGAGGGCGAGGTATTGCCCGATGTCGCCAGCATCGAGGGCGAGCTCGACAAGTTGCGGCGCGATCGCGAACGGATCGGCGCCGTCAACCTGCGGGCGGAAGAGGAATTGCGCGAGGTCGAGGAGCAGCACGGCAAGCTCACCACCGAACGCGATGATTTGGTCGAGGCGATCAAGCGGCTGCGGCAAGGCATCCTCAACCTCAACCGCGAGGCGCGCGAGCGGCTGCTTGCCTCTTTTGCCGTCGTCAACGGGCACTTCCAGCGGCTGTTCACCGAATTGTTCGGCGGCGGTTCCGCCGAGCTGCAGCTCATCGAGCACGACGACCCGCTGGAGGCCGGCCTTGAAATCCTGGCCAAACCGCCCGGCAAGAAACCGGCGACGCTGTCGCTGCTCTCCGGCGGCGAACAGGCGCTCACCGCGCTGGCGCTCATTTTCGCGGTGTTCCTGACCAATCCTGCCCCGATCTGCGTGCTGGACGAGGTCGACGCGCCGCTTGACGATCACAACGTCGAGCGCTTCTGCAACCTGCTCGACGAGATGACGCGCTCGACCGACACGCGCTTTGTCATCATCACCCACAATCCGATCACCATGGCGCGCATGAACCGGCTGTTCGGCGTCACCATGGCCGAGCGCGGGGTCTCGCAGCTGGTCTCGGTCGAACTCGATGTGGCGGTGAAGATCAGGGAAGCGAGCTAGCGCCGCCGTCATTCCTGGGCGCCGCAAAGCGGCGAGCCCGGAATCCATAAACACAGACCGGGGTTATGGATTCCGGGCCCGGCCCACCCAGGTCGGCTTTAGCCGACCTGGGTGTTGCCAAATGCCGATCTCGGGTAAACCCGAGATCGGTGGGCCGTTCCGGAATGACGAGAGAGTTTCGTGGGATCGCCCTGAACGATTGCACTGTTGGTTCGACCCAATTCTGCGCTAAGCTCGACCGTCACATAGCTTTGGGAGCGCCACGTCATGTCCACCACCAGCTGGGTCATTCTCGGCGTCATCGCCGTTCTCGTGTTGTGGATCATCATGATCTACAACCGGCTCGTGACCATGCGGCAGCGGGTCAATCAGTCGTTCGCCGATGTCGATGTGCAGCTCAAGCAGCGCCACGATCTCATCCCCAATCTGGTCGAGACCGTAAAAGGCTATGCCACGCACGAGCGCGGCACGCTCGATGCGGTGATCAAGGCGCGGCAGACCGCCATGGCGGCGCCCGGGCTCGAACAGAAGGTGGCCGCGGAGAACATGCTCTCCGGCGCCTTGCGGCAATTGTTCGCGCTCTCGGAGGCCTATCCGCAGCTCAAGGCCAACCAGAATTTCCAGCAGATGCAGACTGACCTGAGCGACATCGAGAACAAGCTGGCGGCGGCGCGGCGTTTCTTCAACAGCGCGGTGCAGGAATACAATGCCGGCATCCAGCAATTCCCGGCGGTGCTATTCGCGGGCATGCTTGGCTTCCAGTCGCATACGTTCTTCGACGTCGGCGATGCGCGGCCGCAACTCGAAGTGGCGCCGCAGGTTAAGTTCTAAAAATCTATTTCACCCTCCCCTGAAAGGGGAGGGTCGGACCGCCACCCGGTTTGCTTCGCAACCCGACCTCCCCCTTGCAGGGGGAGGTAAGAGATAACGAGGCTGCCATGGCCGCCGCTTATGGACTCTATACCCACATCCAGTCCAACAAGCGGCGCTCGATCGGACTATTGCTCGGCCTGTTCTTCCTGATCTACCTGATGACCTTTGCCGGCGCGCTGGCGGCCGAGGCGCTATACCGCGATGCCCCGCTCGATTCGCTGCTGCGCGCGGCCTGGCGCGATTTCCTGATTGTCTGGCCGTTTGCGACCATAGGCGCGGCGCTGTGGGTGGTCATCGCCTATTTTTTCCATCAGTCGATGATCGATGCGGTCACCGGCGGACGGGAGGTGACGCGCAAGGAAGAGCCGCGTCTCTACAATCTCCTGGAAAATCTCTGCATCTCGCGCGGCATCACCATGCCGAAACTCAAGGTGATGGAGAGCGACGCGCTCAACGCCTTCGCCAGCGGGCTCAACGAGCGGCAATATTCGGTCACCGTCACCAGCGGGCTGCTGCGCGCGCTCGACGATGCGGAGATCGAAGCGGTGCTCGGCCACGAGCTCACGCATATCCGCAACGGCGACGTGCGCATGCTGGTGATCGCCGTTGTCATCGCCGGCGTGATCTCGTTCTTCGCGGAGATGTTCTTCCGCATATTCTTCCGAACCGGCGCCTCGGTGCGCCGCTCGTCGTCGTCCAGCAACCGCAAAGGCGGCGGCGCGGGCGTGGCGATCCTGATTGCAATCGCGCTGATCGCGCTGGCCTGGATATTGTCGATCGTCGTGCGTTTCGCGCTTTCGCGCTCGCGTGAGTTTCTGGCCGACGCTGGCGCGGTGGAATTGACCAAGAACCCCGACGCCATGATCTCGGCGTTGCGCAAGATCGAGGGGCGCGGCGAGTTGCCCGGCGCGACCTCGGCGGTGATGGAGATGTGCGTCGACAATCCGCGCTCGGGTTTTGCCGATCTGTTTGCGACCCATCCGGCAGTGGATAAGCGCGTGGCGGCGCTGGTTGAGTTCGCCGGCGGCCGCGACCCCGGTCCGCTCGCCCTGCCCGCGCCGGAGGATGTTGCCGAGCCCAGCGAGGATGCGGCCACGGAAAGCCCTCCAAGCGGTCCTTCGAGCGGTCCTTGGGCGGCCGATTCCGAGCGCCCAAACGAACAGGACGGCGGCCGTCCTCCCGGACAAATCGCCGGTCCCTGGGGTCCGCCGCGGTCAAATTGAGCGCCTGAGCGCGGCAAAGGCCCAAAAGCCTATGAGCAGTGGGGATAAGGTCCGTTTCCGGCCGTTTGAGGGATTTTCAACAATACACTTCGTCTGTCATGTTGCGATTCTGCAATTGGCGCGTGCTGATTCACCCCATTTCGAGGATCATCCAATGGCTAAGCCAGTCGTGATTTTGGTAGGCGCTGACAAGGGCGGAGTCGGCAAAACGACCGTCACGCGCGCCCTGCTCGACTACTTCATCGCCCACAATGTGCCAACGCGCGCCTTTGACACCGAGGCGCCGAAGGGCACGCTGCGCAGATTTCATCCCGATGTCACCGATGTGGTCGATGTTTCGTCGACCTCCGATCAGATGAAAATCTTCGACACGCTGGCGGCCACCGATGTCACGGTCATCGACGTGCGCGCCGGCCTGCTCGCCACCACATTGCGCATGCTGCGCGACATCGGCTTTCTCGAAACGGCGAAAAAGAACCAGATTGCATTCGCCATGTTCCACATCCTGGGGCCATCGATCGCCTCGCTCGACGAGATTGCCGAGACTTCGGCCTTTGTGAGCGACGCCAACTATTTCCTGGTGAAGAATTTCATCAACAATACGACGTTTTTCGAATGGGATCCGGCGACCTACAACTCTTATTTCAAACAGATCAAAGGCGCCCAGGAGATCACGGTCCCCAAGCTCAATGAGATGGCGTGCGAGCAGGTGGAACTGGCTTCGGTTTCATTCGTCTCGTTCGTCGCCAACAAGCTGGCAACCGGCGCCCCCGCCTCCTATTCGTTCGTGCTGCGCGGCTATGTGCGGCATTGGCTGGGCACGGTGTGGGCGGACTTCGACCGGGCGCGGGTGATGGACATCGTGACGTCGGACGTGCAACGCAAGACGGCCACGCGCTAGAATAACAGCGGTCGCGAAAAATACCGATCCGGTTCCGATTCTGTCTGCATCGTCACAATTTCCGCGGCGAATCGCGGCATCCTTCGCCGCGACATGCGCCATGGATGAAGGTGGAGCGGGCGGGGGTCGCGTGGAACGACGAAGCACAGATGGAACGCCGAAACCCCGTTTTCATTGTCTGTTCGCCGCTGCCACATGTCGGCAAGACGTTTGTTGTGCGGTTGCTCGCCGAATACTTGCACGCGGAGAGCCGGCTGGTCACCGCGTTCGACGTCAATCCGGACGATTTTGCGCTAGCGGCGCAATTGCCGGGCCTCACCACAAAGGTCGATATCGGCGATACCAAGGGTCAGATGGCCTTGTTCGACCGGCTCATCGTCGCCGATGAAGCGGTGAAGGTGGTCGATCTCGGCTACCGCTGTTTCGATCTGTTCTTCACGGTCATGCAGGCGATCGATTACGAGGCGGAGGCCCGTCGCCGATCGATCGCGCCGGTGGTGCTGTTCATAGCCGAGCCGGACCAGCGCTCGATCCAAGCCCATGCCACACTGGTGGAGCGATTTCCCGGACTGTGCCTGGTGCCGGTGTTCAACGCGGGAGCGGAAGCCATCACGCGCAGCCGCAGCGCCATTCGACCCAATTACGCGCGGTTGCCTCTGCAGATCCCGGTGCTCCCGATGCTCAAGACAACGCTGCAGCGCTCGGCGGCGTCATCGGCCGCCATGAGCCGGCTCACCGACCGCGATGTGAACGCGCTGCGCGCCGAATTCGAGCGCGTTATCGTGCAGTTTCGCGAACTGGAGCTGCGCCTGCTGCTGGAAGAGTACAAACCGGCGCGGCGACTGCGCGCGTAACCAAGTACGCTTTGGCGCGCTGCAAGATACATCTTCTGATGATCGCTAAAAGGTGGGGACGTCAGCTTTGCGCGCGAGCTGACATCGCGGCTGACATGGGGCGGTCGCGAAGTGCAAATGACCCACGTCCGGGGGCCTTTTTGTCGTCATCATTGATGTTTTTTGCTCTGGCGCGCCGATGCTTTTTTCCAGTGGCGTTGATAGCTCTCGTCGATTGGATCGACGATAAAATTGCGGGCCTAGTCGCCCGACGACTATGTGTCATAATTTTTCGTGCCAGCGTTAACGGTGCCGCGATTGGACAATGTTGTCCCGCATAGGAACAGTATTTATGGCCCGGAACTTGAACGTTTGTGCTCAGGAGCCAGACCATGGGTCGCGACCGAAGTGAATTGTTCAGGCTTGCCACGCCGGTCGTTGCGCTCGCAACGCCATCGGCTGCTGCGCCCCGGTCAACGTCCGGCATCGACACCATTCAGCTTGGCGCACGTGTGCGCTGGAAATTCAATCAAGCCGCAAGTTTACTCTCGTATTTGTTGCCGTATTTGATCGGCGCGCAATTTGGTGCCGTGGTCGGCACGGCAATTCTCCAGGCCCCTTTGTCCATCGTGAATGCCATTGATCTCGCAATCGCGATGATCATCCTGCTGCTGTTGTACGGGCTTATGGACTTGAGCGCGAAACTCAGGCGCGCAATTTTCAAATGATTAGTCGGCGACGTTAAATCAATTTAGTCCATAACCCGATGGACGGCGAACTGCGTATAACGTATAAAATGTTCCGAACTAATCCGGCATCAACGGTTGACACTGATTTCACCTTCAGGCGCGTCTCCCACTTCTGAGATGGGTCAAAAAAGACTTTCGCGTCACGACGGGAAGGTCCGCTTTTCCCAATTGCCGGCTTCGCAGTCGCGGCGCTGCGATCCTATTCGTTGAACGACGGCCGCGCGATGGCGCACTGCGCCACTCAATGCCCCTCGAACGCGATCAGGGTGCGCACCGGCACATCGAGCTGGCGCAGCTTGGCGGCGCCGCCGAGTTCAGGCAGATCGATCACAAAGCAGGCGGCGAGCACCTCGGCACCCATTTGGCGGAGCAGCTTGACCGCGCCCTCGGCGGTGCCGCCGGTGGCGATGAGATCGTCCACCAAAATCACCCGCTCGCCCGGCTTGACCGCGTCCTCGTGCATCTCCATCTCGTCGATGCCGTACTCCAGCGAATAGGCGATGCGCACGGTGGTGTGCGGCAGCTTGCCCTTCTTGCGGATCGGCACGAAGCCGGCGGAGACTTGGTGCGCCACCGCACCGCCCAGAATAAAGCCGCGCGCCTCCATCCCGGCGACCTTGTCGATCTTCATGCCCGCCCAGGGCTGCACCAGCTCGTCCACCGCGCGGCGGAAGGCGCGCGCATTGCCCAATAGCGTGGTGATGTCGCGGAACATGATCCCGGGCTTGGGATAGTCGGGGATGTTGCGGATGGCGGCCTTGAGGTCGTTTTCGAGGGCGGGCGAGGTCATGAAAGCCTTTCAGCATCGTTGCCGGGCCTGACTATTGTGTCATACGGAATCCGGCTGATCAGTTCCGTCGTCATTGCCGGGCTTGACACCACAAGTCGGGTTTACCCGACTTGTGTCGCTTAACAGTGCGGAACTCGGACAAGTCCGAGTTCCGGTGCAATCCATGATGATGATTGGAAATGAATGGCCTTTGGTAAGGCTCTCATTTGCCGAGTCTCGTCATGGATCACCGGGTCTCGGCGCACGCAAGTCGGCTTTTGCCGACTTGCGCATCAAAGAGTGCCGATCTCGGGTAAACCCGAGATCGGTGCGCCGGCCCGGTGAAGACACCGAAGTAATCACCCGGATTCCATATCATTACACTCGCAGAAAGTCATATGGACGCACTTATTATTTCAGCACCCGGCCCGCCACCGCGTCGAGCTTTTTCATCAGTTCCGGATCGCGCGCGTCGGGCGCGGTGATCAAAGCGTT
>CAZNSG010000180.1:0-7361 GCA_964575715.1 uncultured Hyphomicrobiales bacterium | reverse complement strand
CGCCGGTCTGCGTCGCCAAGGGCGTCGATCTGATCGCGCTTAAAATTCGCGAGGTCGCGAGCGAGCACAATGTGCCGCTGATCGAAAACCCGCCGCTGGCGCGCGCGCTGCATGCCACCGTCGAGATCGATGAGGAAATACCGGCCGAGCACTATAAAGCGGTGGCCGAAATCATCGGCTACGTCATGAAACTGCGCCGCAGCGCGGGGCGGCGATAGAGCGGGATCGAATTGACTGGAATGACGTGTCCCGGGCTTGCTGTTGAAGGACGCCCCCCGCCCGCCCGGGCGCAAGCCGCTGACGGCGAAGAAAATCAAGCATGTTGAACTTGACGCTTAACGAAAAGCCGACGCGAAAGCCCGTCACCTGCCGTCTACGGTGTACCAGCGCGATTTGGCCGCCTGCGCCATCGCTGCCCGCATGTTCCCCGCGGCCGAGGAACCATTCCACGCCTGCACTTGTTCGAGGTTCGCGAACGCAATCAGGATGAACTGCTTCGGTGATTGCGATCCGTCGAGGGCAAGCGCGGTGTCGTCGGAGACGACGAAGCGCCCCGAAGCGGCTGTGATCGTGGTCTGCGCCTCGACAAGGACGGTGCGAAGCGCGGTCGCATCGATCACTTCGCCGATCTCGATGACCGCGTAGGTTTGCGGCTTGCTCAGGGCTAGCAGCTGCTCATTGAGCCGTGCGGCCTGTGCATTAAGTTGGTCCTTTTCGGCCTTCAGTTGCGCGTTCTCGGTCGTAGAGGCGGTGGATTGGGACGTTAGCTGAGCGACTTGCGCGCTGAGCTGCACGACTTGTGCGTTCAGTTGCGCGTTGGTGGCGTTTGCCGCGTTGAGCTGACTAGCCTGTTGCGCGAGTTGCGCATTGAGGTTGGCGATCTGACTATTGAGCTGTGCGTTACGTCCGTTGAGAAGTTGTACATCTAGTTGCAGCAGCCCGATGATCTGCTGGGCCTGTTGGAGCTGCGCCGCGAGCTGATTCTTCTGCGCATTGAGCTGGCCCGCCTGCTGATTTAGGGCATTAACTTGCGCCGTCAGTTGCGCAATTTGATTGTTTTTCTGAGCGAGCTGATTATTGAGCTGAGCGATGGCGGCGTCCTTCTGCTGGAGTTGTGCGGTCAGCTGCGCAATCTGTGCGTTTTTCTGAGCGATCTGAGCGTTTAGCTGATTGATTTGCGCGACAAGCGGAGCGATTTGTGCGGATAGCTGGGCGATCTGTGCGTTTTTCTGGTTGAGCTGAGCAGTGAGCGCAGCGATTTGCTGGTTCTTTTGATTGAGCTGCACGGCGATCTGGTTGAGCTGCGCTTGCAGGAGCGCTTTCTGCACCTGACAGTTCGCCAGCTCGGCTGGACACAAGGCCCAGGATTGAGTCACGGCGAGGGGATTGAAGAGCAAGATTGCGGCGGCAAGCGCCGCTGAAGCCAATAACTTCATGGCATCCTCCAGCGTTGGACATAAGCCTGCATCGAGCCAAGCCTAACATTCCTCAGATGATCGGTCGATGGACGGCCGGCGTATCCTTTCACGGTGCATTCGATAGTCAAGCCGGTTGTACCGAACATGGCGAACGACCTTGGCGCCGATCTTGATCGGCTTCTACCGTTGCGTCGTCAGCCGGGGTTCTATTTCTGCAATTGGCACTTCGCGCCGCTGCACGTTCCTTCCGCTTTCGGGGCATAACGGCAATTGTCGATCGCTTCCCCTCGTTGGCTGAGCCAGGCGGCCCGGTTTATTGCAATCGTTTGACGCATCGACCGCCTTGGTCGCGCGTGGAGAAGGAGCCGGCAGGGGTCCGGGCCGGGCCGAGGCTCTTGCCCGATCGCCTGGCTTGAGGCACCAAGGGGAGGGTTTGTTGCTTCGCGTGCCGGACGGATCGCAAGCGCATCATGGCCACCCACGACTTGAGCGGACAACAAAAAATGCCGGCCGTTGACCGCAGCCAGACCGGCATGCGCAGCGGCGGCATCGGGCTGGTGCTGCTGGTCGCCCTGGCCATGGTGGGAGCGGCCGTCGGATTCCTGCTGATCGGCCGCGGCAACGCGCAGCCCTACATCCTTGCCGTTCTGGCCGTACTCGCCACCGTGGGCGTGTTCGCGCTGTTCGCGCTCGCCGCCGGAATCTTGCGTCCCGCGGGTGGCGAGACCGGACATCCGGTCCTCAAGGCGGTGGCCGACGAGACGGCCGATGGAATTCTGGTGGTCGATGGGCGTGGCCGCGTGATCTACGCCAATCCCGCATACCGGAATATTGTCGATGCCAACGATGCGGGCGATGTGCGCCCCATCGAACAGGTGTTCGTGGGCGATGCGGACGTGTCGGAGTCGCTGTATCGCCTGCTCAAGGCCGCGCAAGGGGGCCGCCGGCTGCAGGAAGAAGTGCGCATTGTCGGGTTCAAGGGGGCGTCAGTGCGCTGGCTGCGGCTGCGCGTTCAGCCGCTCGGCGAATCCGGCCTGATCGTGTGGGCGGTTGCCGACGTGACGCGCGACCGCGAGCGGCAGGAGAACATTTTTCAGGAGCTGCAGCACGCCATCGACTATCTCGATCACGCGCCGGCCGGGTTTTTTTCCGTCGATGGCAACGGCGCCATCGGCTACCTCAACGCCACGCTCGCTGCATGGCTCGATCACGACCTCGCCCAGGTCGGCTCGGGCGGGCTCAAGCTTGCCGATATCGTGTCGGGAGACGGGGCGGCGCTCTTGACCACGCTCACCGCCGCGCCGGGCGAGGTCAAGACCGAAACGATCGACCTCGACTTCAAGACCCGCACCGGGCGCTCGGTCCCGGTGCGGCTATTCCACAAGGTCGCCTTCGGGGCGGACGGCACGCCCGGCGCGTCACGCACGCTGGTGCTCAACCGCGGGCGCGGCGAAGCCGACGATCCGCAGCGCGCGGCCGAAGTGCGCTTCATGCGCTTCTTCCACAACACTCCGATGGCGATTGCGACCATCGACAAGGCCGGCAAGATCGCCCGCTCGAACGCGCTGTTCGCGCGGATGTTCCAGGGCATGCTCAAGGACGGCGGCGAGGAGCGGTCGATCTTTTCGGTTGTTTCCGAGCGCGATCGCGATGCACTGGAAGCTGCGATCCGCAGCGCGGCCGAAGGCCGCAGCGACATCGCGCCGGTCGATACGGCGCTCGCCGGCCGGGCCGAGCGGTTCGGCCGCTTTTACGTGTCTGCGATCGAGGAAGCGGAGCGCGACGGGGAAGCCGCGATCATCTATGTGCTGGAGACCACCGGGCAGCGCTCGCTCGAATCCCAGTTCGCGCAATCGCAGAAGATGCAAGCCGTCGGCCAGCTCGCCGGCGGGATTGCGCACGACTTCAACAACGTGCTGTCCGCCATCATGATGGCGACCGACTTTTTACTGAGTGCGCATAAGCCGACCGATCCGTCGTTTCAGGACATCATGCAGATCAAGCAGAACGCCAATCGGGCGGCGAGCCTGGTGCGGCAGCTCTTGGCGTTCTCACGCCGGCAGACGCTGCGGCCGCAGGTGCTCGACCTTGGTGAAGCGCTCTCCGACCTCGGCATGCTGCTCAAGCGGCTGCTGGGCGAGCGGGTCGTGCTTGAAGTCAAACACGGCCGCGATCTGTGGCCGGTGAAGGCCGACATCTCGCAGCTCGAACAGGTGATCGTCAATCTCGCGGTCAATGCGCGCGACGCCATGCCCGAGGGCGGCAAGCTCACCGTGCGCACCGCGAACGTCACCGCCGCCGATAGCGCGCAGTACAATTACAAAGGCATGCCGCCCGCCGATTGCGTGCTGGTCGAGGTCAGCGATACCGGCACCGGCATGGCGCCGGAGATCATGGACAAGATCTTCGAGCCGTTCTTTTCAACGAAAGAGGTCGGCAAGGGCACCGGGCTCGGACTCTCGACGGTCTACGGCATCGTCAAGCAGACCGGTGGCTTCATCTATCCCGAATCACAAGTGGGCCGCGGTACGACTTTCCGCATCTTCCTGCCGCGTTACGTGCCGGGCGCCGACGATAAAGCCGAAGCCCCGCCGCAGGTTGAAGCGCCGGGAATTGCCGCAATGCTTGGCACGGCCGACGAGGCCGCGCGGCCGGCCGCCGATCTTACCGGTCATGGCACCATCCTGCTGGTCGAGGATGAGGAGGGACTGCGCGCGCTCAACGCACGCGGGCTCAAATCGCGCGGCTATAGCGTGATCGAGGCGGGCAATGGTGTCGAAGCAATCGAGGAGTTCAATCGCCATGCCGGCAAAGTCGATCTCGTCGTCTCCGATGTGGTGATGCCGGAGATGGACGGCCCGACGCTGTTGAAAGAGCTGCGCCGGCGAAATCCTGCAATCAAGATCATCTTCGTCTCCGGCTATGCCGAAGAGGCCTTCGAAAAGAGCCTGCCCCCGCAGGATGGCCGGAAGCAGTTTGAATTCCTGCCCAAGCCGTTCACGCTCAAGCAGCTGGTTGCCGCGGTGAAAGAGACAATGGCATCCTAGGGCCTTATCCATCTCGGTGGAATCGGAACGAGGCCCTAGCTTCTTGTTTGAGCATGATCTTTTCCGAAAACCGGTTCCCACTTTTCGGGATCATGCTCTAGATGCGGGTGGTAATCTGATGCCGGAAGTCGACGGCCCCAAGCCGAAAACCCCAGATAGCGACAACGAAGCAAAGGACCGCCGGGCGGCGAATATTTTTCTGGCGGTGGCCGCCATCATCGTCATTGGCGCCGGCATTTGGCTGGTCGATGCCATGATCGCGGCCAGGAAGGCCGATGAGTGCATCGCGGCGGGACGGCGCAATTGCACGCCGCTCAATGTGCCGGCGCGCTGAAATGGCTTTCCAGCGGCACTCATTATGCCTTAGATGCGTTACGGCTTGGATACATGGATAGTTAGCCAATGTCGGCCGGTTGTTCAAACCACCATCGAGGAACTTAAGTTATGGAAATCTTTCCTTGCGGCTCGATGCTCTCGCGCCGGATGCCGGCGGACTATTTCACCGGAACGGTCTGGCAGGACCCGATCATCGAAGCCAAGGCGCCCGCGCGTCTGCGCACCGCCTGGGTGAGGTTTGAGCCAAGCGCGCGCACCGCGTGGCATACCCATCCGCTTGGACAGACCCTGCACGTCACCGCGGGCCTTGGCCGTGTGCAGACCTGGGGTGGCCCAATCCGCGAAATTCGTGCCGGCGACACCGTCTGGATACCGCCGGGCGAAAAACACTGGCATGGTGCCGCCCCGAACATGGCGATGACACATATTGCCATGCAGGAGGCGCTTGACGGCAAGCATGTGGATTGGCTCGAACATGTTACGGATGCCCAATATGGCGGTTAATGCAGCGCCAGCGTGCTACCATTGGTCACGCGGCCGGCGTGGCTCTAAACTTGTATTAGTACGATTCATATATACTGCTGCTAACAACAGGCTTTAGGAGAAACCGATGTCCCTACGCCCACTCGTTGCCCTTGGTGCCGCGATCGCCGCAATTGTGCTGATTGTTGCTGAGCTGGAGGCCCGGCCGAGTGGGGGTTCAAGCTCCGGAAGCCGCGGTTCGCGCACCTTTCAGGCGCCGCCTGCAACCAAGACCGCTCCAAATACGGCGGCGCCAATCCAGCGTACCGTGACGCAACCGACCGCGCCGACAACCGCGGCGGGCCAAGCCCAGGCGCGGCCAGCGGCGAGTCCGGGCTTTTTCAACCGGCCGGGTCTTCTCGGTGGCCTGGCTGCGGGTTTCCTGGGCGCCGGCCTGCTCGGCATGTTGTTTGGGAATGGCTTGCTCGGCGGACTCGGCGGAATTGCATCGATGTTCGGGCTGCTCGCCCAGATCGCAATCGTGGGCGGCGTTGCATTCCTGATCTGGAAGTGGTGGCAGCGCCGCCAAGGGCTGGCAACCGCCAGCGGTCCTTCGCTGCGGGATAACGTTTCCGCACTCCGGGAAACTGCCGCGCCGGCAGACAATTCAAACAATCGTTCAAGCATTCTTGGCGGGATGAGCTTGGGCGCACTCGGTGGCGGCACAAGCGGCAACGGTGCTTTTGGCAAGGTTACGATCGGTCCTGGCGACTATGACGATTTTGAGCGATTGCTGAGCGAGGTGTCGCTCGCCTATGGCACCGAGGATCATGAGCGGCTGCGCGCGCTGGTAACGCCTGAGATGCACAGCTACTTCTCCGAAGAGCTTGCAGGCAACGTAAGCCGTGGTGTGGTCAACAAAATCTCAGAGTTGAAACTGCTGCAGGGCGATCTGGCGGAAGCCTGGCGCGAGGACAATGCGGAATATGCGACCGTCGCCATGCGTTACGCCATCACCGAAGCCACCATCGAGAGCGCAACCGGCCGTGTGGTCGAAGGTTCGAGCACGCCGCAGGAGGTCACCGAGTTGTGGACGTTCCTGCGCGCGCCCGCAAGCGGCTGGGTGCTCTCGGCGATTCAGCAGACGTAACAATTATCATAGCACAGGCGCCGTGTGTTGTTTCGCTTTGGCACACAGGGCGGAGAGCGGCGACATTGCACAACAATGTCAGCTGGATGACGACCTCGCGAAAAATTTATTTGGCTGAGATGACTTTCCCTTGCACAATGTCGACTGTTCTAGTGGATGCGTTCTCTGAGCTTCTCGCAATCACTGCCACTAGAATGGACGATCCGGCCTTCATGTCGGGGTGTTAACTGGAATTGTCGATATGCACACAACGAGTTAGCTTTCGTTGGTGCCCATTTCGACAGTGTTATCTGGCGCGAGCGGGCTGGCGCTACAAGAAAACATGACAGTCTTCGTCACTTAGCGTCGGACCCGTCAAAAGAGCGGACCTGGGCGGCATAGGGGCGCGGATCAACACTGCCTGAGGCTCGCCGCATCAAACGGCGTTGGCAGCAAGATCTAGCGCACCTGCCTGAGCACAGACGGGGCCAGCGTGGTGAATGCACGCGATCGCGCCGAAAGGTGACCTCCTCCTCCTGATTGGGGAGTTCTTGGGTCGCTAAGTTCGGGGCCATCGCGTGCTTTCGCTTTGTCCGGTGGCGGCGCGCAACATCACGGATTTTACCTGCGATTTGTTCTTGCGTTCATTTCGGCTGCGCTGAAGACCGTCAATTCGCCTTGCTACCATAGACCGCGCGCACTTTCTCCAGCAGCTCCGGCGGCAGATTGCTGACCTCGGTCACGAGCTTCTGCAACTCAACGCCGGCGAGCGGGCCGATGGTGAGCTTGCTCCGCTGCGCTTCGGCGATGAATTCCGGGTCCTTCATCGTCGCATCGAAGGCGCGGCGCAGCGTTTCCACGCGATCGGCCGGCACACCCGGGGCGGTGAAGAACGCGGTGCCAACCTCGGTCGCATTCATCACGGCGCGGAGAATTTGACGCTCCTCGTCGTTGCGCGCGAACTCGATC
>CAZNSG010000179.1:0-8057 GCA_964575715.1 uncultured Hyphomicrobiales bacterium | reverse complement strand
CACGCCAAAAACAGGAGCATCATGGCTCGGACAGGGCGCGCGCAAGTCGCAATAAACGCGATCAGGCGCCTGCTGCGCACGGATGCCGTCAAAAACACATCACGCCCGTGGCTGTGGAACTCAGTCCGACAGGCTGCTAGCGCGTAAGCTATTCGCTCGCGCGCGGCTATTCCACCAAGATCTTGACCAGATCGCCCGGCTTGAGCTTGTCGCCGGGGCCGAGCCCGTTGATCACGCGGAAATGCTCGATCGCCCGGTCGGAGATGGCCATTTGCTGCGCGAGCTTTTCTATCGTGCTTGCGGCGGTCACCTTCACCACATTGATACGCAGCGGTTTTGCCGAGGCCCCTTCAGCGGGACTCATGCGACGAAAAGTTCCGATCGACTCACGAAAGGCGCGGTCTGTGGCTTCCGAGGCGAGTTTGGTTGCAAAGATGAAGCGGTAAACATCGCTGTCAAATCGCACGACATAGAGGCGAAATGTCCATTCCCCATTTCTGGCGGTGGCGGTCGCCGCCGGCAGTCCGTTGATCACGTATTCCGAGATGCTGCTACGATCGATGTTCTCGATCCAGCCGGAGTTCATATATTCGATCAGCGCCGGCTCGGTCGGTGCGTGTACCACGTCGAGACGCAAGGCTTGCGCGCCGCCGTCCTTCACGCCAAATATGGCCTGCGCGGTATTGTCGAGGACGAAGCCGTCTGGCGCTGCGAAGGTAAATCCGAGCTTGGGATGAATAAAGCGCCGGCCGCGAACAAAGCCCTCGCTCGGATCCTCGCCATAAACGAGTCCATCGAGCAGTGTCAGATATTCATTTTTGTCCCGTTTGCTGGCACCGGGGCCGGCATATTGCCGGGCGTTGGCGCGCGCATTGGCGATGCGATCCGGTGTGGAGGGATGCGAGGAGAGAAAGTCCGGCGGGCGCTGGTCGGCGCGGGTACCGCGCGCCTTGAGCTGGGCATTGAGCCCCATCGAAGTCAGAAAGCGCTGCGCGCCATAGGGATCGAATCCGGCGCGGGCAGAAATTCCGACGCCGATCCCGTCAGCCTCGAACTCTTGCGCGCGCGAAAAGCTCGCGAGCGCGATCTTCGATCTGGCCAGCGCGAGCGCGCCCATCTGCGGGTCGCCCAGCAGATCGGAGGCGACACGGCTGAAGATGATCGCCTGCCGCGCCTGGTCCTCGCGGAACGCGGCATGACGCGCGATGACATGCGCCATTTCGTGGGACAGCACCGAGGCGAGTTCCGAACTGTCGTTGGCAAGCACGAGCAGCCCGCGGGTGACATAGAGCTGGCCGCTGGTGAGCGCGAACGCGTTGACCGCCGGCGAATTGAGGATCGTCACCTTGTATTTGACATCCGGCCGCTCCGATGCCGTCACCAGCCGGTCAACGGTCTGCGCGAGCAGCGCTTCCAGTTGCGGTTGCTCGTAGGCGCCGCCGTATGCCGCAAGGATGCGTGCGTGTTCGCGCTCGCTCGCCGACGACATAGCCGCCGGTCTTTGGACATCGCTCGAGGCGGCCTGGCGATCGTCGGCAAGCCGGCCGGTGCAGGCGGCAAGAAAGGCAGCAAGAACGCATGCCAGCAGCACCGGAGACGCCAGCACGCGTGACCACTTCCACAGGTTTGCTAATTTGGCAGCCACGGCGATACCTGTCTCAATCTTGCCCGGTAAGCTCAATTTGCTCGGGTCGGGCGGCTTCGATCCAGGGCCCGCCACGCTCCTCGATAATACCGCGTACCCGTATGCCGCGGCCTGCAAGCCTCTTGGGCTCAATTCCGGCGGCAACAAAGGCGCGTTCGCTGCGTTTGAGGATGGTCACGGTGAAATCTTCCGACCAGCGGCGCCCGAAATTCACATAGATGGTGCCGCTGAATTCGCGTACCGACAACACCTTGCCCTCGACCAGGGTAAACCGTCCGCGCTCCGCCAGCACCTTGCTTGGATTCTCAGCTTGCGCAATGTCATAATATGGATCGCTCCAGAGACCAAGGCCGTTTGAGCGTGCGGCACGCTCGGCGGCGAACAGCGCGGCTGCACAAGCCGGAACTCCGATTTCAGCCGCGACGCGCGCGTGCCCGCGCGCAAGCATTTCCTGTTGTACCGAGCGTTCCTGTCCTTCGATGGCGACCTGCGCGACAATGCGGCCATAGCGATCCGCATTGGGCCCGAGTTTTTGCAGCGTCACGGCACGGCCGGCGAGCAACGTTTCGAGCATGGCCTTGGCGGCGAGCCCAGCCTTGGCATGCGGTCCGGTTTCGCCTGGACGCGGCGGCGGCGGCGCTTCGATGGCGGCGAGCCGGACATGTTGGCCGTCCTCGAGCTGGAAGCTGCGGCCGTCGATCACCCGGCGTACCGTGCCGGTGCCAAGCGTTTCCAGCTTGCAACCGGTTGCGGGATTTGGGCTGGTCTGGGCGCGCGCGCCGGTTGAGGCAACGCCCACCGCGACCAGGATGAAGGCAAACCGCCAGCGATCACGAGTCCAAGCAATGCGTTTGGGTGTGAACATGAGTTTGACCATTGCCTTGGAATGCGGCGGCAAAACGATAAGTTATGATATCAAGACGTCCAAATTGTGAGCCTGATCGATGCGTCGTGCGCGGGGCAAATGGCTGTGATAAATAGCAAGCTGCAAGTTGCAATCTAAAGGTCCCGTAGCTCAGCCGGATAGAGCAGCGGTTTCCTAAACCGAAGGTCGGAGGTTCGAGTCCTCTCGGGACCGCCAATCATTTTCAGCTGAACCCGGTAGCCTAATGTTTAACTTCGGATAGCGCCGATTATTCGGGCTGTTAGGGCTATTACATGCGTTCTCTGGCGGGGGCATGCAGGCTGATTTTGGCCAGTATCGGAGATTCTGGGCGCCAATTCTCTGTGCGGCAGTTAGCGAGCCTAAAGTTTATGATTGCGCGATGCGGCGAATTAGCCAGTCAGAGACCCGAAAATCCAGCCAACTATGCAAGGATCTCGGTGCGTTGCTGCTTCCAGAGAACCGGTAGGTCGGCGCAGATCAAGTGGCGGGCAACGATCGTCGCGGATTGGTCGCCGGCGAGGATCGCTTCAACAATATCGGGAGCGAGGAATGCAAGAGGGAGCAGTTTTGCGACTGAACTGACTTTCATGCCCTCGCGTGCGGCAAGCTCGGTCATGGTCAGACGACCCGCTACGATATCCTCGAACCAAACGTAGGCCCTGGCGACGGTTTTGATCAGGGCCGGGTCAGGCTGAGAGCGCTTCAGTGATAACGCTCCTTCCAGGATGATCTTTGTCTCGACGCCACGGCGCTTGAAGACCACGGGCGAGGACAAAGTGACGACGTCTTCATCAGGCTCGCTTTTTGCTGTTTGTGCCACTTTAGTCCCAATGCGCCTTGGACCGAACTGCACGCCTTGAGCCTTCTCCGAGGATGACAAAGCCATCATCAGTTCATGGGTCCGAACTTCGATGCGCAGTTCAGATACGGCGATGGTGACCTTTTTAAGCAGGCAGAGCAGTATGCTGCGTTGCTCCGATATTGAAATGGAATTCAGTTTCCTGGCCAACGTTCCGGCATTGTCCAGGATAATCCCAATCGTGTTTGAGGCTGTGTCGTCGAGGCTCAGATTCTCAATCAACCAGCGATCGTCAAGCAACGCTGCATGCAACCTCGCGATCACGACGCCTTCGATCTCGCCGGCTGCGACGATCCAAGGCCGTAGGTTCCGATGGTGTGTGGACGTACCCCCACGAGATTGCAGGCGATAGTACCGGTAGCGCTTGCCCGGTTTGCCCGCATGGGTCGCTTCTGCCCGGTTGTGATGTTCGTCGTAAAGTAACCCTGCAAGCAGGCTCGGCTCTTTGGCATTGCTGCGGACATGGCGGGCATGAGTATTGATGGCAAGCTTGGCCTGGGCAGCATCCCAGGTGGAGCGGTTTATGATGGCTTTGTGCTGCCCGTCATACCGGGCGCCTTTGTGATCAATCTCGCCAAGATAGATCGGGTTGGAGAGAAGCCGGTAGATCTGTCCCCGGCTGAACGGGCGTCCACCATAAACACGCCCGGTCTTTGCTCTCCCCAAAGGTCTTACGATCTTTAATCGGGCAAGCTCAGTCTGAACGCTTTTGACTGTGCCGTGCTGAAGGTAGAGCTCAAATACCTTACGAACGATCGCCGCTTCAGCTTGGTCAATGACAAGGGTTCTGTCGCTGGCATGATATCCAGTCGGCACACATCCGCCCATCCACAACCCTTTCTTTTTGGAGGCTGCGATCTTGTCGCGAATGCGTTCACCGGTGACCTCACGCTCGAACTGGGCGAAGGAGAGAAGAACATTCAATGTGAGCCGCCCCATCGAGGTGGTGGTGTTGAAAGCTTGTGTCACGGACACAAACGACACGCCCTGGGCATCGAAGACGTCGACAATCTTGGCAAAATCGGTCAGTGATCGCGTGAGCCGATCGACCTTGTAGACCACGACGGCGTCAATCTTTTTGCCATGCACGTCCTGCAAAAGCTTTTGCAAGGCTGGGCGGTCCATGCTCCCGCCGGAGAACCCTCCGTCGTCATAGGCGGTCGCGATCAGCTTCCAGCCCTCATGGCGCTGGCTGGCAATAAAAGCCTCGCAGGCCTCACGCTGGGCATGGAGGGAATTGAAGTCCTGCTCCAAACCCTCGTCGGTGCTCTTGCGGGTGTAGATGGCACAGCGGATGACTTTAAGTTTTGCTCGCTCAGGCATTGAGAGATGCCCTGCGCTTGAGTGCGTTCTTATTACCCGCTGGCCGTGGTTTGATGCCGAAAAACACCAATCCATTCCATCGCGTGCCGGTGATCGCGCGGGCGATTTCGGAAAGCGAGCGGTAACGCGTGCCCTGCCATTCAAAGCCCGCTTCGAGGGCCATCACGATGTAGGTTTTGTTCTGCCAAATCCGGATGAGCTTCGTTCCGGGCTTGATCCGAGGGCCGAATCCAATCCCTTCCTCGTTTCCCGCACGGACAGAATCGACAATGCTGTGCAAAAGACGCCGGGTGGAAGGTTTGAGGTCGCCGTAGGCCGCAATCTGCATGCGTTGGGCAAGGGCACGGATCAGGTGTTCTCGCCGGAAGAATTTTGGCACCGGGCGGGCGTAGAGCGTGAGCCAGCGCCGTTTGAGTTCGGCAAGATCGAGATCGCTTAAGTTTGCGATCTCGATCTCCAAGGCCGAACCCTTATCGGGTCGACCAGCCATGACGCTTATGCTGCTTTGCTATGAGAGGCCGCCTTAGCCTGAGCAACGATCCGGTAGACCGTTATTTTGTCTTGGTTGCGTTCGGTCTCGACCCGGTATCCCTTGTTTCGAAGGCTCGTGATGACCGCTCGTGCTGTATGGGGTAGCCAATCGGTAGCCTTAGTTAAGTCATCGATCGAGACACCATGAATCCGCCCGAGCATCTTGACGACGAGTGCAAGTTTGGAACCGGCCCGTGGTACTGGTACCGCACCAGAGTTTGCGGATGGCTTCGGCGCAGATTTTTCACTATCTGATGATGTCTTGATTTTTCCAGACGGACGGCGAGTTACCGTCGTGACATCTGCGTGTTGAGCGGTATCCTTGGGATTGTCTTTCGCAACATTGGATTTGATGTCGATCGCAGCACGGCCTGCACGAGTGATAATCAGGGCATAGGATCGATTCTCCTTTTCATCGCGCCGCCACACTGGCATGTCAGGCTTTGCCTGAATTTCTTTGACCAATTTCTTTTTGAGCAAAGGCTTGACGATCCTCGCTGCCGCTCCGCCCCTCAGATGCTTGGGCAGATCGATTGCACCGTCTTCATGTTGCGTTGCAATTGATAAAGCGACGAGTTGGCCATTAGTAAGTTTAGACATTGGAATTCTCCCTTCCGGCTTATGACGACATCGCGCCGTCACCACCGAAGCCCCGCGGAGGCCGTTGGCGCTGGCGGGGAATAGGGGAGCAATCGAATGTTTAGGTGCGGGTTCAGGGCTTCATTGTGTCATGCGTGCCCTTGTGTGTGCGGCATCAGACACGCTCTTCATGCGCTGGAAGTCGAGTGGAATCGGAGCAATTTTCTGGCTCGTTTGCCGCCTGTTCGATCATCTTTGGATCGCGACTAACGGGCGCTAAGCCTGATTAATACCATCTCCGGATGATCACTTCCCCGCTCGCTGACGGGGCCACCAGTGGAACAGCGTGCTGTTGCGGATCGTGTGGGGCTGCTGGGTGAGAGCGACGCAGCGATCGCCGACCGCCTGGTCGAGGCTCTCGATACTCGCGAAGCAACGATTGGCGAGCGGCTCATCGACGAACGCCCAAAGATGCTCAGCCGGCTGCAGCTCAGGGCTATGGGCGGGTTGGAAGACGAGGCGGATGCCATCGGGCACGGCCAGGTTCTCCGGGCCGTGCCAGCCGGCATTGTCGAGCTGAAGTACGATGCGCTTCTTGGCCCCGGCGCCGACCGACTTGGCAAAATCGGCGAGAATGAGTTCGAACATCTGTTTGCAGACGGCGTTGGCGACGTTCCACACCGTCTGGCCGGTCGCGGGCTCGACGAACCCGGCCACATAGAGCCACTCGAAACGATGATAGCCGATTGCGATCGGCCGCTCACCGATCGGCGCCCACACACCCCGCGTGATCGGCTTCAGACCAATGCGGTGTTCGTCCATCGCCCAGATCTCAACCGTCGCGCCCGGATGCGCGCGCCGCTCCTCGGCCGCCGCGGTCTGGAGTTTTTTTTGAGCGCGGTACGATCCTCCTCGGTCGCGGCCGCAGGATGCCGTGGCCGCGGCTGCTGGATCGAATAGCCGATCGCAACCAGTGCGTCCCAGCCGCGCTGATCGTGCACGGCTTTGAGCCCATGGAACTTGGCGAGCCAGCGCGCAATCTTCGGCCCCGTCCACAGGCCGCTGTCGTCAGGCGGCATCTTGATCCGCTCTTTGAGTGCAGCCAGCGCATCGGGCGTGAGGATTGTCGGCTTCGTTCCGTTGTCGACACGCTGATCGCCGAGCCGATCGGGCCCACCCTCGTTGTAGCGTTTGATCAGCGCCCGCACCCACCGCGGCGAGAACGACAACAGCTCCGCGACCTCCTCGACCTCATATCCCGAGGACAAAAGCCACAGCGCATGAAAGTGGCTCTTGGCGATCGGATCGGCCGCCGCCTCATAGCGCGCTTCAAGCTCGAAGTTCCTCAACTGCACCTTGATCGTCGTCATGATCGTGCCCCTGCTGGCGAATCATGACGACGGAACCTAACTGCTTCGATTCTACCGCGGAACCCCGAAAATCCCAGGAATCAATCAGCCGGATTCGGTATAACTCGTTAAGAAAGACATATTTCTTCATGAGTGGGAAATTTGCTTGTTTCAAGTCGCGCCAAGGCAATGGAAAAAGCTGCCAAGCTGGTAAGTGAAAGCCGGCGGCCTATTTCCTTACGAGCTTTTTGAGCGCCTTTGCTTCTGCTGTTGTCAGAAGGGTCAATACTTGCGGAGGATGAAAACGATTGCGAATGCCGCGTAGTTGTTCGATCGTAATAGGACCAACTCGCTTTACCGTTGCAAGAACAATAGCAATGGCCTCCTGAGCGCCGTTGAAATATTCTTTGAAGGAGTCATGATCCACCCCGGCACCGGTTCTGTGACGTTTCCAGATCGTCTTGGGATCGGCCCGAGACACATCGGTAATTGTCGCTACACCGATAACCGCGGCGGTAGGGCGGGTCGCATAAATCCATAATTTTGTACCGGAAGGCAGCTTTGGGATGCGGCGGCGCAACTCTATCGTCTTCGTTCCAGCTAAGATGGCATCGGCGTAAGTCGGGTGAATAGAAATGATTGCGTCAGTTACGTCAGGCACGGGCCCATCCCAGTTCGAGGATCGTAGATAGAGCAGCGTTTTTCAACGCCGTTATTGTCTGTAGATTCGCAGCGCCCACTGCATCAAGCTCACGCAACTTGTTGAGCCCACCCAACATGGTTCCGAATCCCAGAGGGCCCGGCTGCATTCCCAGCAGTTCCGCCGTGGGCGCCCAACCGGGCGTTCCGCCATCAGGTATGCGCGCACCCGCGCAGCCAACCACG
>CAZNSG010000178.1:0-3382 GCA_964575715.1 uncultured Hyphomicrobiales bacterium | reverse complement strand
TGGTTGCCAGGGAGACCGATCGGCTGATTCGACTGTCGACGGGAGCGCGCTCTACGCCGCCATCACCTGCTGTCCGCAATCACCGGATTGCTGTCCGCCTTGCGCTGGAATCAGTGTCCGCGTTGCACCGGATTCCGCACTGAAAATCGACAACCTGTTGCGCGGTCGCCAGTTTGATCCGCGCGAAAGTGCCGAAACAAAGTTCGAGATCTCGGGTGCCAATGCCGCGATCGCTTGCGCGCATTTTCAGGATTTCCTCGACTATCTGCCACGACATGCCGATCGATCTGGCGATGATCAGCACCGTTTCTGGCCGCTCCCGAGCCCTCGAGTCTTGCCGGAGTTCACCCTTGGGCTTGCCGAAGGCAAGACCCGAGGGGCAAGCCCAATTAGTGCGTTCACGCCCGTCTTCGACGGGCTATGGACAGGCTCCGCGACGCCGTCCTGCGGGTGGCTATGTCCGTGGAGCCGGCTTTTTTGGGATCATGCTTCTGTAGCGTGCCAAGATAAGATTATCACTTTTGCCTCTTTTGCGTCGTCCTTTCGCGGGGCTATCGCTCCCGTTCGCCATCACCGAATTACCCATTGGCGCAGGTGGCGGGGAGGCAAACCCACACGGAATCCAATGAATTTCATACCTGTCCAGGAATGACACGAATTTTCCCGCATGTTGCAGAAATGGGACGGCCGGTGATGCTCTAGCAGTCTAAGGTATAGGCGTTGGGGGTGCACTTTCGAGCCTGCTTCCCGCCTCGCAATACACAAGTTGGCCCCTTGGGCCGATTCAGGTCTTTGGTCGCGGGCACAGTGAGTTCAAGCCAAAAATACTGCGTGAAATGTCGATGTGTAAATGAGGGAGTGCGGCGCGTGAAAGAGTTTGTGGAGATGGCGGAGTGGTTTGGGTGGCGTTCGCCACACGAGCCGATGGTGGTGGACAGTCTTCCAACCCCGACGTTCATGATTAAGGGCCGATCGCAGGTCTCATTTAGTACCAACAACTATCTCGGAATCTCAACAAGCCCACGCATGAAGGACGCCGCCATTCGCGGCATCAACACTTATGGCGTCGGCAACAGCGATTCTCGGCTGCTCGCCGGCAATCTTGCCATCTATGGTGAACTCGAACAAAAGATAGCACGCTCGAACGGCAAGAGCCACGCGATCCTGTTCGCCACCGGATATCTGACCAATATCGGGGTTCTATCCACGCTGCCGCGGGCAAGCCAGATCGCTCGCGCCTTCGGTTTCACGACGAGCCGAGAGTACTCCTACGAATACTTCAGCGACGAATATAACCACATCAGTATTCGAGAGGGCATGCTTTTGTCCGGAGCCAGGCGATACAGCTATCACCATCGCGACCTTGACCACCTCGAAAAGCTGCTGCGCAAGTCGACTGCCACATGTAAGATCATCGTGACCGACGGTGTATTCAGCCAGGACGGCGATATCGCGCCGATCCCTGATCTGCTGCGCCTCGCCGAACGGTGGGACGCCATGGTCTATGTCGACGATGCCCACGGCACTGGCGTGCTCGGCGCCTCCGGCGGCGGCGTCCTGGAGCATTTCAAAGTGGCCAGCGAACGGCTGATCTACATGGGCACACTAAGCAAAGCCTATGGCTCCATTGGCGGTTACATTGCGGCCCATGCATTGATCACCGAAGTCCTGCGGATGTCGTGCCCTACTTATGGCTTTACCGCAACGCATCCACCGGATCAGGCGATGGTCATCTCGACAGCGATCGACGTCGTTCGCGACGAGCCGGAACGCCGGAAGCGGCTATGGGACAATCAGCGCTATTTCGTCAAACGTATGGCCGACTTAAATTACAAGCTCGTGTCGACCGAAACGCCAATCGTCCCGATCTGGCTTGGCGACGAGACAAAGACGGAGCAACTCGCTCTCGCAATTCGCGAGGAAGGGATTCATGTCCAAGCCATTCGGTTTCCGGGTGTACCGATCAAGTCTGCACGACTTCGGGTGCAATTGAATGCCGGACATCGCAGGGAGGATATCGATCGTCTGGTTGAAGTATTGAAGCGGCATCAGCACCTTGCCGAGCCTGCCCGCCGTTTCGTCGCGGTGAGCAGCGAGCGGATTGCTGCTGCCGAGCAGCCATCGCCCTAGAGTTTCGAGCCGCGTTCATCTTTTATTGCGATCGATACCACCTCATCGCTCGCAGCTTTTTTGCCAATGCCCAAAGCCCTGGGTCGTGACCGGCGGTCGCACCAAGGTTAATGTCGCGTCGCGAGGCGCGCAGTCACCCCACCCGCCGGAAGCGATAATCACGGCAGGTAAAGTTTTCGAAACAAATACGCGAAAATGTCCGAAGGCAGAGCGCTCTTGGCCCACACGCCAAGCACTTCCAGCGGGGTCCCGATCACATACCGCAATCGTGGCCGCTTGCGGGCTAAGATCGCCTCGATCTTGTGCGCGACAACGTCGGGCGCACGCGCACGCTTTTCCGCCGCTGCGTAGAACCTGGCGGTCTTTTCGAACGCCGATAAATATTCGGAACTGGAATTGGCATTTTGGCGATAGATCCGATTTTCGCCAATTCGGGTATTGAATTCGCCGGGATGGACCAATGATACGTGAATGCCGAACGGCAAGATCTCCGGCCGCAATGCTTCCACCAGCCCGTCCAGAGCGAACTTAGTCGCGCTGTAGTGCCCGACATAGGGAAGGCCGATGAGACCGGCAATCGAGCCAATGATGATGATTTTACCGGAGGCTTGCCGTCGCATGACAGGAAGAACGGCGCGCAGAACACGGACCGTTCCAAAATAGTTCGTTTCGAATTGTCGCAGTGCTTCATCGCAGGTCGTTTCCTCGAACGGGCCGGCCAAGCTCAATCCCGCGCAATGGACTACAGCATCGATACGACCTTCGCGCAGCATGATGGAACCGACCGCCGTCTTCACGGATTCTTCGTCGGTGACGTCCATTTTCACGTAGGACCACCGCTCCAGCTCGGTATCGGTGCGGCTTGCGCCATAGACAAGCCGGCTGCGGCTTAATCGTTCGCAGCACGCTTCACCGATGCCGGAGGAACTGCCGGTTACAAGAACGACCTCGGCATTCTGGGAACTCACGCTCAAGCTTTCGGTCTCATGGGTCGGAGTGTACAGCGGCCCGGTTATGAGACAACCGGGTGGCTGCGGCTGCAACCCTGATGCCGCTCATCGCATCGATCCGCTCCCATGTCTTCTCGCAAAATGGGTTTTTTGTTCGCGTGCATGCAGATTCCGGTGATGGCGGACAGGCATTCCATTTGAAGGCGGACAGTGATTCCGGTCGATCGCGGACAGCAATCCGGTGAAGGCGGACAGCGGCTCCCATCGACGGCTTCATGGGGTCATGTGTCCTGCTTGACGTC
>CAZNSG010000177.1:0-15964 GCA_964575715.1 uncultured Hyphomicrobiales bacterium | reverse complement strand
CACGCCAAAAACAGGAGCATCATGGCTCGGACAGGGCGCGCGCAAGTCGCAATAAACGCGATCAGGCGCCTGCTGCGCACGGATGCCGTCAAAAACACATCACGCCCGTGGCTGTGGAACTCAGTCCGACAGGCTGCTAGGATCCGTTTCCGAAAAAACTTGGTCAATGACTCTTATTGTCGACTCTTAATTGTCGATTGACCAAGACCGTTCAAATTTAACCAAGTGGCTCCAGTGCGGCCTGATTAGGTCAGGTTACCGTTCAGCGCCGTCCACTTGTTACTGATCCAGCCGCCGACGGCCACGATGGTCGCGATGACCGCGATCAGCATGATTCCCAGCAACACGGTGTATTCAATCAGGGCTGCGCCTTGCTCGTCGGCGACAAAACGCTTGGCTAGATTCACAACTTTGGTCATTTGATTTCTCCTTCATCAGGCTGTTTGGTCACGGAACATCCGCAACTTCAGAAGTGAGCAAGCGTCTCATACGATGACAGCCGCGCCACATCTTTCGATAATGTAAAATTATCGGAAAGCTCGAGTGAAGTCCATTTAATCCATAATTTACGATTAAACTTTACTCAGATTGAAGGCATGATGTGAAGGTTTTTTAATTCGTATTCACAACTTTATTCAATAGAGCGCGTCATGTTAATTGATTCGTGCGTTTCTTATTAATTAATTTGTAAATTAACATTGCGGAATGCTTTGTGACGGCAGCAGAAATATACGAAAGTTGTGGATAAACTTACGTCTTGCCTGGCGATGCACCTTTAATCCTTGATTCTCTTGCTGCGGCAAAATTTTTTCTTGCCGATTCGAATCGACGTTCTCGCCCCAACAAAATGTGGCTGTCTGCAAGCTTTAGTCAACAATATGCGAGCGGGAGGTAAGCATACTTTTTTATGTATGCGTTATTACCGTTTCTCTGATGGTGCTTGGCAAAGGCATAAGCCTATCTGGCAGGCACTCTATGACGGCACTGTGTGTTCCTCGGTAGCTCAGCGGTAGAGCAACCGGCTGTTAACCGGTTGGTCGCTGGTTCGAATCCGGCCCGGGGAGCCAATCTTTATATTTACGCCACCGCCGTGCCGCCGCGATTCCAGCCGCGCGCACCTTCGCCGAATATTTCGAAACCGTTGTCGGTGACCACGACCGTGTCTTCGAGCTTGATGAAACCGCGCATGGGATGTTGCAGCGTGGTCTCCACCGATACGACCATTCCGGATTCGAGCGGGCGCTTGGCATCGTAGTCGTCGTAGGGCACCGGCCCGGAGGCTGTGAGCCGCGGCGCCTCGTGGCTGACCAATCCCATGCCGTGGGCGAGGAAGTGCATGTGATTGTGGTGCTTGGATTTGGCGAGAAGCCTTTCGCCGGCGGCGTAAATTTCGCTGCCCATCGTTCCGGCCTTGACCACTTTCATTGCCGCACGCTGGATGGTTTCGATCTCGGCAAGCAAATCTTCCAGTTCGGCGTCCGGCGTGCCCTGGATGGCCATGCGGCAAAGATCGCCGATATAGCCTTCATAATTTCCGCCGGAGTCAATCGACATGATTTCGCCCGCTTCCCAGCGCTGATCGGAGGGCGCGCGATTAAGACTCGTGCCGGCGGTGATCAAGCAATATTCGAAGTGCAGCCCGCGGTTGGTTTCTTCGCGACGGAGCGCCTCGGTTATCTCGGCCTTGGTCGTGCCGGGGCCATGATTCGCGATAACCGCTTGCATCGATTCGATCACGAGCTCGGAAGCGATCTTCAGCTTAGCCAGCTCTTCCGGAGTCTTGCGCGCGCGCAGCCGTTCGAGCACGAACAGCGTATCCTTGATTTCGCTTTCCGGGAATGCCTTGCGCAATGCAGCTCCCGAGTCCCAGGGCAGAAACGCCGACTCAACGCCGATCCGTCGCGCCGTGACGCCCGATTTGCGTAGGTAGTCGGTCGCCTTCTGCATGACATCGACCGAGCCCGAAGCATTGGTCTGCGCCTCCGGTGTCCAGAATGGTTTGACCTCGCGCTGAAAGCCTTCGAGCCGATGACCAAAGAAGCCGGCCTTTTCAGGCGCGCCCTTGGGGTAGAGCACAATCGGCAAATAGCGGCTCAAGCCCATGGCATCCATGTAATCGAAGAAAAACGCGCGATGGCCGCCGAGCAAATATTGAACGTTGTGTTTAGAGGTTGCGAACAGAACATCGATGCCCGCTTCGTCCATCAGTCGATCGAGCAGAGCGGCGTCGAACGGGATCGGCTGCGTGTGCTGCGTTTGCTTGGCGATGACGGTCATGGCTGGACTCCCTAGTTTTTATTTGAGCTTGATCGTTTCCAAAACAGTTTCCCACCCCCGGATCAAGTCCGGGGGCAGGCATTTTCAGTATCAGGCACAGCTATCAAGATTTTGGGAGCGCTTCGGCTCCAGGCTCATCCTTGGTGAAATCGAGTTCGACCTTGGCGCCATTGGGATCGTGAAAGAAAAGCTGCCAGGCGCCGGTCTCGCCTTGCTGGCGAAGGTCGTAGCGCACGCCGCGCAGCCTGAGCTTGCCCACGATCTCTTTCAGTCCCCTCGCGCTGAACGCCATGTGGTCGAGAACGCCGTGCGGCTCGGCAGGCATTTTTGCCGGGTCGACAACGTGCAGGATCGGATGATCGCCGGCATAGAGCCATACGCCGGGCCGGCCGATCGGCGGGCGATAGCCGGATTTAAGGCCCAGCAGATCACCATAGAAATCCTGCGTTGCCGCAACGTCCTTGGTGAGCAGCGTGAAGTGGTTCATGGCAAGAGCGGGCATGCGCATTTCTCCTCGGCACGGACGAAAAACGCTTTATATTATTCAACCGCGCCGGCGGATGAAAGCGTGATGGGCGGCTTAAATGACAGGTCAACATTGCAATACTGGCGCGTGCGATTGAGCCGGAGCGCGGCAGCGTTTTTGCATTTTCTACGCCAGCAGGCGCGCGATGATGCCCACATTGCCGACGGGCGGAAAGCTGCGCATCATCTTGATAATCCGGTTGGGTTAGTCCTGGGCGTGGGCTGCCAGTATGGCAGCGATCAGCCCGATGAAGGCGCCCAAAATCTTCTTGCACATGCCGCTCTTTCCCATATCCATCGCGGGTATGGGCCGAACGCAGCCCGAGACTATTCGAAGTTCATTGCGGCAGCGTAATCTTGTTCGCGCGCGCGACCACCGTCCAGCGCCGAATTTCGCTCGCGACCAGGGCGCTAAATTCCTCCGGTGTGCCGCCGGCCGGCGAAATTCCCTGCTGGTCGAGCCTGGCCGCGATATCCGGCTCGCGAATGATGCGGTTTATCTCGGCATTGAGCCGGTCGACGATCGGGCGCGGCGTGTTTGCCGCGGCAAACATTCCAACCCAGGTTACCGCTTCGATGTCGGGATAACCCGACTCCGCCATGGTGGGTACGTTTGGAAAATGCGGATCGCGCTTGAGGCTGCCGGCCGCAAGTGCGCGCAACTTGCCGGATTGGATGTGGGGCGCCGAGACCAGCGACGACATGACCGAGAACTGGGTGTCGCCGGCAACGGTTGCGAGGATCGCCGGCGCACCTCCGCGATAGGGAATATGCTGAATGTTCACGCCGGCGAGATTGCTCCACATCGAAATGATCAAATGCGCCTGACTTGCCGCCCCGGGTGTTGCGTAGTTGTATTTCTCGGGGTTGGCCTTCGCGAGCGCGGCGAACTCCGCGATGGTGTTGGCCGGTACGTTGGCATTGATGACAAACATCAGAGGATTCTTGCCGATCAGAATGATATGGCTGAGATCCTTCTCGGTATCGTAGGGCATCTTCGGGTTGACCGCCGGATTGACCGAATGGGTCGCGAGCGCAACGCCGAGCGTGTAGCCGTCGGGCGGCGATTTCGCCACCGCGTCGGTGCCCACCACTCCGCTCGCGCCGGTGCGGTTCTCGATGATGATCGGTTGGCCCAAGGACTTCTCCAACGACGGCTGGATCAGGCGGGCGACGATGTCATTGGCACCGCCCGGGGCGAACGGGACAATCAGTTTGACTGGACGGCTGGGCCAAGACTGGGCGGCGGCCGGAATGCATGCAATCAACAGCAGGAGAGCTGCAAGCGAATTGATCCATCGGGACTTGGAACCAAGACGCGCAACGCCCAGATTCAAACGATGCGAAAACTCATGATGTGACTGCATGACAAACCTATGAGCCGCGCGCGGCGGATTTGGGCCACCGATTTGGCCACCCAAGGCATGGAATTTCGACTACATTGGATGCCGTCGTCAATGTGACTTTGGGTCATTCCCAAATGTGGAGGGGACATGCCTGCTTCGGTGCACACCTACGGTGGTTTCTTGCCGGCTATGATACTGGTTTTTGGCCTGCACGGCCCAGCCGATGCCGTCGAGCTCAACCCGGCCGCGATCGCGATCAAAATACCAAGTGAAATCAAATGGCGTGACCCGCTCGGCGTCTCGGGCATCAATCAGGCCATTCTGCATGGCGATCCGACCAAGCCCGGCCTTTATATCGTGATGAACAAGTTCAAGCCGGGCAATTTCAGCAAGCCGCATTTCCACCCGAACGATCGCTTCATCACCGTGATCTCGGGTACTTGGTGGGTCGGTACCGGCAATAAATGGGACAGGAATGCAACGGTGCCGGTGAAAGCCGGAGGCTTTGTGACGCATTTTGCCAAACAGGTGCACTTCGATGGCGCAAAGGACGAAGAGGCGGTTCTGCTTATCGTGGGTGAAGGACCGGCCACGCTGACGCTGGTCGAAGAAGCGAAGTGAGCGCTCGCCAGCATCACTTGAGCAATGTTCACCGGTGAGCCGGAGAATTGCGATCTTGGCACCCCCCACTCGGCTCGCATGGCGATGCCGGCGGTGCCGTGTGTGATGCCGCGCGCCAAGGCAAGTGACTGATAGAGCAAGAGGTTTTGGCTTGCGCCTGCTCCGATGAGCGATAACGGGGCATTCAGACTTATCTGCTAATTAATGCCCTGCTGGATTCGGTTGCGGACGAGGCCAGAGGGGAATGCAGGGTTTTTTCGATGGCTGAAACATCACGGCTATCCGAGATTGCGGACGTGCTGGGGCGTCTGCCAACCGTCAAGCGCGCGACTCTGCTCAAGCTGGTCACCGATCTGTTTCTTGAGACCAACGGCAAATATCGGCCGGAGCAGATCATTCTGTTCGACAACTTATTCAATCAATTACTTGATGACGCGGAGACAGAAGCGGCGGCCACGCTGTCGCGTCGGCTGGCGCCTTTTGCCAGTGCGCCACCAAAAATCATGGGCCGGCTCGCGCTCAACGAAGACATCAACGTGGCCGAACCGGTGCTGGTGCGCTCGCCGTGTGTCGATCATTCTATTCTCATGGATATCGCGCGCAACAAGGGCCAGACACACCTATTGGCGTTAGCCTGCCGAACGCAGCTCGCCGTGGAGATCGCGGACTTGCTGATCGAGCGCGGAGACGAGATTGCCGTGCGCTATGTCGCCAACAATCAGGGCGCGCGGATCTCTCCGGCTGGCGCCGCGGCTCTGGCGGAGCGCGCTAAAAGCGATGAAGCACTGGCGGAAGTGATCGGCAAGCGCCCTGATATTGCGGCCCACTTGCACGGTGCGCCTGCCGGCAAGGCGGCGAAAGGGGCGCCCGCCGCCGCAAACGCTGCGGCGTGATGCGGTGCGAGCCCACACGAATTTGGGGACTGTAAGTCGTCAAATATTGGCCCAGGCCGGTGGCGGCTTCTTACCCGGGTGGATTGCGCCGCATTTCTTGCATTTGCGCGCCGCTTGGTTGGCATAGAACGCCTCATAGAGCGGCGGCAGGTCCTTGACCAAGTGCTTTACCTTGAGTTCGATGCGGTAAACGAGTGCCCCGCACGCGAAGCAATACCATTCGAAGCCGTCGAGTTCCTCCTCCTGGCGCTGCGGCTCGACCACGAGGCCGATCGTGCCGGCCGGCCGCTGCGGCGAGTGGCGCACGTGCGCCGGCAGCAGGAACACGTCGCCCTCCTTGATCGGCACGTCGTAGAAATTGCCGTTGTCGCCGACTTTAAGCACCATGTTGCCCTTAAGCTGGTAGAAAAATTCCTCCACCGGATCGTCATGGTAATCGGCGCGCTCATTCGGACCGCCGACGACCTGCACCGTCATCTCGCCGTCTTCAAACACCTTCTTGTTGCCGACCGGCGGCTTCAACAGATGCTGGTTCTCATCGATCCATTTCGTGAAATTGAACGCCTGCAATCTTCCCGTTCGCATCGTTGAATCCTCCGGTCGCGTCAAGCCGCGGACGAGGCTATCGGAATGCGATCCAATTTGAGTCCGCAGCTCGCGAATGCGCGGCGGGTTGCATCTTTTTCTGCCTCGGTCAGCGCAAGCATGGGCGGACGGGTGAGCCCGCCCGTTTGGCCCAACAGTTCTTGCCAGAATTTCGAGTGGGCCGGGGGCTTCTCCGGCGGCCGCGAGCGGCGGAACGCATCGCGCACCGGATTTAAACTATCGCGCACGGTCTTCGCACGCGCGGTCTCGCCGTTGAATGCGAGGTCGGTGTATTCGCGCATGCGGCGGTCAACTTTTGTCTGCAATAGATATGGTGGGGACGAGCACAGATAGAGCCGCCAGCCAAGCTCGACGATATTGTCGAACCATTCTTCCTCGGAGGCCGTGCTGACGATGATCCTGTCGCCGGCAAGCCTTGTCAGCCGCGCATACATTTCGCGCGGCACGCTGTATTTGATCGCAACGATGTTCGGCAGCTCGGCGATGCGCGCGCACAGCTCGGGGCTCATCAGGTAGCCGCTGTCCGGATGGCTCCAGAGCGCGATGCCGATGTCCACATTCTCGCTGACGGCGCGGTAGTATTCGTAAAGTGTCTCGTGCTGCGTTTGCAGGAAATGCAGAACTGGGGCATGGACCACAATATAATCGGCGCCGACCGCCTGAGCGTGCTCGGCAAGTTCGATGACGACGTCCATGTTCTGGTCGGAGCACGACATGATGGTGCCGGCGCGGGACCCGATTTCATCGATCGCGATCTCGAAGGTGCGCTTGCGCTCCGCAACCGACATGGCGAAGAATTCGCCCTGCTTGCCGCTGACAAAGACACCGTCGATGCCGAGGTCGTCGACCCAGTGCCGCAAATTGCACCGGAATCCACCCTCATCGATCGATAAATCGGGCGCAAACGGCATCAGGGCCGCAGCCCAAATACCCTTCATATGAGCGCGGGCGAAATGCTTGGCGTCGCGTTTGTGGTACTTCATTCCTGATCTCGACCTTCCAATACCATAGCACGCCTTTTTGGGCATTGGAAAATGCCAAAAGATTTAAGACCTGATGTCGGTTGGGATTACAATCAAATATTTGCGTGAGCCGCTGACCGGGGTGCAGGGGTCGGAAGTGATTCGGATTCCTGCACCACCGAAATGACCGCGCGGCGCCGATTTCCGGACTCAGGCTGCCGATTGGTTCGAGGCTACTTTTACCGAACCCGACAATTTGGCGCGGTCGTGCACGAGATCGAGGGAGGCCACTTCGACACGATTGCGGCCGCGCGCTTTGGCGTAATAGAGCGCCTGATCGGCCTGCGAGAGCAGCATTGGCATTTCCACCAAGCCGTCCTGCTCGACCACTATGCCGATGCTGACCGTGCTGTGCACTGGGCAGTTGTCAATCATGCCCGCCACTTCAGCGAATGTTGATCTGATCCGCTCGGCTACGGCCAAGGCGCCTTCCCGGGTGGTGTCGTGCAGCACGATGGCGAATTCTTCTCCGCCGAGCCGACCAATGAGATCACGGGGCCCGAGCTTCGCGCTGGTGGTTTCGGCAAACATTTGCAAAATTTTATCGCCAATAGCGTGTCCGAAGCGATCGTTGATCGATTTGAAATGATCGAGATCAATCAGCAGCACGGCCGTCGGGCGAGGATTGTTCACCTGCCGCAGCAAAAGATCCACCGCCGTTTCCAAAAACGCGCGGCGATTGGCGATGCCGGTCAGCGGATCGATCAGCGCCGCGGTCTTGTGGCGCAGTTCGGTGCGCTCTTTGGCCATGGCCAGCAGGATGAATGCGATCGAGATCGTAAACAGCAGCGCCTCGAAGCTAAGCACCGTGAGCCAGACGCTCGCGAACACCTGTTCATGTTTGGTCCCTTGCAATATGCCGGCGATCGGCGTGCGCAAAAGAAACAGCGCACCATGCGCAAATAGCATGAAAATCGCCGGCCAGCGCGAAACCAGCGGCTCGCTGCGGCCACGCCAGAACTCATAGGCGGTCAGCCATGTGTAGCTGGTGATGATAGCGGAGCTTACCAATACTCGCGCATCCATGGAGTCGATGATGAGCGGGGTCCGGCTTGCGAGCAGCCACACGATGGCACCGCCAGCGAGCGCGATCGGATGCACCGAACGGCCGTCAAACACGCGTGCGCCAGTGTAGGTCATGGCGAAAGCGGTGAACAAAATCACATTGGCTAGATCAATGGAAATCAGTTCGGAAACGGTTCCGTACATGCCGAATAAAACGATAGAAGCGGAGCGCAAGAGGTGCGCGAACCCCCACCAGGCGACAGCGGTGATTTGCGTATTCTGGACCCATGCGAAAAGCAGCAGCAATCCGAGCATCGCTTCGACATAGACCGTCACTAGCAATAGTGTATTTAAATCGAGATCCATCTACTGTTACCCACAGAATGCCGGTGCGCGGATACTCAGTCGTGTGGATATATTTCTATCGATGCGATGGAAAAAATGGGTGAATGTTCGGGTGCGCATGCCTGCATCGCGGCGATATGGTTTCGACAACCTTTCCGCCACCCGTCATATTCGACCAAAATTCATATATTTCATCGGAAATTGACGCTGCAGCCCGTGCTTATGTTCGTACGGGAAGCTCTCCTCCGCATGGTCTTGTCGCAAGGTTTGCAGTCCATTAGGGTCCGCGTTTCCTGCAAAGGTGTGCTCGTCATGCAAATCCGCGATGGTATTGTCGCTGCCATCGGCAATACGCCACTGATCAAGCTCGAACGGGCTTCGGCAGCCACCGGCTGCACTATTCTTGGCAAGGCGGAATTCATGAACCCGGGCCAGTCGGTGAAGGACCGGCCGGCGCGCCAATTCATCCTGGAAGCGGAAAAGCGCGGCGAGATCCGGCCTCGTGGCCTGGTGGTGGAAAGCACTGCGGGCAATACCGGCATTGGCCTCGCTCTGGTCGCCAGTGCGCGCGGCT
Organism: uncultured Hyphomicrobiales bacterium; assembly: GCA_964575715.1. Lineage (GTDB taxonomy): Bacteria > Pseudomonadota > Alphaproteobacteria > Rhizobiales > Xanthobacteraceae > PNAI01. The sequence goes on along the minus strand of CAZNSG010000177.1, from coordinate 6,750 downwards.
ATCGCACGCTCATCGTCATCCCCGAGACGCAGAGCCAGGAAAAGAAGGACATGCTGCGCCTATGCGGCGCCGAACTGGTGGAAGTGCCGGCGGTCCCCTACAGCAACCCCAACAATTACCAGCATATTGGCCGCAGGCTGGCCGAGAAACTGCGCCCGCACGAACCGAACGGCGTGTTCTACGTCGACCAGTGGAACAACCTGGACAATCGCAAGGCGCATTACCTCTCGACCGGCCCGGAAGTCTGGCAGCAAACGGACGGCAAGGTGGACGGTTTCATCTGCGCCATCGGCACCGGCGGCACGGTCGCCGGCGTCGCCACCTATTTGCGCGAGAAAAAGCCAGGGATCGTCATCGGCATTGCCGATCCCAAGGGTGCCGCCATGTACAACTTGTTCGCTCATGGCCAGGCCAAGGCGAGTGACGGCGGATCGATCACCGAAGGCATCGGGCTCGGCCGCGTTACCCCGATCATCGCCGACCTCAAAATCGACAAGGCATACTTAATCCCCGACGAAGAGGCGATGCCGATCATCTTCGATCTGCTCGCGCACGAAGGCCTTTGCCTCGGCGGCTCGTCGGGGATAAACGTTGCCGGCGCCATCCGGCTCGCCAAAGAGCTGGGTCCCGGCCGGATCATCGTTACCGTGCTTGCCGACTATGGCACGCGCTACCAGTCAAAACTGTTTAATCCAGATTTCCTAAGATCAAAGAATCTTCCGGTACCCGCTTGGCTTGAACGCAAATCGAGCGTACAGGCGCCGTTCGAAAACGTCTGACTGCAACACGCAAGGCCAAGACCGCTGATGCCCACAGACTGCTTGTTTCGCGAGGACGCTTATCTGAAGGAATGCAGTGCAACCGTCGTCGGCTTCAAACCCGACAGCGGGATTATTCTCGACCGCACCGTGTTCTATGCCGCATCGGGCGGCCAGCCAGGCGACCATGGCGTGCTCACCACTAGATCAGGCGATGCCATCTTGATCGCGAACACCAGTTTTATCGACCCGTCCAAGACCGAGGTCGCGCACATGCCGGTCGAGGGCGCGGCTGCGCCGCTCACCGTGGGCGAGCCGCTGCATGCCGTGATCGACTGGGAGCTGCGCTATGCGCGCATGCGCATGCATACCGCGCTGCATTTGCTCTCGGCGGTGCTGCCCTATCCGGTGACTGGCGGTTCGGTCGGCGAAACCGAGAGCCGACTCGATTTCGACATCCCGGAAGCCGGGCTCGACAAGGACGCGATCACGCATAAGCTTGCCATGATGATCGCGGCCAATGCCGAGGTGCGCACGCGCTGGATCACGACGGCCGAACTGGAAGCCAATCCCGGTCTGGTCAAAACCATGTCGGTGAAGCCCCCCATGGGCAGTGGGCGGGTGCGGCTGGTCGAGATCGTGGGCTACGATCTGCAGCCGTGCGGCGGCACGCATGTGCGCCGCACTGGGGAGATCGGCAAGGTGGCGGTGACGCAGGTCGAGAAGAAGGGCAAACAGAACCGACGCGTGCGATTGGCATTCGTCTAGGTTTCGGCTCTCCGGCGCGATGTCGCGCACCTGGCAATGGCGGATGGCGAGCCTTATTTATTCGCATAACAGAAAGTGACACCATGCCCGATTCCCATCCGCCCACGAGCAAATGGCTTGTCACCACCGAATGGCTCGCCGCGCGGCTCGGCCAGCCCGATATTACGATCGTCGACGGCTCGTTTTATCTGCCGGCGCTCAAGCGAGACGCCACGGCGGAATATCTCGCCGGCCACATTCCCGGCGCGGTATTCTTCGATATCGACGCCATCGCCGACCATTCCATCGATCTGCCGCACATGCTGCCGGGCGCGACACAATTCTCGGAACAAGCGGGCAAGCTCGGCGTCGGCAGGGACGACACCATTGTCGTTTATGACGGTGTGGGCCTTGGCGGCGCGCCCAGGGTGTGGTGGACGTTCCGTGTCTTTGGCGCCAAGAACGTGTACATCCTCGACGGCGGCCTGCCGAAGTGGAAGGCGGAAGGCCGGCCGGTCGAGGCTGGCGCGGTTAAGCGCGCGCTACGCAAGTTCGAGGCCGTTCTGAACACTTCCGCCCTCGCGGGCGTATCCGACGTGCAACGCGCGCTGATGGAGCGGTCCACCCAGGTGGTCGATGCGCGGCCGGCCAACCGCTTCCGCGGCGAGGCGCCGGAACCACGGCCGGGCGTGCGAGGAGGCCACATGCCGGGCGCGCTCAACGTGCCGGTGACGGAGTTGATCCAGGACGGCCGGCTGATCCCGCCTGAACAGATCGCGCAGAAATTTGCCGCCGGCGGCGTGGACCTCTCAAAGCCGGTGATCACGAGCTGCGGGTCGGGCGTGACCGCGGCGACGCTATGGTTTGCGCTCGACGCCATCGGCAAGGCGCCACAGGCGCTCTACGACGGCTCGTGGACGGAATGGGGCGGGCGGCCGGATTTGCCGGCGGAGACAGGCTAATAGCACCTTGCGCAAGCTTGCTCCGGCTCGTCATATGCCGGAGAATACTTGCTAGAGAATACTTGGCAGAAGCCAATTTCACGGCGAGGTGCGCCATGATTTTCCGACAGCTGTTCGACAGCGTCTCCGGCACCTATTCCTATATCCTTGCGAGCCGGCGCGGCGGCGAGGCGCTGATCATCGATCCGGTGCTGGAAAAGGTCGATCGCTATCTGCAGCTGATCAAGGAGCTCGATCTCAATCTGGTCAAGGCACTGGACACGCACCTGCACGCCGACCACATCACCGGCCTGGGCGCGTTGCGCGACCGCACCCATTGCACCACAGTCATGGGCGAACAAACCAAGGCCGACGTGGTTTCCATGCGCCTTTCCGACGGCGATCGGCTCACCATCGAGGGGATTTCGCTCGATGCCATCTATACGCCCGGGCATACCGACGATTCCTATAGTTTCATCATGCCGGACCGGGTGTTCACCGGCGATACGCTCTTGATCCGCGGCACCGGGCGTACCGATTTCCAGAACGGCGATGCGCGTCAACAATATGAATCGCTGTTCGGCCGGCTGCTCAGGCTGCCGGAGGAAACGATGGTCTTTCCCGCGCATGATTATAAGGGCGATACGGTTTCGACCATCGGCGAGGAGAAGCGCTACAATCCCCGCCTGCAGGTCAAGTCGGTCGACGAATACGTCGAGCTGATGAGTAAGCTGAACCTGCCTAACCCCAAGATGATGGACGTGGCGGTGCCGGCCAACATGAAAGTTGGCCTGGCGCAGGAGCAGATCGCGCGGCGCGGCTGGGCTTTCAGCGCAGAACAGGCCTTGACCATGGTGGAGCGGCCGGATGTGGCGCTGATCGATCTGCGCGAGCGCACCGAGCGCGAGAGGCACGGCACTATCCCAGGTTCGTTGCATGTGCCCTATCCAAGCCTGCAGGAAAACATCTGCGCCGGTGGCATGCTGCACGAGCTTGCCAAATCGACCAGCAAGCGGATGTTGTTCTATTGCGCCTTCGGCGAGCGCTCGGCCATGGCGGTGCAGGCGGCGCAAGACGCAGGGATCGTATCGGCCTGCCACATCCAGGGCGGCATTGACGCGTGGAAGAAGGCCGGCGGAGCGCTGGTTCACTGAACCAGCCGCCGCTCGGCCAATGACCCATCGGCCAAAGGCCTACTCGGTCATTGGCCGATTGCATTCAATGCAGAATCTGGCTCAGAAAAAGCTTGGTGCGCTCGTGCTGCGGGGCCGCGAAGAATATCTCGGGCGCATTGGCTTCGACGATCTGGCCTTCGTCCATGAACACGATGCGGTTGGCCACCTGGCGGGCGAAACCCATTTCGTGGCTGACCACCAGCATGGTCATGCCGTCGTTGGCGAGCTCGATCATGGCATCGAGCACTTCCTTGACCATCTCGGGATCGAGCGCCGAGGTCGGCTCGTCGAACAGCATGATCTTCGGGTTCATGCAAAGCGCGCGCGCGATGGCGACGCGCTGCTGCTGGCCACCGGAAAGCTGGCCGGGAAATTTGTCCGCCTGCTCGGGAATTTTGACGCGCTGCAAATAGTGCCGTGCGATCTCTTCGGCCTCGCGCTTGGGCAGCCCACGCACCCAAATCGGCGCAAGCGTGAGGTTTTCCAGCACCGTCAAGTGCGGGAACAGGTTGAATTGCTGGAACACCATGCCGACATCGCGGCGGATTTCGTCGATCTTCTTGAGGTCGTCGGTCATCTCCATCCCGTCGACCAGGATGCGGCCGCGCTGATGCTCCTCCAGACGGTTGATGCAGCGAATAAGCGTGGACTTGCCTGAGCCCGAGGGCCCACAAATCACAATGCGTTCGCCGCCCATAACCTTGAGATTGATGTCGCGGAGCACATGGAAATTGCCAAACCACTTGTGCACGCCGGTCATCTCGACCGCCACTGCGGTCTTGAGTGGCGCCGGCTTAAGAAATGCGGCAGCTTGATCCATCCGCTCCCTCACCGCCGCTCGCCCTGGGAGAGCCGCGACTCCACATAGCGCGCATAGTGCGACATGGCATAGCAGCCGATAAAATAGAAGATCGCGACAAAGGCGTAGCCGGTCGTGCTGGTGACCGGGGTTGCCCATTGCGGGTCGATGCGGGCGGCCTCGACGGTCTTGAGCAGATCAAAAATGCCGACGATGAATACCAGCGTCGTATCCTTGAACAGTCCGACCGCGCTGTTGACGATGTTGGGTATGGTGATTTTCAGCGCCTGCGGCAGGATGACGAGACGCATGGCCTGCCAATAGCTCAAGCCCACCGCCATCGCGGCTTCGAATTGCCCGCGCGGGATGGCTTGCAGGCCCGCGCGCACCACTTCCGCCATATAGGCCGCCGAAAACAGCGCAACGCCGACCAGTGCGCGCAACAATTTGTCCGGCGACCAGGTGTCGGGGACGAAGAGCGGCAGCATCACGCTGGCCATGAATAAAACAGTGATCAGCGGCACGCCGCGCACGAATTCAATGAAAATGACTGAGAACAGCCGCACCGCAGGCATTTCCGAGCGGCGGCCGAGCGCAAGCAAGACGCCGAGCGGCAGCGACACCACGATGCCGACCGCCGCCACTACGATAGTCACCAGCACGCCACCCCATTGCGCGGTATCCACGAGGGGGAGACCGATGGCTGGCTGACCGCGCAAGAGAAGGAATGCAATGACTGGCAACACGACGAAGAAATAAATCGCGCCGAGACCGCGCCGAGGCGCATCGAGCCAGGTGAGCCAGCCAATCCCGAATGCGAGCGCGGCGAAGAAGACATCGACCCGCCAGCGCTGCTCTACGGGATAAAATCCGTAAATGAAAAAGTTGATGCGCTCGCGCACAAAGGCCCAGCAGGCGCCGACTTCGGGGCGTTGCGCGGTCACCAGGCAGGCCTGACGATCGGTGCCGGTCCATACCGCATCGAGCAGCAGAAACCTCAGAAGCGGCGGCACGACCCATAGGATCAAAAGACAGCAAAGCAACGTAAGCGCAATATTGAATGGGCTCGACAACAAGTTCGCCCGCAACCAGCCGATCGCGCCGGAATGGGCGGGCGGCGGCGGCAAGGCCGGGGCCGGTGCGTGAGCGATGTAAGCAGCCTCAACGGTTGCAGTCATGGCGCTAGCGCTCCACCAGGGCCACGTGGCGGTTGTACAAATTCATCAGGAGCGAAGTGAAAAGACTGATGCTCAGATAAACCGCCATGGTCAGGGCAACGACTTCGACGGCCTGACCGGTCTGATTGAGCACCGTGCCGGTGAAAATCTGCACCAGATCGGGATAGCCGATGGCGACCGCAAGCGAGGAGTTCTTGGTCAGGTTGAGGTATTGGCTGGTGAGCGGCGGGATGATGACGCGCATGGCCAGCGGGATCACGACAAGGCGCAGCGTCGGCCGCGGCCGCAAGCCAAGCGAATAGGCCGCTTCGGTCTGCCCGCGCGACACCGCGAGCAGTCCGGCGCGCACCACTTCGGCAATGAATGCCGCAGTGTAGATCACCAGGCCGAACAGCAGCGCCATGAATTCCGGCAAGACTTCGATGCCGCCTTCGATGTTGAAGCGGCCTGGATGCGGATAGCGGAACTCGATCGGAAAGCCGGCGACTGCGAGAACGATGAACGGCGGCGCCATCACCAATGCGAGCGCGATCGCAAGGACAGGCATGCGCGCGCCACTGCGTTCCTTACGGCGCTTCGCATAATGGCAAAAAAAGATTGCCGCAATGATGCCGAGCGCGAGTGCTGCGAGCGCACCGCCCGCGCCTGCGCCAAAGACCGGCTGCGGCAGGAACAAGCCACGCCGGTTGAGATACCCGCCGCCGAGAATAACAAGGCTGTCTTGCAGTTGCTCTGGAAGCGCCTGCAGCACCGCAATGTACCAAAACAGCAGTTGCAGCAGCAGCGGAATGTTACGGATAACTTCGACATAGACGCCGGCCATTCGCGCAACCAGCCAATTGCGCGACAGCCGCGCGATGCCGATGACAAAACCAAGAACGGTCGCCAGCACGATGCCAATGCCGGCGACGAGGAGCGTATTGATCAACCCGACCCAGAACGCGCGGCCGTAGGTGGAGGTGTTGGTGTAGTCGATCAAGGACTGCGAAACGTCGAAGCCGGAGGTGGTGTTCCAGAAGCCGAAGCCGGAGGCGATGTTCTGCCGCTTCAGGTTGGCCGCCGTATTGGAGATGATCATCCAGAAGAAGGCTGCGATGAGCACGATGAGGATGATCTGGAAGAGGACCTGCCGCACCTCGGGCCGGTAGAGGA
>CAZNSG010000176.1:0-7106 GCA_964575715.1 uncultured Hyphomicrobiales bacterium | reverse complement strand
GCTGGCCGCCTTCCGCGCCGCGTTCAATGAATTCTTCGCAAATGTCGGCGGCTGGAAAGAGGAACTTGAAAAACTCCTCACCCCAAAATTCCACTTCATCGGAGCGCCAGCAAACGGGATTCCGTAGGCACTTGGGTATATCATATCATTTGGCCGAATTTTTACGCCCGCAGCCGGAACAGCGAGCGCTTGCGCTTTGCTTTATCGGCCGCTTCCACCTGCGGCTGGGTCGGCGGCGTTCCATCGTTGATCGGGGCGAGCGCCGCCATCACCCGCTCGGGCGGGAAGGTGGCGATCAGCTCGGTGCCGATGCGCACCTTTGATTTGAGCGTGAAGGTGCCGCCGTGAATCTCGATCAGGTTCTTGGCGATCGGCAAGCCCAGCCCGGTGCCTTGCTCCGCCGATTTGATGGCATTCGATCCCTGGCCGAATTTCGACAGCACAATCGAAATCTCTTCTTCCGGGATGCCGGGTCCGGTGTCCTTGACGCTCATGTATTGTCCGCCCGCCGCGGTCCACCCGACCTTGAGCCAAACGTCGCCGCCCGGCGGGGTGAATTTCACCGCATTCGACAGCAAGTTGAGACAGACCTGCCGGATGGCGCGCTCATCCGCCCACAACCGCGGCAGATTGGGCTCGAACACCTGGTGGATGGAAATGCCACGGTTCTCCGCGCGCAATCGCAGCAGATGGTGGCAATCCTCGACCACGGCGGAGAGCGAGACCGCTTCCTCGTGCAGTTCGTAGCGCCCCGCCTCGATGCGCGACAGATCGAGCACTTCGTTGATCAGGTTGAGCAGATGCTGGCCGGAGGTGTGGATGTCGTTGGAATACTCCCTGTACGCCGGTACCGCATGCTGCCCGAACGCCTCGGTCTTCATCACTTCGGAAAAGCCGAGAATGGCATTGAGCGGGGTGCGCAGCTCATGGCTCATCTGCGCGAGGAACTGCGATTTGGCGATGCTGGCGTCTTCCGCGCGCCGCCGCGCCTGTTCCGCGTTTTCTTTTGCCTCTTCCAGCTCGCCGATCAGGGCATCCTTCTCGGCGCGCGCGATCAGCGTGGCCACGCCGGCGGAATAGAGCCGCTGGATCAGCAGCATGAAATAGCCCTGCGCCACCAGCGCCATGATCGCGAGGATGTAATTCTGCAGCGTGCCCAGCAGCACGAAGTTGAGCGCAACCGCGAATGTCACCGGCATGGTGGCCGCGAATGCCGCGACCGGCAGGCTGGAAGCCAGCATGCTCGACACCGCCACGATCAGCAGCATGATGAACAGCATGAACGTGCTGGATTGCTCATCGGCGCCCACGGGGCCGATAAGGTTGTACATCCAGGCCAGGCCGTAAAACAGATCGAGGATGATGAAGCGCATCTGCCAAGCGCGCAGATTCATGCCGGCCTGCGCGCTGGCAAGGAACTGGCGGCACTTGGTGACGGTGACGGCATGAATCACCAGCACCGCGACGGTCCAGATTCCGGCGTTGACCGCGCCGGTCCAGAAGCTCGACATGAAGCCGATTGTGCCGACTAGCAGCAGGATCATCAGCGACGCGGAAACCCGGTTGTCGGCGAACTTGCGCAGTAACTCATAATCGAAGGTGGCGCGTGTGCCCGTGGTCGAGGTCAGCCGGTCGCGTGCCTCGCGCACGCGCAGCGAAGTCATGCGGCGGCGCTTGGCGAGCGGCTTTTCGCTCGCCGTGGCAGGATCTTGCTGGTCACTTGGTTGCACGGGCTGACACGCGCCTGGGTTGGAGAAATCAGTCTAAAACTCGCGCAAAAACCTTAAGGGCAAGCTTAAGGGCGCTATAAAAGGGGTGGTTAACAAAAGGTTAGTGCGATGAAACTCTTTGATGGCGGCCGGGCGCCCAACCCCCGGCGGGTACGCGTCTTTCTTGCCGAAAAGGGCATCAAGATTCCAACCGAGCAGGTCGATCTCGGGGCGCTGGCGCACAAAGCGCCGGCCTATACCGCGATTAATCCTTTGCAGCGTGTGCCCGCGCTCGTGCTCGACGATGGCACGATCATCACCGAGTCGATCGCCATCTGCCGCTATTTCGAGCTGCTTCAGCCACAACCGCCGCTATTCGGGCGCGATCCCAAGAACATGGCAATTGTGGAAATGTGGCAGCGGCGGGTGGAGTTTCATCTCCTGACACCGGTCTCGCATGTCTTCCGCAACCTGCATCCCGCCATGGCGGCGATGGAGGTGCCGCAGGTGCCGGCCTGGGCCGAGGCCAACAAGCCGCGCGTGCTTGAATTTCTTCAAATTCTTGACGATCAGCTCGGCAAGCAGCGCTACATCGCCGGCGATGACTTTACCGTCGCCGACATCACCGGCCTGGTTGCGGTCGATTTCATGAAGCCGGCAAAACTGGCAGTGCCGGAATCACTCGCCAACGTGCGGCGTTGGCACGCCGAAGTTTCCGCAAGGCCGAGCGCAAGCGCATGAATGCGCCATGACTCCGAGATTGACGACTCCGAGATTGACCCAATCGATCATTGCCCTCATCCTGAGGAGGCCCACCGATGTCGGGTTTACCCGACATCGGCATACTAAGTGCGCAAGTCGGCTATAGCCGACTGGCGTGGGCCGTCTCGAAGGAAGAGGCTCTAATTTTCATGCGGCTCACCATCATCGGCTCGGGCGACGCTTTCGGCTCCGGCGGCCGGTTCAACACCTGCTTTCTGATCGAGGCGCTTGACCAGAAAGTGCTGCTGGATTTCGGTGCTTCCTCCTTGGTGGCATTGAAGGCGCGGAAAATCGATCCCAATGCCATCGACGGAATTATTTTGAGCCACCTGCACGGCGATCATTTCGGCGGTCTGCCGTTTCTGCTGCTCGACTCCCAGTTTCTGAGCGGGCGCGCGCGCCCGCTGGCGATTTCCGGCCCCCCCGGCACGCGCGAGCGGCTCGACGCCGCGCTCGAAGTGTTTTTCCCGCGCGCGAGCAAGAACGCATGGCGTTTTCCGCTATCCGTGGAAGAAATCACGCCCGGCATTCCCGACGAATTCCTGGGGCTCGCCGTTGCCACCGCCGAAGTGGTGCATTTCTCCGGCGCGCCCTCGACCGCGCTGCGCCTCTCCGGCGGCGGAAAGACTCTGGCCTATTCGGGCGATACCCAATGGACCGACGCGCTGGTCAAATTGGCCGCCGGCGCCGATCTGTTCATCGTCGAATGCTACGATTATGCGCGCGATCTCCCCGGCCACATCAACTGGGCGACGCTGCAAGCCAAGCTGCCGCAGCTTAAGGCGCGCAGGATCATGCTCACGCACATGAATCCCAGCATGCTCGCCAAGCGCGACGAAGCCCGCGCTGCCGGCGTGTTGGTTGCCGAAGATGGTTTGGTGATCGAAGTCTGACCGCGCCTAGGTGATCACTGCTCCAATCTCGCGATCAAACTCGACGTGTCCCAGCGCTTGCCGCCCATTTTCTGCACTTCCGAATAGAACTGATCGACCAGCGCCGTGACCGGCAGGTTCGCGCCGTTCTTGCGCGCCTCGCCAAGGCAAATCGAAAGGTCCTTGCGCATCCAGTCCACCGCAAAGCCGAAATCAAACTTGCCCGCCGTCATGGTCTTGTAGCGATTCTCCATCTGCCACGACTGCGCCGCGCCTTTGGATATGGTGGCGATCAGCTTCTCGATGTCGAGACCCGCCTTCTTGCCGAAGTGAATCCCCTCCGCCAGTCCCTGCACCAGGCCGGCGATGCAGATTTGGTTGACCATCTTGGCAAGCTGCCCTGAGCCGGGCGACCCCATCAGGTTGCAGGCGCGTGCATAAGCTGCGATCACCTTCTCCGCGCGCGCAAACGGCTCAGGCTCGCCGCCGCACATCACCGTAAGCGCGCCGTTCTCGGCGCCGGCCTGGCCGCCGGACACCGGCGCATCGATGAAATCGAAGCCGCGCTTCTTGGCCTCGGCGTAAAGCTCGCGCGCAATCTCCGCCGACGCCGTGGTGTGATCGACGAACACCGTGCCCTTCGTCATCCCTGCGAAGGCGCCATCCGCGCCGAGCGCCACCTCGCGCACGTCGTTGTCGTTGCCCACGCACATCATCACGAAATCCTGTCCCTCGGCCGCCGCGCGCGCCGACGTAGCGCGCTTGCCGCCGTGCTGGGCCACCCATTTGTCGGCCTTCGCGCTGGAGCGGTTGAAGACGGTGATATCCTGGCCGCCTTTGTTCTTGAGGTGCCCGGCCATGGGGTAACCCATCACGCCAAGCCCGAGAAATGCCACCTTCGCCATCCTATTTCCTCCCCGCGGGTGTTATCGGCTTGCGCCAGCCTTATCTGTAGCTCATTGCGACGGCTGCGCGCCCGCGTCAACCACTCTTGATGCCGTGCCGCATTGACCGCCCCGCCGCCGCGCCTATGGTGTCAGCCGCAACGGCCAAGGATCAAGCGATATGGCGGTGACGAAGGAACAGGTGCTGGAAAGCCTGGCCAAGGTGCCGGGGCCCGACGGCACGCCGTTGCCGGCGACCGGTGCGCTCTCCGAAATAGTGGCCAGCGACGGCAAGGTATTTTTCTCGATCAACGTCGAGGCGGGAGCGGTGGCGGCCTGGGAGCCGGTGCGCAAGCGCGCCGAAGAAGCAGTGCGCGCTATCTCCGGCGTGCAGTCGGCCATGGTCGCGCTCACCGCCGAGCGCAAAGGCGGTAGCGCTCCGCGCCCGCAAGGTGGCCCCGCCGCAGGTGCGCGCCCAGGCCAACCCCCAGGTCAGCCCCAAGGCCACACCCATGGTCATGGTGCGGGGCAGGGACCTTCCGGCGTTCCCGGCGTGAGCTCCATCATTGCGGTCGCGTCTGGCAAGGGTGGCGTGGGCAAATCCACGCTCGCCGTCAATCTGGCGCTCGGCTTGCGCGACCTTGGGCTCAAGGTTGGCATACTCGACGCCGATATCTACGGGCCATCGCTGCCAAAATTGCTTGCCATCAAGGAAAAGCCGCAGACCATCGGCGGCACCAGACTTAAACCGATCATGCGTCACGGGCTCACGGTGATGTCGATCGGCTTCCTGATCGAGGAAGAGACGCCGATGATCTGGCGCGGGCCCATGGTGATGTCGGCGCTCACGCAGATGCTGCGCGAGGTCGAGTGGGGCACGCTCGACATCATGGTGGTGGACATGCCGCCGGGCACCGGCGACGCCCAGCTCACCATGGCGCAGCAGGTGCCGCTCAAAGGCGCCGTCATCGTCTCCACGCCGCAGGATCTTGCGCTGATCGATGCGCGCCGCGGCATCGCCATGTTCAAGCGCGTCAACGTGCCGGTGCTCGGCATCGTCGAGAACATGAGCTATTTCCTCTGCCCGCATTGCGGCGCGCGCTCGGATATTTTCGGCCACGGCGGCGCGCGCCGCGAGGCCGAGCGGCTGAAAGTTCCGTTCCTCGGCGAGGTGCCGCTCGAAATGATCATCCGCGAGACCTCCGATGCAGGCCTTCCCGTCGTCGCGACCAAGCCCGACAGTCCGCAGGCCGCCGCCTATCGCGCCATCGCCGCGCGCGTGCGCGATGAACTTGGCGGCACCGCCGCTGCCAAGCCGGCGCCCAAGATCGTGATCGAGGCCTGAAGGTCTTCTCTCTCCAGCGGTTCAAAACGCCCCTTGCGGCTTGATCACGTCTTCGGCGACGGGTCTTGTGCATGGGCGAGGCGCGTTCCATGATATGCATATAAGCCATACCCCACGGGGATTAATGCGGGGACGGGCACGGGATCAATAGGGAGACCAATCATGAAACGTCGTGATTTTTTGCAGGCAGCGGGCGTCGGCTTGGCCGCCTCCACCGTCGCCGCACCTGCCATCGCGCAGTCGATGCCGGAACTCAAATGGCGGCTGACGACGAGCTTCCCGAAATCGCTCGACACCCTGCACGGCGGCGCCGAGATTTTCACCAAGGCGGTGCGGGAAGCCACCGACAACAAGTTCCAGATCCAAGTGTTCGCCGCGGGCGAGATCGTACCGCCCTTCCAGGCGGTCGACGCCGTGCAGAACGCCACCGTCGAGATGTGTCAGACCGCGGCCTATTACTTTATCGGCAAGGACATGACCTTCGCACTGCCATGCTCCTCGCCATTCGGCCCCAACACGCGCATGCAGAATGCGTGGGAATATCATCATGGCGGCATCGCGCTGATGAACGAGTTTTTCAAGAAATACAACATGATCGGATTTCCGGCCGGCAACACCGGCTGCCAGATGGGCGGATGGTTCCGCAAGCCGATCAGGCAAGTTTCCGACCTCAACGGGTTGAAATTCCGCATGGGCGGCTTTGCCGGCCGCGTGCTCGGCAAGCTCGGTGTGGTCTCGCAGCAAATACCCGGCGGTGAAATCTATCCCGCTCTGGAAAAGGGCACCATCGACGGCGCCGAATGGGTCGGCCCCTATGACGACGAGAAGCTCGGCTTCTACAAGGTGGCGAAGTTCTACCACTATCCCGGCTGGTGGGAGGGCGGCACCCACCTTCACATTTTCACAAATCTGGAAAAGTGGAACGCACTGTCGGCAACATACAAGTCGATCATCCAGACCGCCGCCGCCATGGCCAACGTGTGGGTGACCGCCAAATACGATGCCGAAAACCCGGCCGCGCTCAAACGGCTGCTCGCCGGCGGCGCCGAGCTCACGCCGTTCCCGCAGCCGGTGATGGATGCCTGCCTCAAGGCGGCAAACGAGGTCTATGCGGAGATTTCCGCCACCAATGCCGACTTCAAGAAAATATGGGACAACATCCAGGCCTTCCGCAACGACATGTATCTGTGGTGGCAGGTTGCGGAATACAGCTACGACAGCTTCATGATCCGCACGCGGCCGAAGACCTGATCGGCGCAGCAGCGCGCGTTTGTCGAAACCCCGGAGCCGCGGCTCCGGGGTTTTTTTATTTGCGTCGAATTACGCCAGTGGTAGCAATCACTGACTCATCTCCGTCACCCTGAGGTGCGAGCCAACGGGTCCGGCCTTTGGCCGGCCCGATGGTAAACTCCGCGAGCCACCGCAAGTCGGCCTTGGCCGACTTGCGCATCCAAATTCCGATCTCGGGTAAACCCGAGATCGGTGGGTCGACGGCCAAGGCGTTGCAGCGTTGGGGCCGTTCATCCTTCGAGGG
>CAZNSG010000175.1:0-7093 GCA_964575715.1 uncultured Hyphomicrobiales bacterium | reverse complement strand
TGATCCCGAAAAAGCCTGCCCCGGACATAGCCGTCCGAAGGACGGCGTCGCTACGCTCGCCTATGATACCGGAAGTCGGGTTTACCCGACTTCCGGCGTACTATGCTTCGGAACTCGGGCAAGCCCGAGTTCCGCGTGGTGGGAACCGGTTTCCCGCCTTCGCGAGCCTACTCCGCCGAAGCAGCCGCTTCGGCTGCGAAGGCTGGAAGCCCGCTTCGGCGGGCGAAGGAAGGTCGGAAAAGCATGTCCTCGGGCTTGACCCGAGGGATCATGCGCAAATGCAACAACGATCACCACCTTTGCTGGGTCGGAGCCTCGACTGGCGTGCAGCCCGGCCGGCCCATGAGCACGCAATCCTGGTTCTTGCGCATCTGCGCCATGGTATTGACGATCCATAGGCCGCCGGCGACCAGCACGATCGTCACCGCCAGCCCGGCGATGTTCATGCGCATGCGGTGACGATAGTCGTCCGGTTCATCGTTGCCTTCATACTTGCCGAGATCCTCGACCGGCGAGGGCTGCGGCAACGGGCGCGAGAAAATCGAACCGCGCGGCCGGAATTTCAGCACGCGGTCTTCGGGTTTGTTCGCTGACGATTGCTCTGCCACGTCACGGTCCAGATTTCGCTATATCCTTAGTATAGCACAGATGCCGATCCAGTGGTCGGCTTAATTCGTCGCAAGGGTTCCATGGACGCATCCGAATAATCTGCCTATAGAGAAATTATGAATCCACTCCCAGCATGCGTTTTTTCGTTAATGGTGGCCTTCGCGCTTGCCGCGAGCACGGCAGCGGCCCACGATTATAAGCTCGGCGCCCTTGAAATCACCCATCCCTGGACGCGCGCAACGCCCAAGGGCGCACCGGTCGCGGGCGGCTACCTCAAGATCACCAACAAAGGGCAGACCGCCGATCGCCTCTTGAGTGCTTCCTCGCTCAGCGCGCCGCGCGTGGAGATTCACGAAATGGCGATGACCGGCGGCACGATGCGGATGCGTCACTTGCCCCGCGGTCTCGAAATCAAGTCCGGTGAGACGGTCGAGCTAAAACCCGGCTCGTATCACATTATGTTCATGAACCTGACGCAGCCGTTCGAAAAAGGCCAGCGCATCAAAGGCACGCTCACCTTCGAGAAGGCCGGACCGATCGAAGTCGAATATATCGTCGAAGCGGTTGGCGCGCCGGCCACGGGCGGCCACGGTCACTGAACTGGACCGCTCTACGCGCCCTCGCGAAACGGCAGCGGAGCCTCCTCGGGAATCTGTGCGCGGAAAACGTTGAGCGTCATCGAGATCAGCGCGTAATAGCCAACGATGCCGACAAATTCCACCATCGCCGCGTCGCCCAAGAATTTATGGACGCGCGCGTAGCTGCGGTCGCTCACGCGGCGGGTGCGGTAGAGCTCCCTGACAAAATCGTACAGCGCGCGCTCGTCCTTGGGCGCGCTAGTGGGAGCGCGGCCGGCTTTGATGGCGGCAATGGTCGCTGGCGCGACACCGGCGCGCTCGGCCATGGGCGCGTGTGCGTGCCATTCGTACTGCGCGCGCCATAGGTTCGCGGTGGTGAGAATCGCCACTTCTGAAAGTCGCGGCGGCAGCGCGGTCTTGAATCGGCAATGGGCGCCGAGCGCCTGCGCCAGATATCCCATTTCCGGGGCATGCAGCCAGATCGCGAACGGGCCGTTGAGCTTTGGCCGCGGTCCGCGCGGTCCTTTGAAGATCGCATCGCGCAGCGCGCGTTGCGGCTCCGTCATCTGCGCGTCGGCGATGTCGTTGAGACGATAGCTCGGGCGTTTGGCAGAACGTTTTACGGGCATGGGGTATCCTGTGCTTTTGGTTCGAGGCTGGTGGAAGCAGACTGGAAGGGATTTGCTGATTTTAACAATCACATACTTTCCTAGTAGCACACCGGAAGGGGTTATTCAGCTAAGACATTGAAAAGTATAATATTCTTGCATATTATACGCATATTGCGAATTGCGTATTGCGTATAATGATGTTTTGCGGAGCTGCAAGATATGTTCAAGACATCGGACCTCCCAAAACTTCGGAAAGAAAGCCTTCGCCGTTGATGACGTGCCTCACGTTCCTACCGCGAGCGGTGCGTGCAGCTTGCGCAATGCCGCAATTACGGAGAGCGCGACATTCTTGCCGGTCTTGGGATTTTCCGAGGGTACATTTTCAATCGAGAGCGTGAAGCGGGCGGAGTCGGAATCGACCTCGATCGAATGGCAGTTGCGCTCGACCTTGGGGTCGGCCCAGATCTCGATCATGGTTTTGTCCGGGCCGATGCCGGCCAGGGAAAGTGCCGCGGCTACGTTCACATTGGCGGGAAATCCGGCGGCGGCTTCCCGCGCGGTGCCGCTGAACACGCGCTTGGCGTCGTTGAGCCCTTCTACCGAGATGCCGTTCTTGATCAGATAGGGCGCGCCGGCAAGCCCGTTCGGTGGCTTGCGCGTCGTCATGCGGACCGAATGGATCGTACCCTCGGCCGCCGCCGCCACCGCATCGAGTCCCAGCAGCGCGCCGGTCGGCACCAGAATGCGGCCGCCGTGGGCCTTTGCCAGTTCGATCAGATCGGGCCGCGGCAACAGCGCGCCGCAGCTCAATACCATCACCTGCTTGCCGGCTTCCAGCATGGGCCTGCAAATGCGCTCCAGCATCGCCGCCGGCGCGCATTCGACCGCGAGGTCGGCACGCGCTGGAAACGACTCAAGCGAAACTATCGGACAATCAATTTTCTGTGCTTTCAGCCAGGCATGCGCCTTGGCCTCGTCGCGGGCGGCCGCACAGGCAAGCGTAAGCCCTGGAATTCCATCGTAAAGCCGTCGCGCCAAAACCCGGCCGATCGCGCCCAAGCCGGCGATGGCAATACGGGTCACAGACATGGTAGATTCTCCACCAAGTATGGTCAGTCGCCCATCGGGCGCCTCATGCGGTTGCTTGACCCTCGAATGCTTGTAACGCAAGTGTCCGCAGTGACAACAGGAGATGTCGAATGCTCAAGTCAGTGATGGGTGCGGCTCTGGCCGGCGTGGTTGCTTTTTCGAGCAGTGCCACGGCTCAGGACTATCCAAGCCGGGCGGTTACCATGGTGATCCCATTTGCCGCCGGCGGTCCGACCGACGTGCTTGGCCGTGTCATGGCTGTCCGCATGAGCGAGTTACTCGGCCAGCAAGTGGTGGTCGAGAACGTCGGTGGCGGGGGTGGCATGACCGGCGGCAAGCGCGTGGCCGATGCCGCGCCCGACGGCTATACGTTTCTGCTCGGCACTGTAGGAACCCAGGCTCAGGGACAGACGCTCTACAAAAAGCCGCTCTACAACTCCGTCACTGATTTTGTGCCGGTCATCCTCGTCGCCGAGGTGCCGCTGATAGTCATCACGCGCAAGGACCTGCCGCCCAGCAACTTCAAGGAATTTGTTGCCTACGCCAAGGAGAACCACACCAAGATGCAATTTGGCTCCGCCGGCCCGGGCTCGGCGACGCATATGGGCTGCCTGCTGCTCAACTACGTGCTCAAGACCAACATGACGCACGTACCCTATCGCGGCACGGGGCCGGCCATGCAGGACCTGCTCGGCGGCCGCATCGACATGCTGTGCGAGGTCATCACCACCGGCAAGCCGCAGGTCGAAGGCGGCGGGGTGAAGGCGATGGCGATCATGGACAAGAACCGCTCGAACGCGCTGCCCAACCTGCCGACCACCGGCGAGCAAGGCACGCCTGGTCTTGAGGCCTACACCTGGAACGCGATTTTTCTGCCCAAGGGCACGCCCGACGCAATCGTGAACAAGCTCAACGCCGCGGCGCTCGGCGCAATGAAAACGCCGGCCGTGCGCGATCGCTTGCAAGGCCTCGGCGCGCAGATCGTCACCGATGATCGTGCGACGCCGCAATATCTGGGACGATTCCTCAAGAGCGAGATTGAGAAATGGGCGGCACCGATCAAAGCGAGCGGAGTATCGGTGGATTAGGTGCCGTTAATCTTGCATGATTGATCCATCCATGACGCGCTAATATCCGCATGACAGCAGGAGATGTTGAATGTTCAAGTCAGTGATTGGTGCGGCCCTAGCCGGCATGGCCATATTTTCCAGCGGTGCCGTTGCCCAGGATTATCCCACCCGGCCGGTGACCATGGTGATCCCATTCGCCGCCGGCGGCCCGACCGACATTCTCGGCCGCGTGGTTGGTGCGCGCATGAGCGAAATCCTCGGCCAGCAGGTGGTGATCGAGAACGCCGGCGGGGCCGGCGGGCAGAGCGGTTCCAAGCGCGTAGTTGACGCGGCGCCGGACGGCTACACCTTCGTGCTTGGCACGGTGGGCACCCATGCCCAGGGCCAGACCCTCTACAAGAAACCGCTCTACAATTCGCTCACGGAATTCACCCCGGTCGCATTGCTGGCAGACGTTCCGATCGTGCTCATCGTGCGCAAGGACCTGCCGGTCAACAACTTCAAGGAATTCGTAGCCTACGCCAAGGAGAACCACGGCAAGATGCAGTTTGGCTCGGCCGGCGCCGGCTCGGCCTCCCATCTCGGCTGCGTGCTGCTCAACTATGTGCTCGGCACCAACATCACGCACGTGCCTTATCGCGGCACCGGACCGGCGACGCAGGATCTTTTGGGCGGACGCATCGACTTGCTGTGCCAGGCCATTACCGCCGCCAAGCCGCAGATCGACGGCGGCAACGTCAAGGCGCTGGCGCTGCTCGACGCGCAGCGCTCGCCGGCGCTGCCGAACGTGCCGACCGCGGCCGAGCAGGGCACGCAAGGGCTTGAGGCCTACACCTGGAACGCGATCTTCCTGCCCAAAGGCGCGCCCGCTGCCATCGTCAATAAGCTCAATGCCGCGGCCGTCCAGGCGATCAAGACCCCGGAGGTGCGCGACCGCCTCACCGCGCTCGGTGCCCAGGTTGCGTCCGACAGCCGCTCCACGCCGCAATATCTCGGCACGTTCGTCAAGAGCGAGATCGAGAAATGGGCGGGACCGATCAAGGCGAGTGGTGTTTCTGTCGATTAGAGCATCTTCCGTTCTAGTTAATCCACACCCACATCCGCTCATTCCCGCGCAAGCGGGAATCCAGAGGCCGTTCGCTCTAAATCCTCAGCCTCTTGCACCTGGCTCCCCGCTTTCGCGGGGACGAGCGGACACTAATACCGACTCAACCTGATCGAAACCCGCTCTAGACATCGCCATGTTGCAATGGTTGACCAATCATTGACGACAGATGGGCGCTCACCGCGGCCTTCGAATTTCTTCAATCGATAAAATTAGAAGTATTCATCAAACCCGCCTGTAATCGGCCGCATGTATGCTCCGCCATCGTTCTCCAGACGGTGGCCCTGATGAAAGTGATGATTGTTCCGCTGATCGTGCTGAGCGCGGTGGCGGGCGAATTGAGCGAGGAGCCGAACGAAGCCCAGATGCGCGGGGCGTTCGAGCGGACGCTTGCGACGCAGATGCGCCATGCCTTGGATTTTGCAATTGAAATTGGCGGGCCGCAGGCGGTCCAGCAACTCCGGCAAAATGGCACCGACCGTTTCGAGTTGCGCGTGTTCCAGAAGAGCGCTTGCGCGCGCCTGGTCTGGCAGCCCGGCTTTCGCTGCAATTTCACCGTCGCTATCGACGTGGTGAATGGATCATTGCAGCACACGCTCGCCGGCCGCTTCTATGCCGGCCCGCACGGGCTCGCGTTCACGCAGGAAGAGCAGATGACTTCGCTGCCTGCGCTCGCCGGTGTTCTATAATTTAATGATTGGCCGTTGGCTGGCCATCACGCCTTGCCGAACACGCGCTTGAAAATCGTATCCACGTGCTTGAAATGATAGCCGAGGTCGAAGTTCGCCTCGATTTCCTTCGGCGTGAGCAGTTTGCGCACCTTCGGGTCGGCCTTCAAGAGCGCAACTAAATCGGCTTCCCCGCGCCACACCTTCATGGCGTTCTTCTGCACCAGTCGATAGGCCTCCTCGCGCGCCATGCCCTTTTGCGTGAGCGCGATCAGCACCCGCTGCGAATGCACAAGCCCGCCCAGCTTGTCGAGGTTCTTGCGCATGGTCTTGGGGTACACCACAAGCTTGTCGACCACGCCCGCGAGCCGGTTGAGCGCAAAGTCGAGCGTGATCGTGGCGTCCGGCCCGATCATGCGCTCGACCGAGGAATGCGAGATGTCGCGCTCGTGCCAGAGCGCCACGTTTTCGAGCGCCGGCGTCACATAGGCGCGCACCATGCGCGCAAGTCCGCTGAGGTTCTCGGAGAGCACCGGGTTGCGCTTGTGCGGCATGGCGGACGAGCCCTTCTGCCCGGCGGAGAAGAATTCCTCCGCCTCCAGCACTTCGGTGCGCTGCAAATGCCGGATTTCAATTGCCAGCCGCTCGACGGATGAGGCGACCACGCCCAGCGTCGCGAAATACATGGCGTGGCGGTCGCGCGCAATGATTTGGGTGGAAATCGGCTCGACGCCAAGCCCCATCGCCTTGGCGACATGCGCCTCCACGCGCGGATCGACCTGCGCGAAGGTTCCCACCGCCCCGGAAATGGCGCAGGTCGCGATCTCCTTGCGCGCCGCCACCAGCCGCTCGCGCGCGCGCGAAAATTCCGCATAGGCATAGGCGAGCTTGAGCCCGAATGTAGTCGGCTCGGCGTGGATGCCATGCGAGCGGCCGATGGTCGGAGTTTTTTTGTGCTCAAACGCGCGGCGCTTGAGCGCCTTGAGCAGCCGATCGGCGTCGGCGATCAGCAGATCCGCGGCGCGCACGAGCTGCACGTTGAAACAGGTATCGAGCACGTCCGATGAAGTCATGCCGGAATGCACGAAGCGCGCCTCCGGTCCGACGATTTCCGCCAAATGGGTGAGGAAGGCGATCACATCATGCTTGACCTCGCGCTCGATGGCGTCGATGCGCGCAAGGTCGAACTTGGCGTTCTTCCCCTTGGCCCAGATTTTCTTAGCCGCCGCTTTTGGGATAATGCCGAGCTCGGCCATGGCATCGGCCGCGTGCGCCTCGATCTCGAACCAGATGCGATATTTCGTCTCCGGCGACCAGATCGCCGCCATCTCGGGCCGGGAATAGCGAGCTATCATAAGTCCGG
>CAZNSG010000174.1:0-9137 GCA_964575715.1 uncultured Hyphomicrobiales bacterium | reverse complement strand
CAGCGGAGGAACGCAAAAAGGTGAGTCTTTTCAGCGTCTGCATCCAACCCCGAACCTTGGCTGCTTCCACATCGAGGGTAAGCTAAGTCCTTGATCCAGAGTCAATTTCTATTGGCTTCTGAAATGTGTGAATCGTATAGCTTTCAGGGGGAGGGAAAAACTAGTCCATGCTCGTCCTGAGCTAATCACCCGGAAACCGTATCAGTCGCTCGTGATCGGCGGCACCACGACGATCCGCCCGCTGGCAATGTCGATCGTCGGCACCGCGGCGCTATTGAACGGTATCAGCATGGTTTCTCCGCCATCGGACGGCGTGATCTCGACCAGAACGCCGGCGCCAAAATCATGCATCGCTGTCACCGTGCCGAGAGCTGTACCGTCGGGCGCCACCGCCGCAAGTCCGATCAAGTCGGCGTGGTAGAACGTATCGGAATCTTCCGTCGGCGGCAGGCGATCGCGCGGCACGTAGAGCTTGATGTTGGTCAGCCGCTCGGCCGCGTTGCGATCGTTGACACCGGCCAGCCGCGCGACAAATTGGCCTCGGGCCGGCCGCAACGCTTCGATTTCGAAACGCTGCGTGCCGTCCTCGGACTCCAAGAGGCCGTAGGAAGCCACCGCCATCGGATCCTCCGTGAACGAGCGCAAACGAACCTCGCCGCGAATGCCATGCGCGGCGCCGATCTGGGCAACGCAAACTTTCTTTCCCCTCTCCCCGTTGGGGAGAGGGTGCCGAGCCGCCGTCGGCGGTGAGGCGGGTGAGGGGGATACCACTCCGCTTTTTTTTTTCATCTTTACCCCCTCACCCGGTCTCGGTCGCTTCGCTTCCTCGACCACCCTCTCCCCCACCGAACTCGGGTTTACCCGAGTTCGGCATTTATTGATTGGCCGAAGTCGGATAAATCCGACTTCGGCTGAGGAGAGGGCAAGAAAGATCAGCTCGCCGCCGGTTGTTCGGCGGCCTTGGCTTCGGCTGCGGCCTTGACCTTGGCTTCGCCCGCGGCCTTGGCTTCGCCTGCCGCTTTGGCGGCGGCTTCGGTTTGGGCTTTGCGCTCCTTGCGTGGAATCGCCCGCGTCGGATTGTTGCGTGTCTGGCGCTTGGCAATGCCGGCGGCATCGAGAAAGCGCATCACGCGGTCGCTCGGCTGCGCGCCCTTGACCATCCAGGCCTTGACCTTGTCCAGATCGAGCTTGAGCCGGGCATTGTTTTCCTTCGGCAGCAGCGGATTGAAGTAACCGAGCCGCTCGATAAAGCGGCCGTCGCGCGGCGCGCGGCTGTCCGCCACCACGATATGATAGACCGGACGTTTCTTGGTGCCCGCACGGGCCATGCGGATGACGACTGGCATTACAGAGATCCTTTCTTCATTTGAATGGTCATTCCGGCCGAGCGAGCGAAGCGAGCGAGAGCCGGAATCCATATCCACGAGCGGTGGTTATGGATTCCGGATCGCGCCTTCGGCGCGTCCGGAATGACGGGGTGGATGGAGTGTCGCATCATTTCTTCTTTCCCAGACCGGGAAATCCCGGCGGTAATCCTGGTAGTCCCGGAAATTTTGCGCCCAAGCCAGGCAGGCCGGGGAATTTCGGCGGCAGGCCGGGCAGACCGGGCATGGCCGGCGGCAGCCCGCCGGGTGCGCCGGGCAATCCGCCCTGCATCTTCTCGGCGAGCTTTTGCATTTCTTCCGGCGACGGCATGCCGCCAAGCCCCATCATGTTGGCGAGCCCGGCGAGCGGGCCGCGCTTGCCGCCGCCCATTCCTTGCATGACCATGGCCTTCATCACGTCGGACATGGTGCGGTGCATTTTCAGCAGCTTGTTGACTTCTTCCACCTTGGCGCCCGAGCCGCTCGCGATACGCTTCTTGCGGCTGGCCTTGAGAACGTCCGGGTGCTTGCGTTCCTGCGGCGTCATCGAGTCGATGATCGCCATCTGGCGCTTGAGCACGGTTTCATCCAAGTTGCGCTCGGCGAGCTGATTTTTGATTTTTGCGATGCCGGGCAGCATGCCCATGAGCCCGCTCATGCCGCCCATCTTCTGCATGTGTGTGAGCTGCTCGCGCAGATCGGCGAGATCGAACGCGCCCTTGCGCATGCGCTCGGCGGTGCGCATGGCCTGCTCGGCGTCGATCGAGCTGGCTGCCTTCTCCACCAGCGAGACGATGTCGCCCATTCCCAAAATGCGATCCGCGATGCGCGCGGGATGAAAATCCTCCAGCGCGTCGAGCTTTTCGCCGGTGCCGATCAGCTTGATCGGCTTGCCGGTGACCGCGCGCATGGAGAGCGCCGCGCCGCCGCGGCCATCGCCGTCGATGCGGGTGAGCACGATGCCGGTCAGCCCCACGCGCTGGTCGAACGCGCGCGCGAGATTGACCGCGTCCTGACCGGTGAGGCTGTCAGCGACGAGGAGCACTTCATGCGGCGCGGCGGCGCGCCTGACCTCGGCCGCCTCGCTCATCATCGCTTCGTCAAGGGTGATGCGGCCGGCGGTGTCGAGCAGCACCGCGTCGTAGCCGCCGAGCTTTGCCGCTTGCAGCGCGCGAACAGCGATCTGCACCGGCGACTGGCCTGCGACGATCGGCAAGGTGGCAACATTCACTTGAGTGCCCAGTACCGCCAGCTGCTCCATCGCGGCCGGCCGCCGCGTATCGAGCGAGGCCATGAGCACCTTGCGCCTCGATTGCTCGGTGAGCCGCTTGCCGATTTTCGCCGCGGTCGTGGTTTTACCCGAGCCTTGCAAGCCCACCAGCATGATGGCGACCGGCGCCGGCGCGTTGAGATCGATCGGATTGGAATCGGCGCCGAGTGTCGCGACCAGCGCGTCATGCACGATCTTGACCACCATCTGGCCGGGCGTGACGGACTTGATCACATCGACGCCGACCGCGCGCTGCTTGACCTGTTCGACAAAGGCGCGCGCCACGTCGAGCGCAACATCGGCCTCCAAGAGCGCCCGGCGCACTTCGCGCAGCGCCGCATCGACGTCGGCTTCCGAGAGCGCGCCGCGCCGCGTGAGGCGATCGAGAATGAGCCCAAGCTTTTCCGACAGGTTGTCGAACATCGTGTTCCAAAACTCCGTACTTCTTCACCTCTCCCCGTTTGCGGGGAGAGGTCGCCTGCCGAAGCTCGCGCTGCGAGCGAAGGCGGGCGGGAGAGGGGGCGTTTCCGCGAGTCTGAGCGCGTGGAAGCGCCCCCTCTCCCGGCTCGGTCCTTCGGACCTCGCCACCCTCTCCCCGCAAGCGGGGAGAGGGAAGTTGCATACACATTTTGCGCCCGAGGGCGCATTGCGCTGTCGGGCGGGGGCCTCCGGTCACAAAAAGGACCGGTCGGCGGATCGAATTACGGCTCTATTGCGAGAGCAGGCGGAAACTAGGGACGGCCTGCGATTGTGTCAAGGCAAAGTCAGAATTTGGGACACTTGCCAATCGCCACAAGTTTCCGGCCGATCAATCACTTCACCAGCACGAACACGTTGACCACCAGCTTGTCCTCGGGCGTGGTCAAAGGATCGGTGACATATTCCTCGATAAACAAACCCTTCCTCTCGATGCGTTTTTCGTCGAAGAAATGCACAATCGACTCGTAGAACGCCTCCATGGCGTCATAGGAGCCGCGATAGACGAATTTTAGCGCCTTGCCGGCGGGCGATTGCCCGAGCGTAACGGCCCCGCGCGGCAGATTTGCCGGCGGCTCGGCGAGCGGCACGGCGGCCTGAAACTCAAAGCCCTTGTCGTTCACCGCGGTGTAGATCGTCATCGTCGATCCGGCCGGCTTGAAATTCTGCTTGGCGAGAAATGCCGAGACCGCCTTGAATTTTTCGATCAGAGTTGGAAACGCTTTTGTCCAGGTGGCCTTGCCCGAAATGTATACGATCGGCTTTGCCGTCAGTGTTATTTCCTCGCCGAACACGTCGCCGTCCGCTGCCGGTGGCGCCGAAGTGGGCCCTTGTGCTGGTAGTTGTGGGGGCGCCTGCGCGGTTGCGGGAAATTGCACGAGACCAAGAGCCAAGGCGGCGGCAACCGCCATCCCCAATGGGCGGAGGATATATCTGTCGGCTTCGCCACTCTGCACGTGCTGCGACATAAAATACATTCTATCACGCGCCGCATTGCGGTGGGACATGAATTCCGGCGAGTTTATTAACGGCCCGCCGCCCCTGGCCAACAACCGGCAATTTCCCATATAAATCGGAGCATGATCCCGAAAAGTGGGTACCGGTTTTCGGAAAAGATCATGCTCAAACAAGAAGCCTTATGAGCGCGCTCGCCAACCATGCCTTCGTCAAGATGAACGGTCTCGGCAACGCGATCGTGGTGGTCGACATGCGCCGCAAGCCGGCCGCCATCGGCGCCGACGAAGCACGCGCGGCGGCGCAGCCCAAGGGCGTACCGTGCGATCAGTTGATGGTGCTCTATCCGCCCCGCGCGGCCGGCACCGACGCTTACGTGCGCATCTACAACAGCGACGGTTCGGAAGCCGGTGCTTGCGGCAATGGCATGCGCTGCATTGCGGCGCTCGTGACCAAGGAAACCGGCAAGGCCGAGGCCAGTTTCCAGACCAGCGCCGGCGTCTTGAGGTGCTGGAAGCATGCCGCGAGCGGCTTGTTCACCGTCGATATGGGCGCGCCGCGCTTTGGCTGGAAGGACATTCCGCTCGCGGAAGAATTCCATGACACCCGCGCCATCGAATTGCAGATCGGCCCGATCGACAAACCGGTGCTGCACTCGCCCTCCGCCGTGAGCATGGGCAACCCGCACGCAATTTTCTGGGTTGACGACGTCAATGCCTATGATCTTGGAAAAATCGGTCCGCTGCTCGAAAACCATCCGATGTTTCCCGAGCGCGCCAATATCACGCTCGCCGCGATAAAATCGCGCGAGCACATCGTCATCCGTACCTGGGAGCGCGGCGCCGGCCTCACGCAGGCCTGCGGCTCCGCCGCCTGCGCCGCTGCCGTGGCCGCCGCACGGCTGCGCCGCACCGGCCGTAAAGTGAAGGTCACGCTGCCGGGCGGCGAGCTTGCCATTGAATGGCGCGCGGCCGACAACCACGTGCTGATGACCGGCCCGGTGCAATTCGAATACGAAGGCCGTTTCGATCCGGCCTTGTTCGCCAAGGTCGGCGCGGCATGATTCTTACTTTACCTCCCCCTGGAGGGGGGAGCATAGGCGGCCTTCGGCCGCCGTTCTCTACGCAAAGAACGCCGATGCGAGGCATCGGCTATGCGCCGAAGCTCGCGAAGCGAGCGAAGGCGTGGCGGGTGGGGGTGATCTTATCTTTGATCTCTCACCCCACCCCGCCGCCTTGCTTCGCTCGGCGCATAGCCGATGCGAAGCATCGGCGTTCTTACCATCAAGAACGGCGGCCAGGGGCCGCCTTTGCCTCCCCCTCCAGGGGAGGGTGAAGTAAGTTTGATTTGAGGTCGCAATGACCGTCGAAGTCATCACCTTCGGCTGCCGGCTCAATGCCTACGAGTCGGAGGTCATCCGCCACGCGGCGGGCGAGTGCGATGCGGTCGTGGTCAACACCTGCGCGGTTACCGCCGAGGCGGTGAGCCAGGCACGCCAGGCGATCCGCAAAATCCGCCGCGCGCGGCCGTCCGCGCGCATCGTGGTCACCGGTTGCGCGGCGCAGACCGAAACAAAAACCTTCGCCGCCATGCCGGAAGTCGATCACGTGCTGGGTAACGAGGAAAAACTTGACGTCGAAGTCTGGCGCGGCCTCGGCAATGACAAGAAAGTCGCCGTCGGCGACATCATGGCGGTCAGAGATGTTGCCGCGCGCTCCATCGAAAGGATTGACGGCCGTACGCGCGCTTTCGTGCAGGTACAGAACGGCTGCGACCACCGCTGCACCTTCTGTATCATTCCCTTTGGCCGGGGAAATTCGCGCTCGGTGCCGATGGGCGAGGTGGTGGCGCAGGTCCGCCAGCTGGTCGAGAACGGAATTCGCGAGGTGGTGCTCACCGGTGTCGACATCACGAGCTACGGCGACCACTTGCCCGAGGCGCCAAGACTCGGCGCCTTGGTGAAACAAATCCTTCGCCAAGTGCCGGACTTGCCGCGCCTGCGGCTGTCCTCGATCGATTCGGTGGAAGCGGATGGCGATCTGCTCGACGCGCTCGCGCGCGAGCCGCGGCTGATGCCGCATCTGCATCTGTCATTGCAGGCCGGCGACGATCTCATCCTCAAGCGCATGAAGCGCCGCCATTCGCGTGCCGATGTCATCGCGTTCTGCGCCGATGTGCGCCGTCAGCGGCCGGACGTGGTGTTCGGCGGCGACATCATCGCCGGCTTTCCGACCGAGACCGAGGCGATGTTCGCCCGCTCGCTCGATCTGGTCGAGGAATGCGGGCTTACTCATTTGCACGTCTTTCCGTTCTCGCAGCGGCCCGGCACGCCGGCCGCGCGCATGCCGCAGATTCCACGCGAGGTGGTGAAAGATCGCGCCCGCCGCCTGCGCGAGCGCGGCGCGGCGGCGCTTCGCCGTCATCTCGACAGTGAAATCGGCGCCCGCCGCCAAGTGCTCGCCGAGCGCGGCGGCGTCGGCCGCACCGAGCAATTCACGCCGGTACGGCTTGCCACGCCCATCGAGCCAGGCGTCATACTCGATGTTGCAATCGCCAGCCACGATGGGCGGCAATTGTTGGCGGCGCGATAACTTGGTTATTTCGGGGCGCGGCGATGAGCAATTCGAAGTTTAAACTTGAACGATAACAGTGGCCTCCGGCGGCCTGGCCTGTCGCATATGCGAAAGGAGGACGAATGCGGCCAGCCGTCCAGACCCGAGGCCCGGCCGGACTTGAGTTTTAGGAGCCTTTGTGCTACATTGTGGCTCAAAGGAGCCGGTCTCATGCCCACAAATTCCGTGGTCCGCGCCCGCATCGATGAGCGCATCAAGGAGGAGGCCGCCGCCGTCCTCGCGGCCATGGGCCTCACCGTGTCCGACGCTTTTCGCCTGATGATGGTGCGCATCGCCAAAGACAAGGCGCTGCCCTTCGAACCGCTCGTCCCCAACGCCGAGACCGTCGCGGCCATGAAGGCCGCGCGCCGTGGCGACCTCGTCGCCGTCGACTCTCCCGATAAGCTGCTCGCAAGCCTGAATGCGGACGATTAAGTACACCAACCGCTTCAAGCGCGATTACAAACGCGAGAAGGCCGGACGGTACGGCAAAAAACTCGACGCCATCCTGATGGAAACCGTCAACATGCTGGCCGCGGATCAGTCGCTGCATGATTAGCAACACGCGACCGCACGAGCGCTTTTCATCCACCGTCACGCTGACGCCGGCGGCGGTGAGCGAATTCGCGCGCGCGGCCGGCGATCAAAATCCGGTGCATCACGACGCCAGCTATGCCGCGCAGACACGTTTCGGCCGGCCCATCGCCAGCGGCACGCAGACCACGGCGCATTTGATGGCGCTCACCGCCACGCATTTCTCGCAAGCTGGCGCCATGGTGGGTCATGAATTCTGGTTCCGCTTTCGCCGGCCGGTTTTCGCCGACGAAACCATCTCGCTCGAATGGCTGGTCGTGGCGGTGAAGGAGAATGCGCGGCTCGGCGGTGATGTGGTAGAGTTGCGCGGCCGCGTTCGCAACGCGGCAGGAGAAACCGCGGTCGGCGCCAAGGGCCGCATTCTGCTGACCAAACGGCTTTGAACAGGTGAATTCATGACGGCAGCCAACGGTTCCCGCGCTCATCTCGTCACCACCATGAGCGAGCTTGAGGCGCTCTATGCGGATGGGGTGTATCCGCCGGCTAAGGTCAAGGAGACCGACCGTATCACCACGGCCTATCGGGCATTGGTCGAAGCCTCGCCGTTTTTTGCGTTGGCGACGAGCGGCCCCAACGGGCTCGATTGCTCGCCACGCGGTGATCCGAAAGGCTTTGTCCGCGTGCTCGACGAAAAGACCATCGTCGTTCCGGACCGGCGCGGCAACAACCGCATCGATTCCATGCGCAACCTGATTCATGATCCGCGCGTCGCGCTGTTGTTCCTCATCCCCGGCGTGAGCGAGACGCTGCGCATCATGGGCCGCGCCGCGATCTCGACCGATCCCGAGCTGTGCGCGAGCTTCACCATGCAGGGCAAGGCGCCGCGCTCGGTGCTGCTGATCGCGGTCGAGCAGGTGTTCTTCCAATGCGCCAAGGCGATCGTGCGCTCAAAACTGTGGGAACCCGCGACGCAAGTCGAGCGCGCGAGCCTGCCGACGCCGGGAAAAATCCTGGCCGAAATTTCCGGCGGCAAGCTGGGCGGCGAGGAGCACGACCGCACCGCGCCGGAGCGGATCAAGCAAACGATTTATTGACGCTTCTATTTCGGTGATGTTGCTCCGACCTCATCCTGAGGAGCGGTCCGCAGGACCGCGTCTCGAAGGATGAGGCGGCCCCATGCTTCGAGACGGCGGCTTCGCCGCCTCCTCAGCATAAGGCCGGGAGAGAGTGAGCGATGCCGCAGGTTGCTTTTCTGTCTCGCCGCCCCACCCACACGCCTTGAGCCGCTCTTTCATATGCTCTGGCACCGGCGCGCTCGCCCGGATCGGATCGCGGTTTTTGTAGAGCGGCACCACCACTTCGCGCGCGTGCAAGTGCAGCACCGGCCCGCCGGTACGCGGGGCATGTCCATAAATGCTGTCGCCCACGATTGGCCAGCCCATGGCGGCGCAATGCACGCGCAGCTGGTGCGTCCGCCCGGTGAGCGGTTCGAGTGCGAGCCAGGTGAGATATTGGAATTCTCTCTTGCCACTTGCTCGGTGCTCTCCCTCCCCCGCATGCGGGGGAGGGTTGGGGAGGGGGCGCTCCACGCTTCGTGTGCCCATGCCCCCACCCGGCTCGCTTCGCTCGCCGACCTCCCCCGCAAGCGGGGGAGGTGAAGTCCGCGCCCGCCCCAGCACCTTCCAAATCGTCGCCGCCGGCTGGCCGGCAGGATCGGGCTTCATCCACCAGCCGCGCCTGTCATCGAGCCGGCCCAGTGGCAGATCGATGCGGCCCTCGTCCGCGTCGGGTGTGCGCCGTGACAAGGCGGCGTTTTCCAGTGGGTGCAAGCCCCACCCGGCAACCGCTCCAGCCGGAAGCAATCGGAGCAGTCATGGAGGTAACGAAGTGGCTGAAGCCTTCGATTAGCGTGTCACGAATTGGTGA
>CAZNSG010000173.1:0-5578 GCA_964575715.1 uncultured Hyphomicrobiales bacterium | reverse complement strand
CACGCCAAAAACAGGAGCATCATGGCTCGGACAGGGCGCGCGCAAGTCGCAATAAACGCGATCAGGCGCCTGCTGCGCACGGATGCCGTCAAAAACACATCACGCCCGTGGCTGTGGAACTCAGTCCGACAGGCTGCTAGGGGCATCCGCCACGGGTTTGCGGCGGGCGCAACGACAGCTTGGGCGTGGACGGGTCTTGCGGGCGAGATGCGGTAACGATGCTTGGTTGAGTAAAGGGCCGGCGCATATGGTCCGCACGTATTCAGCTTTTTTTGGCGCGCGCGTTATTTTCATTTCTACTTTGGCCATAGCTTCATTGGCCATAGCTTCGTTGGCCGTGACTTCATTGGCCGTGACTTCATTGGCTATCTCTACATTGACCTTGGCGCAGACCCCGAGCCCAAATCCGAGCACGGTTTCGAACCCAACTCCCATGCGTTTTGAGTGGGTGCTTGAGGGGCCGGCGGACAAATGTACCAATCAATGCCGCGAATGGATTATGGCAAGCGGTGCCATCGTCGAAAGCACGGTACACGATTTTGAACGGTTTGCCCGCGCGCGCGATGTACGTGGCGCCACGATTCTTCTCGATTCACCAGGCGGCAACGTCGCCCAGGGCTTGGCCCTTGGGAGAGAAATACGTCGCCTGGAAATCACGACCAGCGTCGGTAAGGCCATCAAAATTTCGTCCGCTGCTGGCGAGCAAAGAGCCGCACTCTCACCCCACGCGATATGCAGTTCGATGTGCGTTTATCTTCTGTTGGGCGGCGTGCAGCGCCATGTCTCTGACGAAGCGCGAATACTTGTTCATCAAATATGGCCATCGAACAAGCGCAATGATGCCAATGCCGCAATCTATTCCGCCGTCAATATCGTTGCGATTCAACGCGTAAACGGCGACATCAGCCGATTCATCATCGACATGGGCGTTGACATCGAACTATTCGAAATCGCATCACGAATCCCGCCATGGGAGGAAATGCGCAGGCTGACGCGGGAAGAGTTGCGGCGCCTGAAAGTTCACACCCTGGATGATCCTTTCAGCAAGCCGCCCGCCGCCGTGGTGGCATCGGCGCCACCTAACCGCAAGCCGGAACCGGTCGCTGCCGCCGTCAACGTCAATATGCTTGGTTGGATGGTCGTCGATCGAAACAGACATCGCGCGCTCGTGCGAAAGCATCCGATCACGATCGAAGGCCAGGAGATCGGCGAGTTTGAGATATCGTTCACGTGCAGCAACAAGCTGGATATTTTTCAGGTAACTTACCTGGAAAAACGCATCGTCCCCAATTCGCCGGTCGTCGTATCGGATCGCCTTGAAGCCGTGGGGATTTCAATCCGGCAAGAAAATTCATTTTTGCGGACGCTGCTCACGCTTGAGGAATCGATCCCCGGAAAAACGCCGGCCGAATTGTTGTCGAAGGCCCGCGGCACCATATCCGTATCGTCCCTGGCGATGGCCGCTGCCTCGTCCACCGCGGAAACGGCGGCATCGTCAAGTCCGCAAGGATTGATTATCGCGACCACTACGGTCGATAAGGTGCGCACAGTCATCCGGCTGGGCCATACTGGTTTGCCGGAAGGACTGCGTCAGCTCTCAACCACCTGCGACGAAACATTCCCGAATTGAGCTTGCCCGAATTGAGCTCGCCCGCATTGATCTCGTGATTTGAGCGCAATCGCCAGCGCGTTGGGAAAGAATTGATACTGCAAAACCGATAATGGATTAAAGGCTCCGCCGGTTGGCATTGCGTTATTGTCCGCCGAGGTTCGCGGCGTTGCCCAAGTATGCCCTGATGACGCGCGGGTCGTTCAACACGACTTCCGGTTTTCCCTCCGCCAAGCTGCGCCCGTAATCGAGTACATGGATCCGGTCGGTGAGATCGGCTACCATTTGCATGTCGTGCTCGATCCAGATCATGGTGATGCCAAGCTCGTGCTTGATGCGCAGAATGAAGCGCGCCAGGTTCTCCCGCTCGTCGCGATTGAGCCCCGCCGATGGCTCGTCAAGCATCAGCAATGCCGGCTCGAGCGCAAGCGCGCGCGCAAAGCCGACCACCTTCTGAATTCCGAACGGCAGGCCGGCGACCGGCGCGTGCCGGTAACGCTCGATTTCCACAAATTCAATGATGCGCTCGACCGCCTCGCGGTGGCGTATTTCCTCGCGCCGCACCGACGGTAGAAACAGCATCTCCGCCAATGGATTGGCGCGGATACGCGCATGGCGGCCGGTCAGCAGATTGTCCAGCACGGTCATATGCGCAAACAATTCACCATGCTGGAAGGTGCGCGCCAGCCCCATCCGCGCGATCTCGTGCGGGCGACGGCCGGCAATGTTCTGGCCGCGAAAACGGATCTGTCCTTCGCCCCGGTAGATGCCGCTGACGCAGTTGAGCGCGCTGGTCTTGCCGGCGCCGTTGGGTCCGATCAGGGCAAACAGTTCGCCAGCGTTCACCTTAAACGACACGTCGTCGAGCACGGTGAGGCCGCCGAAGCGAAGCGTCAGACGGTCGACTTCGAGCTCAGCCATACCATCTCCGACTGCGGCGGTATTGCTTGACATCGCGGTATGAGCGCCGCGTGCCGCCCGCCTGCCCGAGATAGAACTCCTGGATGTCCTGGTGGCCGCGCAAGCGCTCGGCGCTGCCATCGAGCACGATGCGGCCATTCTCCATGACATAGCCGTAATCGGCGATGGCAAGCGCGCTCGCCGCGCTCTGGTCGACGATCAGAATGGTGATCTTGAGTTCGCGCTTGATTTCGACGAGACGGCTGAGCAGGTCCTCCACCACCACAGGCGCGAGCCCAAGCGAGAGTTCATCCACCAGCAGCAGTTCGGGCTGACAGACGATGGCGCTGCCGAGCGCCAGCATCTGGCGCTCGCCGCCGGACAAAAGACCGGCAATGCGATTCTTGAGTTCGCCGAGCTGCGGAAAGAACTGAAAGACCAGCGCCTCGCGCCGCATGCGCTCGGCCGCGGCAACGCCGCGCGATACCGGCGCCAAAAGATTTTCCGCCACCGTGAGATTGGAAAACACCTTGTCGCGCTCGGGAACCAGCACGATGCCGCGGCGCGCGATCTCGTTCGGCGGACGATTTTCGATGCGTTCACCGCGGAAGGTAATGGCGCCTTGCGTGACGCGCGCGTCGTCGATGCCGAGGAACCCCGAGATCGCGCGCAGCGTCGTGCTCTTGCCGGCGCCATTGGTGCCAAGCAGCGCAACGATCTGCCCCGCCTGTACCGCGATGGTAATGCCCTGCACCGCCGTGATCGCGCGCTGGTAGACGACTTCGAGCTTGTCGATCGACAGCAGGGCTTGGCTCACGGGCGCGATCCCGCAATGGGCCGGTGCTTGAACGGCCAAAGTAGAAAATAGGCCTGGATGCGGTGCCAGATGCCGACCAACCCCAGCGGCTCGAACACCAGGAACAGAATCATCACCAGACCGAATGCGGCATAATTCACCGCGAACAGCTGACCGGCATAGCGCTGCGCGCCCGGTAACGCGAGCAGGCCAGCCTCGATCAGATACGGAAACAGCGTCACAAACACGGCGCCGAGCAAGGCGCCCAGCAGCGAGCCCATGCCGCCGATGATGGTCATGGCCACATAGCTGATCGAGAGGAACAGCGAGAAGGCCTCGACCGAAACGAAGCCACGATAGTAGGCAAACAGCGCTCCGGCGAGCGCGGTCATGGCCGAGCTGATGACGAAGGCGAGCAGCTTGTAGCCGGCCACGCCGATGCCGAGCGCCTCGGCCACCGTTTCGCGCGCGCGGATCGCGCCCCAGGCGCGTCCGGTCCGGCTGCGCATTAAATTGATGCAAATGAGCAGCGTGGCCGCGGCGAAGATGAGCAGAATGAAATACCACGCGCGGTCGTTGGTCAGCGCGCGGCCGAAGATTTGCGGCGGGTCGACCGTGATTCCTGTCGAGTAGCCGCGCTTGGTCTCATACTCGCCACCGAGATAGACCACGATGAAATGCAGCGCCAGCGTGCTGACCGCGAGATAGAGCCCGCGCAGCCGCAGCGACGGCAGTCCGAACAGGATGCCGAGCAATCCTCCGACCAGTGCCGCGGCCGGCAAAGTCAGCCAGAACGGCGCTTGCACCTCGCGGAACAGGATTCCCACCGTGAAGGCGCCGGCGGCGAGCAGTCCGGCATGCCCGAGCGAGATCTGACCGGCAAAGCCGGTGAGCAGCATCAACGACAGCGAGCCAATCGCCGCCAGGAAAACCTGGCAGGCAAGATCAAGCTGAAATGGCGAGGCGAGAAAAGGAAACGCAAGCAGCGCGGCAATAAATAATACGAGACTCGTCCGCTCCAGGCGCGTCTCAACGAGGCCCAGATCGCGCCGATAGTCGGTGCGTAAATAGCCGCTCGCGCGCGGCATCGGTCTAGACACGGTCGAGCTCCTCGCGCGTGCCGAACAGGCCCCAGGGCCGCACCGCCAGCATCGCAATCAGGATGAGGAACGGCACGACATCGGAGAGCAGCGGGTCAATGTAGTGAATGGCGAGAACCTCGGCCGCCGCCACAATCAGCGCGCCGACCAGCGCCCCCAGCAGACTATCAAGCCCGCCGACAAGGGCTGCCGGAAACGCCTTGAGCCCGATGATCACCATGGTGCTGTCGAGGCCGGAATCGAGCGCGATCAGCATGCCGGCCATCGATCCAGTCAATGTGGAGAGACTCCAGGCCAGCGCATAGATCGCGTGCAGATTGACCCCGCGCTGCGCGGCCAGCAGCGGATTTTGCCCGGCCGCGCGCATGCGCACGCCCCAGCGGCCGAACCGCAGGAACGCAAACACCAGCGCATAGGTTGCAGCCGTCACCAGCACGAGAATGCCGGCAAAGGTCGAGATGCGCCCGCCGCCCGGCAGTTCGATCGCGGGGTTGGCAAAGGCGAGCGGCTGGGCCGGATATTGCTGCTGCGCAGACCACAGCAGCACCACCAGTCCGCGTAGAAGGATGCCGAGCGCCACCGTCGTGAGCACGGCCGCGAGCACCATTTCGCCCGTCATCTTCCGCATGAGGAACACGTAGACGAGAATCCCTACCGTCAGGCTCAACAGCAGCGCAACCGCGATCGCCACCAGCGGATTGCCGGCAAACAGCCACGCGGTCGTAAGCAGCAGATAGGCGCCGAGCATCATCAGCTCGCCATGGGCGAGATTGAGCACGCGGCTCACGCGATAGACCAGCACATAGCCGCACGAGATCAGCGCATAGATCGCCGCGAGCACCACGATGTTGACGATGAGCTGCATGGTCTCGTTTCAGCCTCATCCTGAGCAGGCGCCGCAGGCGGTGTTGCGAAGGATGGAGGCGACCTAACCGATCTCGGGTTTACCCGAGATCGGCAATATATAATATATAATGCGCAAGTCGGGTAAACCCGACTTGCGATCTTGGAGACGCACAATTCGCGCGCTCCCTAGTGCCGCCGATTTGAAGTTCCTGCAGCAGTTGCAGCAAATTCGGCTAGGAACTTCAAATCGAAAAGCGGCACTAGAATCATAGAGTTGCTAGTGCCCCTTTGTTTCCGAAGTTCGTGTCAGAGTGTGCTGCGGCGTAT
>CAZNSG010000172.1:0-8729 GCA_964575715.1 uncultured Hyphomicrobiales bacterium | reverse complement strand
GTCACCGTATTTCGTGACACGCTATCCGAAGGCTTCAGCCATTTCGTTACCTCCATAGCTGCTCCGGTTGCTTCCGGCTGGAGCGGTTGCCGGGTGGGATTTGCACCCACTGGAAAGCGCCGCCTTTCCACGGCGCACGGGTAAAGCGGACCTGAGACCAACATGATTCACCCGCGGTTACCTCGCGGTTGCAGTTTCCTGCCTGCGCTGCGCTCCACTGCCGTTCACGGGAGTTCACGCCAGTCTTGACCTTTGCCGGCCGCTCTCTATCCACGTAGAGTCGCATTGACGCGCCGCGGGCGTTCGGCGGACACTAACCACTATGCGGCGACGGCACCCGTGGCATAAGCCGCGCTGGGCGCGAGCGATAGGCCGGGCCGCGACGCGGCCCGGAATCTGTGTAAGCAGCCGGGACCAAAGGGAGGAACCACGATGACAAGGCGATTGGCATTTCTGGCAGCGTTGGTTCTGGCTGCGGCGGCGTCGGGTGTTGCCCCGGCCGTCGCCGAGCCGGTCAAGATTCACATCAGTTGGGCGGCGGTGCCGGCGCATTTGACGCCGCTGTTGCCGTTGGCGCCGAAGGATGTGTACCGCCATTACGGCCAGTCCTACACCATCGAGCCCACGCACGTCGCCGGCAGCGGACCCGCGCTCCAGGCGCTGGCCGCGGGCGAATTGCAGATCGCGGGCGCGAGCCCGCAGGCGCTGGTGCTCGGCATTACCCGCGCCCAGCTCGACCTTCAGGTGGTCGCGCAGCTCATGTCGCAGGGCGTCAAGGGCTATCCGCACACCCAGTTCTACGGCCGCAAGGGTGAGTTCAAGTCGGTCGACGACCTCAAGGGTCGGACCATCGCCATCAACGCTCGCGGCAGCACCATGGACGCCGCGGTGCGCGCTATCATGGGGCAGCGCGGCTGGCAAGACGGCCGCGACTACCAGCTTGTCGAGGTTCGCTTCGGTGCCATGATTGCGGCGATCGAATCCAAGCGCGTCGACGCCGGCCCACTGCTCGAGCCATTCAACCTGATCGCCGACGCCAAGGGCGATCTGGCGCCGGTGTTCAGCACCGCCGACGCGCTCGGCGGAACCCAGACGCTGCAATACTTCGCCCGCGCCGACTGGATTGCCAAGAACCGCGCCGCGCTTGTCGACTTCTTCGAGGACCACCTGCGCTACCGCCGCTGGCTGATGGATCCCGCCAACCGCGAACAGGCACTCAAGATCGTCGCCACCGCCTCCAAGCAGCCGGTCGATGCGTTCCGGGAATGGGTGTTCACCAACAAGGGCTTCTATTACGATCCCGACGGGCTGAGCGACACCGCGCTCCTGCAGAAGAACATCGACGACCTGCAAAAGCTCGGCGTGCTGCCGTCACGGATCGACGTGGCCAAGCACAGCGACATGTCACTGGTGCAGGAAGCAGCGAAACGCCTCCGGTGAGCGGGCAGGACGTCGTCGCCCCGGGAGCAGGTGTCGCCGCTCCCGGGACCGGGATAACGATCGCCAGCGTGGCCCACGAGTACCGGCCGCCACGCGGTCGGCCGGTGCTTGCGCTCGACGACGTCTCGCTCGAAATCCGAGACCGCGAATTCCTGGCGCTGCTCGGCCCCTCGGGCTGCGGCAAGTCCACGCTGCTCTACCTGATCGGCGGCTTCATGCCGTTGCAGCTGGGTTCGATCGCGGTCAACGGCCGAACCGTGACCTCGCCGGGGCCCGACCGCGGCATCGTGTTCCAGAGCTTCGCGCTGTTCCCCTGGAAGACGGTGGCGCAGAACGTGCTCTACGGCCTGGAAAAGCGTGGCCTGCCGCGCGACGAGCGCCGCCGCCGCGCCCAGCACTACATCGACCTGGTGCACCTGCGCGGCTTTGAGGACAGCTATCCGTCGCAACTGTCCGGCGGCATGAAGCAGCGCGTGGCGATCGCCCGCACGCTCGCCACCGAGCCGGATACGCTGTTGATGGACGAGCCGTTCGGCGCGCTCGATTCGCAGACCCGCACCATCATGCAGGACGAACTGCTGGCGATCTGGCGGCGCTCACCGATGACGGTGATCTTCGTCACCCATGACGTGCGCGAGGCGGTGCTGCTGGCCGACCGCGTCGCTGTGATGACGGCGCGTCCCGGCCGGATCAAGGCGATCGTCGATACTCGCTTCCCCGGAGCGGCCGATGCCACCGAGGTGCTGCGCTCGCGCGACTATATCGACGCGGTGGATCACCTCTGGGGCCTGGTGCGCGAGGAGGCGGTCGCCGCCGGCGCCGGGGGGCGGCCGTGACCGCGGTGCTGGTGCTTTGGCGGGCGTTGCCGGTCCTGATCCTGGCGGCGCTCTGGGAGACGGTGGCCCGCGCCGGCCTGGTTTCCGAACACGCGCTGCCGGCGCTGAGCAGCGTGATCGCCGCCTTTGGCGGCGTCTCGGCCGGCGACCTCTACTACCACACCGCCCGCTCGGTCGGCCGCGGCCTGATCGCACTCGCCGCGGCAATCCCATTCGGCGTCGCCGCCGGCATCCTGATTGCGTGGTATCTGCCGGTGCGCGTCCTGCTCAACCCGATCCTGCAATGTCTCTATCCGATGCCGAAGGTGGCGCTGATTCCGCTCACCATCATCTGGCTCGGCATCGGCGACGTCTCCAAGATCACGCTGATCTTCGTGGGATCTCTGGTGCCGATCGTGATGAGCGCTTACAACGGCGCGCGCGGCGTCGATAGGACGCTGCTGTGGACCGCGCGCAGCCTCGGCGCCGGCGAAGGCCGGCTGCTTTGGGAGGTGGTGTTGCCTGCGGCGCTGCCCGAGATTCTCAACGGCATCCGCACCGCGATCGCGCTGTGCTTCATCTTGAT
Source organism: uncultured Hyphomicrobiales bacterium (assembly GCA_964575715.1). GTDB lineage: Bacteria > Pseudomonadota > Alphaproteobacteria > Rhizobiales > Xanthobacteraceae > PNAI01. The sequence continues at coordinate 5,888 of CAZNSG010000172.1, read as the reverse complement.
TGTGGCCGGCGAACTGGTGATCGCCAACAATGGCATCGGCCACATGATCAACCTGTGGGGCGAGGCCGGCCACTACCCGGGCATGTTCGCCGGCGTGATCGTGATTTCGACGGTGGGCTTTGTCGCCGACCGCGCCTGGGTCGCGCTGTCCGACTGGCTGACCGCGTGGAGGCAGTAGTATGGCGCAGCCCATCGCCGCTGCCCGCCCCATCGAAACCGCACCGGCGATGCGGCGCCCGCTCGACCGCGGCGAGCGGCTGCGCCGGCTCGTCGATGCGCTCGGCCCGTTCGCCACCGTCGGCGCGATTCTGCTCGGGTGGGAGCTGCTGGCGCGGCAACAGATTGTGACGCCGTTCCTGCTGCCGGCGATGACGACGGTGGCCGCGCGCATCGGCGACGACCTGATGTCGGGTCGGCTCCTGCTGGACGTCGTGCTGACGCTCTACCGGGCCTTTGCCGGCTTTGCGATCGCCGCTGTCGCCGGCGTCGCCCTCGGGCTCATGATCGCGCGGTTTGTCGCGGTGCGCTGGTTCTTCGATCCGCTGGTCTCGTTCGGCCTGCCGATGCCGAAGATCGCGCTGATGCCGATCTTCATGCTGTGGTTCGGCCTGTTCGATATGTCCAAGATTCTGATGGTGGCGTTCTCGGTGATCTTCCAGGTCATTATCGGCACCTGGTCGGCGACCCAGAGCGTCGAGAAGGAGCTGGTCTGGTCGGCGCGCAGCCTGGGCGCGAGCGACCGCCGGACGCTGTGGGAGGTTGTGCTGCCGGCGGCGCTGCCGCAGATTCTCACCGGATTGCAGGTGGCGCTGCCGCTCGCCCTCATCGTTGCGCTGGTGACCGAAATGATCATGGGCGGCGGCGGGCTCGGCGACACCATGCTGCAAAGCGCGCGCTACGTCGATTCGCCGGGCGTGTTCGCCGGCATCGTCGAGATCGGCATCGTTGGCTATTGCTGCATCAGCGCGATGGAACTGGTGCGCCGCCGGCTGCTCGCCTGGCACCAGGAGACGAGCGCCGGCGCGGCGATGTAGCGGCCTACTTCTTCGCCGCCTCGTAGTGGCGCGGGTCGTAGTAGCGCCACGGATCGTCGAGCGGCTTCTGCGGCCTGCCATATTCGCTGCGCAGTTCGAGCACCTTGCGCACACCTGCAATGTCGATCTCGGCGGTGCGGAAAAACCCCTTCGGCCCCACCATGGCACTGTAGCTCTGCTCCGCAATCTCAGGTGCCATCTGCGGCGCGTTCCGGCGCAGAATCGCAATCGCCTCGTCCTTGTTGGCCGGCTCGTAGAGATAGGCGACGCCCGAGCAGTAGCCGCGGATATAGGATTCTAGCCGGCCGTCATTGTCGGCGGCCCAGGCCAGGTGCGCGGCACCGACCACGCCCTGGTAATGGCCGTAGAGGTCAATGGCGTATTGCAGCACGTTGAAGCCCATGGTCTTGGCGATGAGATCGAGCGGCGTGACCAGCAGCGTGCCGGCGTGCTTGCCGTCCTGGAGCGCCTGCCAGCGCTCGCGCACGCCGCCAGCGCGCTCGATCGTGTAGTCGGAAGGTGCAAGTCCGTTGCGCTTGAGCAGATCGAACAGCACGAAGGCGTATCCGGTGGTCATGGCGTCCACCGACACCACCTTGCCGCGGATGTCATCGTAGCGTTTGACCTCCGGCACGGTCACCAGCGACAGAAAGCCGTTGTCGACGCCCATGAATGCGATCAAGTCGGGCCGCGCCTTGGTTTTGGCCTCGCCCTGGCTCTCCATGTAGGCGACCACATTGTCGATCGCCGTGTGGGCAATGTCGAACTGGCCGTCAATCAGGTTAGTGAGCTGGAACACCGAGTTCGGCGTCGGCGTGAGCGCGACCGCAATGCCGCATTCGGCGAAATAGCCCTTCTCCTGGGCGATCCAGATCGGCCAGTTGAAGCCGCCCGGAAACACGATCACCGAAACCGGGTCAAGGGCCTTCGCTTCGCCCGCAGACATTCCGCAGCTCCCGTGTAGCCCGATGCGATCGGTGGTGCCGCGCTCACGCGGCCCGTCCGGCCGGCATCGCGTGACGGTGCCGCATCACCCAATAGCCGATCATCGCCAGCGATGTAAGTCCCAAAGTCAGAGTTGAAATCTGTTCCGTCAATTCAAACCGGACAGGCCGGCCAGTCTTTTTCTGGCGCACGGTCGCCCGATCGACGGAATAGCCATTCGGAGCAACGTCCTCGACCTTGAGAGCGACGACATCGCAGCCTCGCAACTTGCTGTCGATGGCCAGATTGAACATCGCCAGATCGCGCGTTCGTTGCTCGATCTGGAGCTTGGTCCGGATCGCCCAAACGTGTTTCTGCCGTAGCGGTGGCTTGGCTCCTATCAGCTTTCCTTTATTCCAGGGTGTCCGCCTGGGTGCCGGTAGCACGGAATTGGCATTGTCTTGCATGATCGTACTCCTTGGTTACAGAGGAGGACGAACTTGCCTTGTATGCCGAAAGGCTTTGAAATCGTGTCCGCTTTCAGGGAATTGCGGACATTGGTGGATTTTCGTGCGAGATGGCTCGGTCGCGAATGACCCATCACGTCGATTTGCTGCGAGACTACTGTGCAACGCAGCACGTGAGGCGTGCAGCTATCCTGACTTATAAATGCTCGATCAGTTACTCGATCATCCCGTCGGCGATGGAGAGCAGCCCTGACGGCAGCTCGATGCCGAGCGCCCGCGCCGTTTGAAGGTTGAAAATGAACTCGAACTTGTTCGACGGTCCGACCGGTAGGTCGGCTGATTTCTCTTCCCCGAAAACCCGACCCCTTACATGGCCGTTCGCCTCGGAGGCGTGGCAGGCGGATAGGATTTAGCGGATCTACGGCGCAGTTCGCGTAATCTTGTAAAATCCAACGTTTAACGCTCCTACCTCGAACCCGACCTGGCAATAGGAGAAATAATACTCCCAGGTTCTCTTGAAACGCTCGTCAAACCTAAGCGCTTCAATCGTTGGCCAAGCTTTCTGAAAACGGCGCCGCCACTCTTCAAGAGTCCTAGCATAGCTGTCACCAAAGAATTCCTTGGACGCGAGTTGAAGTCCCGCACTGGTAATCTCGCGCTCAATAATCTGCGTCGTCGGTAGCATACCGCCAGGAAAGATGTATTTCTGAATGAAGTCGGGCCGTCGGCGGTAGTTCTCGAACCGAGCATCATCGATTGTGATGACCTGCAGCACCGCCACCCCGCCAGGGCGCAGGCTTTCGCGCAGCTTCTGGAAGTATGTCGGCCAGTACGCCTCGCCGACGGCCTCCATCATTTCGATCGAGACGATGCGATCGAATTCACCGCTCACTTCGCGATAGTCTTGCAGGCGCAGATCACAGCGCCCCGCTAGAGTGCAATCAAGCAGCCGCCGCTGCGCGAAAGCTAGTTGCTCTGCCGAAAGCGTGATCCCAGTCACGGTGCAGTCGTGCCGATTCATCATCCGTTCGGCCAGGCCCCCCCAGCCACAACCGATCTCCAGCACCGTTTCTCCGCCAACCAAACCCAAGAGATCCAGTGCGCGGTCGTGTTTTGCGTCCTGAGCGTCCTCCAGTGTCTGGCCCTCCGAGGAAAACAGCCCCGAGGAATAGGTCATGCCCGCGTCGAGCCACTTCTCGTAAAACACATTTCCGAGGTCATAATGCGCGGCGATATTGCGCCGGCTACCGTGTTGGGTGTTGCGGTTGAGGGCGTGACGAAGTTTGAGCCAAATGCGTGGCGGACGCAGCAACTTCAGGGACGCCACCGCCGCGTCATTGTGACAGGCAAGCCGCAGCACAACGGCAATGTTTGGCGAAGACCACTCACCAGCCCTGTATGCCTCGGCGATGCCGATGCCCCAGCCCGTGGCGAGCCGCCAGAGGCAGCGCCAACTGTGGATGGTCAATCGTGCTTGAGGGCCTGGCCGTTTTCCATCGAACACAAGGCTCTCTCCGGCTGGCGTGTCGACGACAAGCTGACCGCACTCAAGCCCGCGCAATAATGCTTCGGTGAGCGAGCGTGAAAGCGGGCGGCGGTCCGAATCAAACGATCGGGTGACGGCGTGGTGGTGTTGAATAGACATGATAATTTAATCCAAGCCGGTTGGATTCGTGGGGACGATCGTGCTCATACCCTCGGACGCGATCGGCCGTCGGTGAAAGCGAAGCCCCTTCAACCAAAGGCGCATGGCCTCCCAATGGATGGCAACTATCGCCTTCAGCGTGACTGCAGGAATCGTCAGAGACAGGATCAAAAGATTGCGATCGGTCAGATGCTTGCGCACTCCGGTCAGAACGGCGTTCATGACGGGTGTAGCGAACGAGCTGGTGCGAATTCCAACGCCGACGCGTTGTCCTGGATCTGTGATCCGGAAGTCATAGCGCATGTTCATGTCCATGAAGGGGGAAACGTAGAAGGATTTTTGGCAATGCTGGTGCCGCGCGCCGCTACCTTGCTCAACTGGGATGACGTAACTGTGCCGATCTCCAAAGGTATTGTGCACCTGATACACCAGCGCGGTTAATGCGCCATCCGCGCGGTAGCAGAAGTATACACTGAGCGGATTAAAGCAGTAGCCGAGCGTGCGCGGCATGCAAAGCAGGCGGATCGGTCCGCCGGCGAGATTGATTCCTGCCTCGCCGAGATGGTGTTCCACATGTGCACGGAGCGGCGTTGCTGTGCCATCGCCGTGGTCCTTATCCTGGAAGCTGAAAAGATTGAAACGGTTGTGGGAGAACAACCTCAACCGGCCAGAAAGTTTATCAAGTTCGTCGAGATCGACCAAAATCCAGAAGGCACGGTAGCGAAACTTGTGCATGCGGGGCCGGAGGCGTCGATGCATGACAGATCCGACGTAGAGCGCTGATTGAAAATTCACGCCGGCAACTCCTGTGTGTCTTTGGCAATACTCCGCGCGGTAAGCACGATACGGCAGGATTCATTTGGCACGCTCCATGGCCGACGCACGCCGCCGAGTTGCTCGGCTACGGCCAACCCAGCCTGTAGTCCGTCTTCGTGGAAGCCCGAGCCAAAATAAGCACCGCAAAACCAGGTATTCCGCTTGCCTTGGAGCAACCATAGCTTTCGTTGTGCTGCGATGGCCTGTCCATCGAAGATTGGATGATCGTAGACTTCGCTGTGGAGCAGTGTTCCAGCGTGCGGCGGCCGCGGCGGATTGAGCGTAACGAACAGTGGTTTATCGCTTTCGATGTTCTGCAGGCGGTTCATCCAATAGGTCACGCAGACACCGGTTCGCATTGCTTTCCGTGAACCAAGGTAATTCCAGCTTGACCATGCTGCCCGTCGCTTGGGCATGAAACTGTCGTCGGTGTGTAGAACGGCAAGATTGCGGCTGTATCGAAATGCATTCAGCAGCTCACCCTCCGGCGGGCTCGGATCTGTCAGCATCGTCAATGCCTGATTTGCATGCGTCGCGATGACGACGTGGTCATAGCAATCCGTACGTCCGTTGGAATCAGTCAGCATTACTCCATCTGCTGTGCGACGCACCGCATGAATGGCAGTATCGAGCCTAATCCGCTCCGCGAACGGCAGGATAAGACGCTGGACATAGTTGCGGCTTCCACCGATGACCGTTTCCCAGACGGGGCGATGGCGAAGTTGCAATAGTCCATGATTGTCGTGAAATCGGATAAACGCTGCCGCAGGATAAGCCAAAATTTCAGAGGGTGATGCCGACCAGATTGCGCTCGCCATTGGCAACAGGTGATCATCGCGGAATGCGGCACCATAGCCGCCGGCCGCAAGGTAATCGCCTAGGCTGATTTGCTCGTCGTCGAGGGTAGCGACATCGCCGGTGGCTTGCCGATAGAACCGCACGAGATCGGCGAGCATGGACCAGAAGCGCGCACTGGTTAGATTGCGGGGCTGGGCGAAAAGA
>CAZNSG010000171.1:0-10247 GCA_964575715.1 uncultured Hyphomicrobiales bacterium | reverse complement strand
TCAGCGACTCCATGCAACGGGACGGGTCGCTGCGCTACGCCATGGGCTCCGCGCCCCGTCCCGTTGCATCACCGAGCCAATACGGCTCAAATGACGTTCGGGCTCTACTTCCAACTGGATGAAAGAAGGGGCTCAGGTCAGTATTTCGCTCGGAGAAAGTTTCGAGTCTTATGAGGTCAGCGCTTGATTGAGTCGAATTCGAGAAGAATTAATTATACCAGCGGCGTGAATGGATGACTCACTTTCCCCGTCCCCCTGAGGCGCGAGCGAAGCGAGCCTCGAAGAATGGCGGTCATTACTTAGCGCCGTTGGTATTAGTGATTTGCCGATTGGCGAAATCTCTAATCCTCAAAGCGAAGCCGCAGTTGATCCTTGTTACTTGATACGATCTTGGGCTTGGGATTCCTCACTCCGGTAAACGTATTCGTCTGTCTCGAATTGCAGAAAGTCAACCCGGATATCGCGAAATTCAGCGGTTGGGTGCGGTGTTATTTTTATGCAGTCGTCCATCATGACCCACAGTTCATTTCATCACCTGTGCGAGTGATACGCACCGGCTATGCAATATTTGCGTCTGGTGAGATATGGAGTGAACTCAGAGTCAGCGGCGTCGAATTTATATTTGGTTATGCCGGAGCAGCATTCATGGCAATAAAAAATGCGGGCACTCGCGCCGCTTTAATTTTCTGAGTGGCCCATTTTGAGGGCGTTTGATTTACCTCAATGTGACGTGTGCCGTTCCGTGCATATTGAATAACGTCATCGCCGAACACGCCAGAGAGGGATGCTACGGCGTTGACAGGAGCTCCGGCCGTATCGCCGGGGCTCTTTGTTTGGGCCCATGCCAGCATCGCTTGTTGGCGGGGCAGAGTGACCGGAGCATTCTGTCACCGCACCATTCTAATGGACGTGCTATCTTGATCTTCGCGTAAGCTTGGCCGTGGACCCGTCGTTTGGCGCTGGCCCACCCCGCGAGGAGGGTGCGCGATGATGCGTCCCTGCACGCAAGCCGACGTTGGCGCTATCGACGCCATCATCAACGCGGCGGCCCAGGTTTACCAAGGCGTGATCCCCACCGATTGCTGGCACGAGCCCTACATGCCACGGTCTGACCTCGTGGCCGAGATCGCTGCCGGAGTTGCATTCTGGGGTTGGCAAGATGCCGACACCCTCGTCGGCGTCATGGGGCTGCAGCAGGTACGTGACGTTACCCTGATCCGCCACGCCTATGTGCAGCCGGCTTATCAGGGCCGAGGTATCGGCGGCGCGCTCCTCGCGGCGCTCGGCAGTCAGACCGCGGGACCGCTGTTGGTCGGCACTTGGGCGGCGGCGGTATGGGCCATTCGTTTCTACGCCCGGCGTGGCTTTCGCCAAGTCTCGCTCCCGGAGAAGGAGCGGCTGCTGCAAACCTACTGGCGCGTGCCGCTGCGCCAACAAGCCAGCTCAGTGGTATTGGTGCGCTAAATGCTTTTTGGCAGCGGCGCCAAGGCGCTGCACTCGGTAAGAAAGCGTGATTTCTTAACAAGTGCTCGAACTTGCCCTAGGATCGCCGTCCGCTGGACTTGAGCCGGATTATGCATGCCGGCCTCATTCGTGACACGCCAGCCTTGGTTGGGGGTCGGGTGACGTGGGCTTCGCGCATACGCTGGACAAAACGAATTATATTTTCCGCGATCTGAAAACCTTGCTCGCCAAGGCATCGCCCCAGCGTTCGGGTGATGCGCTGGCGGGCCTCAGTGCGGAGAGTGGCGCCGAGCGGGTTGCTGCGCAGATGGCCTTGGCGGAAGTCCCGCTGCGGCAGTTTTTAAACGATGCGGTTGTACCCTATGAGTCGGACGAGGTCACGCGACTCATTATTGATACGCATGATCCGGCTGCGTTCGCGCGCATAGCCAGTATGAGCGTGGGTGAATTTCGCGATTGGCTTTTGAGCGAAGCGGCCGATACGGAAACACTTGGCGCGCTGGGACCGGGCCTTACGCCGGAAATGGTGGCCGCGGTCAGCAAACTCATGCGCCTCCAGGATCTGATCGCGGTTGCCGCCAAATGTCGGACAATCACCCGCTTCCGCAACACCATCGGCCTTAAAGGCCGATTGTCGACGCGCCTGCAACCGAATCATCCGACGGATGACCCCGCCGGCATCGCGGCCAGTATCGTTGACGGTCTTATGTATGGGGCGGGTGACGCCGTCATCGGAATCAATCCGGTCACCGACAGTGTGGAAACGGTAACGAATCTGCTCTCAATGCTGGAAGAAATGCGACTGAAATTGGATGCGCCGATCCAATCGTGCGTCCTTGCGCACGTGACTACCACAATCGCCGCAATCGAGCGTTCTGCGCCGGTCGATCTGGTTTTCCAATCGCTCGCCGGCACGGAAGCCGCAAATCGGGCATTCGGGATTTCGCTGCGCGTGCTCAACGAGGCGCTTGACGCTGCGCTGGCGCTTAATCGCGGGACGCTTGGCGACAACCTAATGTATTTTGAGACCGGCCAAGGCAGCGAACTTTCCTCAGGCAGCCACCAAGGCGTCGATCAGCAGACGCTTGAAGCGCGATGTTATGCCGTAGCGCGGCATTACAAGCCGCTCTTGGTCAATTCTGTCGTCGGATTTATCGGGCCGGAATATCTCTTTAATGGAAAAGAGATTACGCGAGCAGGTCTTGAGGATCACTTCTGCGGCAAGCTGCTGGGGCTTCCGATGGGTTGCGACGTCTGTTACACAAACCATGCCGATGCCGATCAGGACGACATGGATGCACTTCTCACGCTGCTGGCGATCGCGGGATGTACATTCGTAATGGGGGTACCCGGAGCGGACGACATCATGCTGAATTATCAGAGCACTTCATTTCATGACGCGCTCTACGTGCGCCGTCTGCTTGGCTTGCGTCCGGCACCGGAATTTGAAGCGTGGCTGGCAGCCATCGGAATTACTGACGACGCAGGTCACCTGCGGACAACCGCGTCGGCACGGATCATTCAATCGCTACCATTTCCTGCCACCACCGGATGAGCAACGATCCTTCTAATTCCGCGGTGCACAGAAGTTGGATCGCACTGCGCGGTTACACCCCGGCACGGATCGCGATCGGGCGCGCTGGCTGCGGACTTCCGTTAAAGGCACATCTTGAGTTCCAGGCGGCGCACGCGCGGGCGCGGGATGCCGTCCAGGCCAGTCTGCACGTGGACGCCTTCGCAGCGGCGCTTGCCTCTTTCGGCTGGCCAGTTTGTACGGTGCGAAGCGCAGCACCCAACAGGCAGGTCTTCTTGCGGCAACCAAACCTTGGGCGGCTGCTATCCGACGAAAGTAAGGCCGAACTGTCTGAGCCAATGATTGCGCCGGATGTGGTGATCGTAATCGGCGATGGGTTAAGCAGTCTGGCAGTGGAGCGCAATGCAATTCCCGTTCTCAAGTGTTTATGGCCACGGCTACAAGATCTTGGATATCGACTGGGACCAATCGTGGTGGCAACGCAAGCTCGCGTCGCCCTTGCAGATCACATCGGTGAATTACTGCAAGCCAAGTTGTCCATAATGATGATCGGCGAACGTCCGGGCTTAAGCGCTGCGGATTCACTCGGTCTCTATTTGACCTACGAGCCGCGTATTGGTCGGGTCGATAGCGAACGCAATTGCATCTCTAATGTTCGCGATGGCGGCATGAGCGCGGAAAAGGCAGCAGAGCATGCGCTTGAGTTGATAAAATCCATGTTCACGCAACGCGCTTCGGGCGTATCGCTCTCCGTCAATAGGATTGGAAAGGTTTAGGCACGCTTTGTTTTGCCTTGCTCTGGCCTCCTTCTTAGAGAATGATTGCGGCTGGCCCGGCAATAGCGATGATTTGCACCAGGTCTGCTCACGCGTCGGTCATGTCGATTACTCATTTTTTCCGTACCAGTCGTCGCTTGGCGGTACCGGACGCGCGGGGTGATCCTTATCGTCTGCGAATTACCGCCATCGCCGGCATTCATCTGCTGGCGCTTGCCGGCATGTATCTGACCGAATCCGGCACCCTTGGCAGCACGCTTTTCTTGCTCACCTGGGGAATGCTCAACTGTATGTGGCTGGTTGTCCTGCGGCGGCCGGGCATGGCGGCGGCCTTATCGCTGATCATCATCGCCCTTGTGATCGTGCTCTCAAAGTTCAAGTTTGACACGCTTTGGATGACGCTGAACTTTTTCGACGTTTTGCTCATTGATGCCGACACCGTCGCTTTCCTGCTGACGATTTATCCCGATCTGCGCACCGCTGGCATTGTCGCCGCCGCCGTTATGCTACCGCTGCTGATCCTGCTCTGGCGGAGCGATCCGTTCCGCGTCCGGCCGTCGATCGCGGCGCTTGCCGGAACCCCCTGTCTCGCCGCGCTGGTCGGTCTCTCGATCGCCGTCCCCGGGGAGCCCTGGGAGCAGTTTCAGGGCATCAACTACGTTTCAAATTTCACGCGCTCCGGCGTTCATTCGATATCCGAGCTGATGGTGCACGGCTGGTTTGATTCCGGTTCCTCGTCTGCCAGCCGGCTCCCGCCAGTAGCAAATGAGACATGTCAGTCGTCCGGCAAGCGGCCGCATATCATCTTGGTGCTCGACGAGGCGAGCTTCGACATCACGGCGGTGTCCGGAATAAAAGTTCCGGCCGATTATTCCCGTCACTTTCTCTCATTCGACGGCAAGGCGCGAAGACTTTTGCCTGAAAGCATCGGCGGTCAGACCTGGTATACCGAATACAATGTGCTAACCGGCCTTTCGGCGCGCTCCTACGGTCGCTTTGGTTTCTTTCTCACGCGCATCGCGGCCGATCGGGTCAACCGCGGCCTGCCGCATGCATTGCGGCGCTGCGGTTACAAGACCTTTACGCTCTATCCCGCCTATGGCGCATTTTTGAGTGCGCGCAGGTTCCAAACCACCACCGGCATCCAGCGCTTTCTCGACTCGCAGGAGTTGGGCGCCGGCGACGTGGAGCCCGATCATTTTTACTTCAACAAGACACTTGAGCTCATCGAGCGTGAGCATAAGGGAGCGCCGCTCTTTGTGTTTGCCTATACGGTAGCCAACCACTTCCCCTGGACGACAACCTACCGTCCCGATCTGACGCCGGGCTGGCGCGGACTGGGCAACGAATCCGAGGTCGACGAATATATCCGGCGGCAAACCTTGAGCGCACGCGACTACAGCGACTTCATCGCGCGCCTGAAGCGTGATTATCCGCACGAATCATTTCTTATCGTGCGATTTGGCGATCACCAGCCTGCAATTTCCGCAAGACTCATCGACCGTTCACTCGATAACGCGGCGATTGCGCGCCGCATCCAGATGCACGATCCAAAATATTATGCCACCTATTACGCGATCGACGCCGTCAACTTCCGTCCGGTCGATATGTCGTCGGCACGCGATACGCTCGATGCACCCTATCTCCCGCTGATTGTGCAAGAGGCGGCAGGCCTTTCGCTTGATTCGTCCTTTACCGAGCAGAAGAAGATTTTACAGCGCTGCCAGGGGATGTTCTTTTCCTGCCGTCACGGCGCTGAAGCCCGGAATTTCAATCGGCTGCTGATCAACTCCGGCCTGATCAAGGGGCTTTAGGCAAATATCTGCACTTGCGACTTGCGGCCGCGGGATCGTGGACGGCCGATAGTTCATACTCATCGATCACAAGTCAAAAAACACGCCAGAGATTTTGAGATCAATTTTGGGACGGTCCGGCTCAAGGGCAGCGGGCGACAAAGTCTGCGATCACAGAAATCGTCGGATTGTCGAGGAGCAGCGGGGCATGTCCCTGTCCCATGACAACGTGCATCTCGAAAGCGGGGTGGCGCTTGCCCATGTCTGTGAAAGTCTCAGGCGAGAGTAGATCGGAATTATTGCCGCGGATGCCCAATACCGGGACATTTGCCAATGCTTCGAATTGCGGCCAAAACGCGGGCAGCGGCGAATCCGCCTCGAATGTGTCGAGCGTGCGCGCGAGCGCAGGGTCATAGCGCAACTGAATTCGACTATTTTCCTCGTTAAACGTCAGTCGTGCATATGTCTCCCAATCGGCTTCCGCGACATTTGTGAAATGCGCGCCCGCGGTCTTTCGAAAAGAATCGGCGGCGTCTTTCCAAGAGGTCGATGACGGCAGCTTCCCGACATAGTTTTTGATGCGCATGAGGCCAGCGCGTTCGATCACTGGACCAATATCGTTGATGACAGCCCCGCGGATCAGTGATGGTCGTGCAGCGGCAAGCGCCATGACGTGCATTCCGCCGCGGGACGTTCCGATGAAGATAGCGTTTGTGACCTCGGCCGCTGCCAGCGTTGCCAGAATATCCTCGTGTTCGGTATTGAGATTATAGTGCGTCCAATCGGGGTCCCAGGCCGAGCGACCGCGGCCCCGGTAGTCCAATGCTAATATCCTTCGACTCTGCCCGTTGTCAGGCACAGCAAGAACGCGAGCCAATCGATCGAAATCCTCGGCGGTTCGGGCCAATCCCGGCAGACAGACCACCGGCGCGCCGGGGTCGAGTCGCGAACCGTACTCGAGGTAATGCAGACGAAGCCCATCGGGAGCGAACGCAAAATGGCTGACGCGGTTTACACCGGAGTGGACGGTCATTGGCATGGACTCATTGGGTCAAAACCGCATCGATCCTTGAACATCGATTGGCAAACAACCGAAATCAACAATAATCATGAGCATTGTCTTGTCGGCAATTTGCTGACATGCCGCCTTTAAGCTTTTTCGTTGGAGACACTTATACCAACTCACATAATCAGTCACTCCGGCCGAGCCGACTTGGGCAGCATCACTTGCCGATCTCGGATAAACCTGGGATCGCTGGCCCGTAATGACGAGTCGAAATTAATGCGGGTTGGTATACTACAACACGCGGCGGCATCACGAGGGTCTGGACAATCCGATGTCTGCCGATGTCTAATTCAAGCGCGGCGCAGCCATATTGCAAAGGAAAGAAAACATCAAAAAACTATCGGAATATAGACGCCAGTGGCACCATCTGCTGGCAGCAGGAACTTCAAACCATTGCCACTTCTAATTCAAAATCCATTTTGTCCGAAAAGATCTGACGACGAATAAAGCCGTGTGGAAGTAAATGATGCAAGGAGTCTTGGTCGCATCGCGTTGGACGTCAGCCGCAATCGCGCTGTCGGCAGTTCTTACCTTGGCGCCTCACGGGAGCGCTGATGCGATAGACCGCAACACAGTGGTGCGCGATGGGAAATTGGGCCAAGCCGTGATCCGCAGAGAGCCGCTGAAAAAGGCGAAGACGGCATTCATTGACTTTGATACGTCGCCTTTTCCCTACGATGGTATGTTGCCAGGATCAGATAGACCATTCCTGGACGTAACGTTAGGGGAGCGAAAGGGCCGCAGTTCATCGGGCGGGCGAGTATTATGGGAAGACGAGACATACCGCGATCGTCAGGTTCTCCTTCACATTCCCAAAGGATATGATGTCAGTCACCCTGGCGTCATGATTGTCTACTTCCACGGACACGGGACCACGCTCAAGCGTGATGTCCGCGACCGGCAGAAGGTACCGGAGCAAATATCAGCTTCGGGCATCAATGCGGTTTTGGTAGCTCCCCAGCTCGCCGTCGATGCCGTGGATTCAAGCGCCGGAAAGTTTTGGGAGCCCGGAGCGTTCGGAAAGTTTATCGCGGAGTCAGGCAACAGGCTCGCAGACCTCCATGGCAGTCCCCATGCGGCGCAAGCATTCGCGAACATGCCGGTTGTGATTGTCGCATATAGCGGAGGTTATCGGATTACAGCCTGGTGCTTGAACGTTGGCGGTATCGAGAACCGCCAACGCGGTGTCGTACTGCTCGATGCGCTTTATGGCGAGCTGGAAAAATTTACAACTTGGATAATGAATAACAGGACGGCCTTTTTCGTGAGCGCTTACACCAAATCTTCAGAACAAGAAAACGACATGCTTAAGACCATGTTGATCGAACAGGACGTCGCGTTCGCAACCGAGCTAAAGCAAAACAAATGGCAGCATGGTGTGACGTTCTTATCGACCAGTCCCCTTGTCAAGCACGAGAATTTTGTGACGCAAGCCTGGGTGGACAATCCGATCAAAGATATATTGCGCAGGCTCGATGAATATCGGCGCCGGCAATAAAAGTCACGCGCCGTCCCGGCGGTCTTGATTGTCCGTCTTGCAATCGGCATCATCACGTTAGTGATACGGTGGCAGATCGAGCTCGCAATCACGCGCCGCAATCACGTCCCGGACACCGGCGACATTGCGACCATTAGAATGTTGGGATCGTCACCAAGCTGACCGGCGTGGTCTTGACAATCACGATGATTGTACAAGATAAAACTGCTCGAGATTTCCTTTACAACTTCAGTATTTTAGGCTTGAATATTACGGCTAGTCAAAGGCTCGTGCATGACAACAAAAAACACCACCGGCACAATATCCCCGACCATTCCGACCGTCTCGACCGTTACCGCAACAGCGATTGTAGTGGCGGATATGGTAGGCGTTGGCGTCTTCACGAGCCTCGGTTTTCAAGTAAAGGATATCTCATCAGGCTTCACTCTGCTGCTGCTTTGGCTCGTGGGCGGCATCGTCGCTTTGTGCGGCGCAATTTGCTATGCCGAACTCGCATCGATGTTTCCGCGCTCAAGCGGTGAATACAATTTTCTGACACGGACTTATCATCCAGCTGTGGGATTTCTCGCCGGCTGGCTGTCAGCGACAGTTGGTTTTGCTGCGCCCGTTGCGTTGGCAGCAATGGCATTTGGCGTTTATTTTAAATCGATCACGCCGGACGCGCCGCCGCTGGCACTTGGGCTCGGAATAATCTGGCTAGTCTTATTCATTCAACTGCTCGACATTCGTCACAGCAGCATATTTCAAACTGTTTCGACGGTACTGAAAATAGTACTCATAGTTGCATTTATCATTGCGGGATTTGCATTCGGTACCCCTCAGCCAATTTCATTCGCGCCTAGTTTGGCGGATGCAGCCCAAATAACAAGCGCGCCGTTCGCGATCGGTCTCGTATTTGTGATGTATTCGTACGCCGGCTGGAATGCGGCGACTTACATCATTGGTGAACTTAAAGATCCGCATCGTAGCTTGCCGCGCGCGCTGTTCGTAGGAACCCTAATTGTGCTGATACTGTACGTCGCCTTGAATGCCGTTTTCCTCTACACGACTCCGATCGAAAAAATGTCCGGTCAGCTCGACGTCGCCCTAATAGCCGGAAATCACATCTTCGGTGAGTGGGGTGGGCGCATCGTCGGCGCGTTGATTTGTTTAGGCTTGGTGTCCGCCATCAGCGCCATGATGTGGATTGGTCCGCGCGTGACCATGGCGATAGGAGAAGATTTCCCAATGTTCCGGTTTTTCTCCCGCATGTCGAAAAATAACGTTCCGTCCACGGCCATTGTGTTTCAGGGTTGCGTTGCATCGCTGCTGCTCAGCACACAAACCTTTGAGGCCGTTCTCGATTTCATTCAATTTAGCCTACTTTTCTGCTCGTTTCTGGCGGTGGTGGGCGTCATAAAGCTCCGCTACACCCACCCGCTGCTGCCGCGCCCATACCGTGCTTGGGGCTACCCGGTGACGCCCCTAATCTTTATGTCCGTAACCCTGTTCATGCTGTACTACCTCATTACAAACCGGCCGGTACAATCGCTCGCCGGCTTCCTGATGATGCTTATAGGCCTTGTGATTTATTGGATTGCTCAAATGCGAGCGCGTCAGGCCAAGTCCCCGATACGACCTGTTACCCTCTCAAAATGATCCGGAATACATTCGCCACAATTCTTATTGCGAACCTGGAACTTTGAACGACCGCGCGCGCAAAGCGATGGGATCGCTGGCGCCGTCGAACAATTCCAACCCGCAAAAATTTCGACTCGTCTTTCCGGCTCTCGCCGTCATTGCGGCACGGCCGAAATGACCAATTGTGCGAGTTGGTATAAGTCGCCGCAATTCCGCGCGCATGATTCAAGCGACATCAACCATCGAATTCTGACCCCCCACGCTCGCGGCCGTGCCGCTCGTGGCACGCTTGCAGGAGGAGCCTGTCTTGATTGACGAATGTCAACGGCGGAGCAAAAATGTGCCTGAGGGCGGTGTGATTGTGTACCAGTCAGGTTAAGAGAAAAGGGCTGTGAAGCCCTGGTTTATTGTTGTGCTGGCGCGCGCATTGAGGCGCGCGTAGCGTAGCGAAGCGCGGCTCAATGCGCGCGGCGTCGATTTAGATTTTGGTATCGGC
>CAZNSG010000170.1:0-9222 GCA_964575715.1 uncultured Hyphomicrobiales bacterium | reverse complement strand
CGGCTCGGTCGTCATCGCCGAATAGGCGCGCGCAAATGACTCTGGCACGCCCTCGATCGCGGCCGGCTGGTAATCCCATTTGACGTAGTCGCGCACCGCATTGCCCTGCACCAGCGCCGTATGCGTCCAGTCGATGTGCGGGCGGCGCTTGCCTTCATGCATCGGCCCGGTGGCGCCGATGATGAAAATCGGCACGCGGTCGATGTAAGCGTAGTAGATCGCCATGGTGGCGTGCAGCAGTCCCACCACGTCATGCAGGATCACCGCCATCGGTTTGCCGCCGGCCTTGGCGTAGCCATGCGCGATCTGCACCGCGATCTCTTCGTGCTGGCACAGCAGCATCGGCGGATTGTTGCCGCCGTAGTTGACAAGCGAATCGTGCAAGCCGCGAAAGCTCGCGCCGGGATTGAGCGCGATATAGGGAAAATCGTAGCGCTTGATCAAATCGACAATGACGTCGGACTGCCAGCGCGTGTAATTTTGAACCTTCGCTTCCATCGGCAGGTATTCCTACAGCGATTTCCATTGAAGTTGAGTCAAGTCTAATTCCGCTCATTCCCGCGCAAGCGGGAATCCAGAATTTGAACACTCGTATTTGCCGCTCTGGGTCCCCGCTTTCGCGGGGACGAGCGGACCGTTTAGTAGTGTCTACATGAGCGGGACAAGCACTAGTACCGCTATCGCAACAATGCCGCGGCCTTCTGCGCGATTTCCGGCGATGTGGAATAGAGTTCCTTCACCAGAGTTTCGATCTGATCGCCCGCCACCGGCGTGATTTCCAACTGCGCCTTATCGGCATCGTTGAGGAAGTCCTTGTCCGCCATTGTATCCATGAATGCCTTGCGCAAGGCGGCTGCCCGCTCGGCCGGGACGCCGGGCGGCGCGAGGAACGGCCGCCCCATCACTTGGCGCGCGAAGATGAGTTTAAGGATTTGCCGCTGCTCGTCGTTCTTGGCGAGGTCGGTGATGAGCGGCACGTTCGGCAGCTCGGGATGCTTGGCGAGCGCGAGCTGAACCAAAATGTGGAATTTCTTCTGCTCATGCCATTGCATATGTGTCGATTTCACGCTCGACCATGACCAGCCGCAGCGTCCTTGCACCTCGCCGCGCTCCATGGCGAGGCCGACTTCGTTGCCGCCGGGATAGCCGGTGATCACGCGCATTCTGGTCCCGAGCACGCCATTGGCGATTTTCGGGAACTGGTCGGTGTCGGCCGACGCGCTGGTTCCGCCCACGACCAGCTCCTTTTTCTGAATGTCTTCGAATTTTGTAATCCCGGTCGTGTGCCAGGCGACGCAAACGCTCACCTCGTTGTTGGCGCTTCCAATCCAGGTGAATTTCGGTGCGTCGAACTGCGCGCTGCGATTTCCCAAGAGCGGATCAAAGCCAGTGCCGCGGCCGATAATGCCGAACGCGCTGCCGTCCTTGGGCGCGACGTTGTAAAGCCAATTGGCCAGCCGCAGGCTGCCCGCACCCTCCATGTTCCTTGGCAGGATCGTTGGATTTCCGGGCATATGCTTGCCCATATGGCGCGCGAGCAGGCGCGCGTAGATGTCGTATCCGCCGCCAACGCTGTAGCCGATGTAGAGATCGACATTCTTTCCCTTGTAGAATTCGGCCGGTGTTTGCGCCCATCCGCCAACTGGCAGAGTGGCAAGGACCGCCGCCATCGCACTGCGGGCAAGAAATCCGAATGCCATTTTTATTTCTCCCAAAGCTCTCCTGTAGCATAAACAAACAACCGGCTGTTTTGCCAGTAGCCCTGCAACCGCCTAGATTTGACAAACTATCGCGTTTAGCCACTGCTAATAACACCTTAGTGGTTCGGCTATGCGGAACGTACAACCGCTTGGCGGGTATTCTGACACGGAGCGGTCGATGACAGGGTTGATTGATGGCATTCCGGGGCAGGGGCACAACCAGCCGCCGGAGGAAGGCGAGGAAAAGGAGCACCAGCATTGGGATCGCTGGGCCAAGAAGCGCACCTTCGTCCGCGCGCTCGAAGGCACCTACAGCCATCTCTACAAGTCGCTGACCGAGGAGCCGCGCGTCTATTCCTCCAAGGACGTGCCGTGGAAGGGCGGGCCCGGCCATTACGGCAAGAGCGTCATCAGCCCGCAGGCCGTTGCGGTGACGCAATCGATCGAATCCCACATCGAGGCCTACGCACCCGGCGCCTACGGACAAAAGCACGGCCATCTCAACAGCGCGGTGTTCTACGTGCTCAAAGGGCGCGGCCACGACGTGCACGACGGCCGCTACATTCCCTGGAAGGCCGGCGACGTGATGATCGTCGAGAACGGCTGCGTGCATCAGCACTTCAACGACGACCCCAACGAAGAGGCGATCCTTCTGGTGTTCAAGGCCAAGCCCATGTTCCTGTTCATGCACCTGTTGTTCCAAAAGATCGTGGAATGGCCGCCGAAAGTTCCGCCCAAGGGGCAGGAAAATTACCAGCCCCCGTCGGAGATTTGAGCACGAGAGGAGCATTTCATGACACTCTTCACCGAACGCGATCCTTCGCTTTCCGGCAGCAAGACCTGCAATTTCCGCGCCGACGATGTCGCCGCCGGGCAGGAATTTCGCAAATCCTACGAGAGCAAGCTCAACATCGTCGCCGCCGAGGACATGCCGTGGGAAAAATCCGCCGACGGCCTGATCAAGCATCTCGTGCATCACAAGCTCAACACGCGCGAATGCTGCGTCGAAGCCTACATGCAGTTTCTCAAGGGCGGCGAGCGCTCCGGCCAGCACCGGCACATGTGGGAAGAGATCATCTTCGTGGTCGAGGGCTCGGGCTACGACCTGCACTGGGATCTCAAATTCGACTGCCTCGACGCCTTCCAATGGGAATGGGCGCCCGAGCCGAAAGCCTATGGCTGGAAGCGCGGCGATTACATCTATGTGCCGCCCTTCACCATCCACCAGCATGTCGCCGGCGATCACGAGGACGCACGGCTGATCGTGATCTCAAACCGCATCGTCAAGGAAATGGGCTTCGACTGGTTCGATCAGGTGGCGAATACGCCGGGCTATGAGAACGCCGGCGCCAACGGCGGCGAGAAGCGGTAGTCCAACATTCGCGGCGCTTGCTTTCCCTCTCCCCTTGCGGGAGAGGGTGTCGAGTGCGGAGCGAGAGCGAAGCACGAGCCGGGTGAGGGGTCTTCTTCGCTAGAATTATTTTCGTGCGCGCGCTTGGCGCGCGAACCCCTCACCCGCCCTCGCCGCCTTCGCTTGCGCTACGGCGGCTTCGGGCACCCTCTCCCGCAAGGGGAGAGGGGGAAGTGAGTTCGCTGCTCGCGTATCGACTCACGCTAACCGTTCCTTGTCGTCTTGGCCTTCGCAAGCCGCAGTATCGCCTCGATCATCGCCGCCGGATTGGCGATGCCTTGGCCTGCGATGTCGTGTGCGCTGCCATGCGCGACGGAAGAAAACAGGATCGGCGTGCCGATGGTCATCGCCGCGATTGCGTTCGGCGAAAGCACTTTTGCCGCCACGTGACCTTGATCGTGCAGCATGACGATGAACGCGTCGTAGCCTTTTTTCCCAAACATGATATCGGCGCCAATTGGCCCTGCGGCCGAAATGCCGTCCGCCACGGCGGCCGCAATCGCAGGCCTGATGATTTCGATTTCCTCCCGCCCGAACAGCCCATCTTCGCCGGCATGCGGATTAAGCCCGCCCACGCAAATCTTCGGCGCCTCGATCCCTAGCCTGCGCAGCGCGCGGTCGGCGGCGCGGATTGCGC
The DNA here is from genome assembly GCA_964575715.1 of uncultured Hyphomicrobiales bacterium. Taxonomy (GTDB): domain Bacteria; phylum Pseudomonadota; class Alphaproteobacteria; order Rhizobiales; family Xanthobacteraceae; genus PNAI01. The sequence continues at coordinate 5,474 of CAZNSG010000170.1, read as the reverse complement.
GCAAAACTCTTTCTTGCGTGATCGCCGCGATCGCCTCACGCACGCTCTGGTGCAGCGTGGCATGCACGATCCTGGTTTCGCCGAAGCACAGCATCATGTAGACGTCGTTCTCGTCGGTCCCGGTTTGCCGCGCGACGAACGAGGGATGGCCGTCGAATTTGATGCCGGCGAGCGCGATGGATGTTTCATTTTGCGGCGCTGCCACCACGGCGTCCGCTTCCCCCGCGAGCGCCAGCTTGATCGCCGCGCCCGCGAACGCGATCGAGGCTCGCCCGGCCGCGGCGCTGTTGGCGCCAAGCGCAATGGAGTCTGCGTCCGGCACCGCGCAATTGAACACATTGAGCAGTTCTCCCGACCAGTCGGCGTCGGCAATACGCTGCACCGCGCGCACTTTCACATCGATCCCGCAAGCCTTGGCATGGCGCGCGATCACGCCTGGATCGCTCACCACGATCGGACGGCACATTGCGCGCACGGCGGGATCGCGCGCCGCCTTGATGCTGATCTCCGGCCCGATTCCGGCCGGATCGCCGGTGGCGATGGCGATGATGGACTTGTCGTGCGGCATGATGAGCTGCCCAATTTCTTGCCAGGGGTGGGCTATGCGGAGCCTTGTTTCCACATGAGAGCGCCAATCAAGACCATCCATACGGCGACCATCAGACCGAATGGCATCGAGACATTCATTGTGGTCGTCGAAAAACCGGTGAATGCAGTCAACAAGCCGCTAGCGATCGTGCCGATGCCTCCCGCTGCGCCAAGCCAACCAAGCCAGCTCGGGTAGCGGGCGCTTCTGGCGGTCGCGTAAGCTAACAGAAATACCGCGGCTCCGAACAGAATCTCCATGTAGGCGGCGGTGCCGATTTCCACTTGCCGCACAGCAAGGGCTGCGAGATAGCTTGCCTGCTTTTGATCGATCGAGGCGCTCGCCCATCCATCGACCATGACCTTCAGCGCAACGCCATCGATGGCTTGCAACATCGCGGCCACCGCGAGCGCGGCCACGGCGATGTAGACACCCAGCCGCGCCATCCATGCGATTGTCTGATCCCGCAAGGTATCGGCCAATGCGACAAGTCCGACAAACATGAATGCGACCCCGAAGAACTGGCTGAGGTGAGAAGCAACCCAATGACGATCGGCGGCATACTCCGAAAACGCCGCGACCGGATCGCCAGGATTGGCGCCCATGGGATGGAGCATCGTGCCGGCCATAAAGAAGACAACGCCAGCAATCGCTGCCACTGCCCCGAGCTTTGCTGGAATGAGCAAGTCCTGACCTCCCAACGGGTCGCAGCCTATTCCCACGGCATCGACGAAGCGATCACATCCGGCCCGATGCCGGCCGGGTCGCCGGTGGCAATGGCGATGATGGTCTTGTACATGTGCAGTTTCTGAACCTGGAGGATACAGCCTGGCAAGTCGCTCGTGAACTGTCTGCGATTTGATCTTGGATGACGCGGCAGCTCCATCTGAGCTACGCTGGCCTCACGGATGGCGACGGTGAACGACCCTTCCAGCAATCTGGTAGTCATCGGCCATGGCGCGGCGGGCCTCTCCGCCGCGCTTGCGGCCGCCGGGGAAGCGCGCCGGCTCGCCTTGCGCGTGACCATCACCGTGCTGGAGAAGGCCTCCGAAGACCAAGCCGGCGGCAACACGCGCTGGAGCCCGTCTTATATGCGCATGGCCGCGCCCGACCGCGTCGAGCCGAGCTTCGAGCGCGACATGGAAGCCGCGACCGAAGGCAAGGGCGATAGGAAATACTTCGCACGCCTTGCGGCCGCGGCGCCCGCGACAATTGCGTGGATCGCCGCGCACGGCATCGCCTTCCATTCGCCGACCTACTACCTCGCCAAAGGCCCGCCGCGCATCCAGCCGGTGGGCGGCGGTCCGGCACTCGTTGGAGGACTTGCGCGCGCCGCACACAACGCGGGCGTCACCATCCGCTACGGCAGCTCGGCGGACGCGCTGGACCGCGTGGGCGGAAGACTGCGCGGCGTCAGAATCGCGCCGGAGGGCGGGGCACCCGCGACGATCCCGGCCGGCGCCGTGATCATAGCCTCCGGCGGCTTTGCGGGCGATGGCGCGATGATGCGCCGACATTTCGGTGCCGGTGCGGAGAGCATGCGGCTGATTTCACCCGGCACGCATTTTGCCACCGGCGATGGCATCCGCATGGCGGTGGCCCTTGGCGCAGATGTGTCGGGCGACTGGAGCGGCATGCATTGCGAGCCGATCGATCCGCGAAGCCAATATTCCGCGCCGGTGGTGCTGGTCTATCCTTATGGCATCGTGGTCGACCGTGACGGCAAGCGCTTCTTCGACGAAGGCTCTGGCCTCGTGCACGAGACCTGGGAGCATTTTTCGCGCCGCATACATTTCTCGGCGCCGGGCGCGATCGCCTACGCCATCCTCGACCGCCGGCTGTTTGAGATTGCGGGCTTTGAGCGCGCCATTCGCTCCGAGGTGCCGCCCTGGCAAGCCGGCACGCTTGATGCGCTCGCAGCAAAGGCCGGGATCGATGCTAGAAATCTCGCCGCCACCGTGGCTGCCTATAACGCAGCCGCCACCGGCGATCCCGCCCTATTCGATGCGACGCGTTGCGACGGCCTTGCCGCCAGCGGTCTACAGCCGCCGAAATCCAACTGGGCGCGTGCCATCGTGGAGCCGCCTTATCTGGCCTATCCGCTGATCGGCGCTGTGGCCTACACCTTCGGCGGGCTCGCCACCAATGAAAACGCCGAGGTGCTCGGGGCCACCCGCCCGCTGCACGGCCTCTATGCCGCTGGCGAGATCACCGGGCACTTCTACGGCACGGCGCCGAATGCGGTTTCGGTGCTGCGCGCGCTGGTGTACGGGCGGATCGCTGGCGTAGAGGCGATATCATTCCTTCGCGCGGCGCGCGGCGTTGCGGCTTCGCCATAGGCAGCGGGTTATTGCGTATCCCGTGCGTGTGGAATTTCAACGATCCGCTCGTCCCCGCGAAAGCGGGGACCCAGAGCTGAGATTTCGTGCATTGAACTTCTGGATTCCCGCTTGCGCGGGAATGAACGGAGTTCGGAAATCGCTCAACGCACCCTCGCTACTCCCACGGCATCAGCGAGGCGTGAATCACATCCGGCAAACCCTGTCCGCCGACCGAGCGGATAGCGAGATCCACATCTTTGAGCCCAAACCGGTGCGTGGTGATCAGCTCCAACGCAAAGCGTTTCGAAGCAAGTTGCGATAGCGCAAACTCGCACGCCTTGTAGCTGTGTCCGCGTGCGCTCTTGATGGTGATGTATTTCACCGTCACCCGGCCGATGGGGAAATTCGGAAACTCCGCCATCTCGCCCTGTACCACGATGGTTCCGGCCTTGCGCTTGAGCGCTTCCACGCCGAGCAGGATCGGCATGGTTCCCGCACCCGCGGTGCAGTCGAGCACCACGTCCACGCCCCGGCCAGCCGTGATCTCCTTGATGCGCGCGAGCGGGTCTTCCTTCTGCACGTCGATCACGTGGTCGGCCCCGAGTTTTTTCGCGACCGCCATGCGGGCGGCATCCTTCGATGTACCGGTGACGATGATGAGCGAAGCGCCAGCTTGCTTGCAGATCACGGTCTGCGACAATCCCTGCTGCCCCGGGCCCTGGATCAGCACCGTAGAGTCATACCCCACGCCGCCCTCGAACAGCGACCATTCGACGCCATTTGCCATCGGAGTCACCAGCCCGGCCAATTCCGGCGTCACGCCCTTGGGCACATGGTGCAGAACGGCGTTCCACGGCAGAAAGACATATTGCGCGAAGCCGCCCCACAGATGCGGCGCCTTCTCAGCGGTCGTGTAGCCATAGCGGATACCGTCGGGGTTGTAGCGCCAGTCGGTGTTCTCGCAGTGACGATACTGGCCAAAGTGGCACCACTCGCACTTGCCGCACATCACGTAATGCTCGACGAACACCAGATCGCCTTCCCGAAATCCCTTGCGACGGGTGAATTCAACGCCAGCCTTGGCGATGACGCCGATGTTTTCGTGGCCCATGATCACCGGCGCGCTCGATGGCGGTGTCTTGTAAAGCTTGACGTCGGTGCCGCAGATGCCGGCGACCTCCATCTTCAAGAGCGCCGCGTCTTCCGGAATATCCGGCATGGGATATTCGCGAATCTCGGTCTTGCTCGGGCCCACCCGCACCGCCGCCAAAACATTTTCTGCCACTGCATTTCTCCAACATTTACCTTAGCGGTGTAGGGTGGGCTGAGCCATCAGTGCGTTTACGCACGTCTTCGACGCGCTATGGCGAAGCCCACCAGTTCTGCTGAACATCACGCAATTGTTGCGGCGTGGGCACGCGGGGTTTATCTTCAGGCGCGCTTTTCGCGCGACCCGATGGCTTTGCCCACCTTACGCACTCACGCACTCCCGGTCACGTCCTCATAAATATCGATTTCAATTCCGCCCGGAAACAGCATGCGCCAGGCCTGCACAAAATTTCGCATCATGGGATCGCTCGCGAGTCTCTGCCGGTTGAGTTCCAAGCTCTGTTCGGCCTCGTATTCGACGATCTGAATGATCTCGGTGGGGCTGTCGACATTGCGCAGCAATCGCATCTTCCCGTCGCCAAATGCTTGATAAAACGGCGTTGCGGTTTTCATCATCACGGACAGCGATTGCAAGGCTTCCGGCGCTGGCAATTTGATTTTCATCACCAGAATTCGGTTCAATTTCTTTGCTTCCGTGGCCATGGCTTTTGGTCCTTCGCGCGATTCATGCGATCGCAAGGGGAATGCTTCGGCGCGACAAGGGCGGTATAGCGCAAAGCATGATTCGACGCCATCGCTGGATGAAGGCGCGCATGACGCTGCGCTCATCGGCGCCATGTGCCTTGTGCTGGATCAATCCGCGTTCCCGCTTCGCCCGCATTTCGCCGCACTGCATGCCGGTAATGCTTGTTACGCTCTTGCTGCACGAAACCATTCTAGCGCGCCGCGGACGTCCGGGCTGAATTGTGCCAATTCCTCCGGGGTCAAGAGATCGTGCGACTCGATGATACCGAGCCGCATGATTGCGGTCGATCGGTGCACATCGTTAAACGCGTTTGCGAGTTCCTTGTCCCGCTCATGCACCAGACGGTAAATCTCCAGATAGCGCTGGTGGGCGCTCTTGCCGACACCGGACCCGACGGACGCGATGTCGTCGAGCACGCGTTGGCAGAAGCGCTCAAGCGCTAAAGTGTGCAGCGATCTGAACAGTTTCCAATCCGATTCCTTGATGTTGTGCGCCATGTGCAGCCCGCTCGGGTTGCATCGGAACAGTACACCGTTTTTGATCCCGTATTTCGCTGCCGCACCATCCGGGATACGCTCTGATGTCCTTCGTCAAGCATTTTAGCCATGGTGTGCCGCCACCGACGATTTCCGCCGGAGTTTGCTGATGCGATGATCGTACAAAGGTGGGGGCGAAGCCTTGAGACGTCGGTGATCAAGCTCTGATGCGCGGA
>CAZNSG010000169.1:0-21842 GCA_964575715.1 uncultured Hyphomicrobiales bacterium | reverse complement strand
CCTGATGTTTCTGGCGCTCGGCTGCATGATGGGCCTGATCCTTGGGATCATTCCCGGCATCGGCGGCTTGACCGGCACGGCGATGCTGCTGCCCTTCACCTTCGCCATGGACCCCTATTCCGCGTTCGCGCTCCTCCTCGGTCTCGGCGCGACGACGTCGACCGGCGATCCGATCCCTGCGATTCTGTTCGGCGTGCCGGGCGGCGCGGCCTCCGCCGCAACCGTGCTCGATGGCTATCCGATGGCCAAGCGCGGCGAGGCCGGGCGCGCATTGAGCGCCGCCTACATGTCGTCGCTCATGGGAGGGATTTTCGGCGCGATGCTGCTCGCGATCTCGATTCCCATCCTGCGCCCGGTGATGCTTTATCTCGGCTCGCCGGAGCTGCTGGCATTTTCTGTGCTTGGCATATCGATGGTGGCGGTGCTGTCCGGCAGCGCGCCGCTGCGCGGCTTGGCCGCCGGCTGCCTCGGCATCATGATCGCCATGATCGGATCCGACCCGCAGACCGGAACGCTGCGCTGGACCTTCGAAAGCCTTTATCTCTGGGACGGCCTCCCGATCACGCCGGTTCTGCTCGGCCTGTTTGCGCTGCCGGAATTGTGCGACCTCTTGATCGCGCGCGTTGCGATCGCGAAGAAATTTGAAAAGGCCGACATCTATAAGGGCCAATGGCAAGGCGTGAAGGACTGCTTTGAGAATTGGTGGCTGATCATGCGCTGCTCGTGGATTGGCGGCGGCATCGGCTCGATCCCCGGCATCAGCGCCTCGGTGGTGGACTGGCTCGCCTATGGCCACGCGCTCAAGACCGAGAAGGGCGCAAGCCAGACCTTCGGCCGCGGCGATGTGCGCGGCGTCATCGCGTCGGAAAGCTCCAACAATGCGAAGGAGGGCGGCGCGCTGGTGCCGACCGTCGCCTTTGGCGTTCCCGGCAGCGCCACCATGGCGATCCTGCTTGGCGCGTTTTTGATTCACGGGCTGGTTCCCGGCCCGGACATGCTGCACAAGAATCTTGACATTACCTACGCCATGGTCTGGTCGGTGGCGCTCGCCAACATCCTGGGCGCCGGTCTGTGCTACGCGTTTAGTCCGCAATTCGCCAGACTTGCGACCCTGCGCTACACGCTCATCCTTCCGGCCGTGCTGGGCGTCGTCTATATCGGTGCATTCGAGGCGTCGCGCAATTGGGGCGACCTGTTTGCGCTGTTGTTGTTCGGCGTTCTCGGCTGGGTGATGAAACAGTTCAAATGGCCGCGGCCGCCGCTTGTGCTCGGGCTGGTGCTGGGTGACAGCATCGAGCGCTACATGTTCATCTCGATCGAGCGCTACGGCTTCTCTTGGCTGTGGCGGCCGGTGGTGGCCGTTCTCTTGACCATGGCGATTATCGGTCTAGTGCGGCCGTTCATGCAGGAAATCCGCTTTCAGGGCCGCGACCGCCTGCGCCCCGACGCCGTGAAATTTTCCGAGCGCATGCTTGGTCAGTTGCTCGCCTTCCTGACCGGCGCCAGGCGTATGGTCACGAATTTCCAGGCGCCGAGGTTCCACGTCTCGCAATTGTTCACGCTGTTCTACATCGCCGCGATCGGCGCCTTGGTGATCGCGGCCCTGCCGTGGCACTTCAGCGCCAAACTGGTGCCGCTGGTGGTGGGCACGATTGCGCTCACCGTCCTGGCGTTGAGCCTGTTCAACGAGATGTGCCGCAGGCCATCGGCGGTCGGTGTCGAAAGCTTGATCGACAAGGCCCAGCACGAAGTCAGCGAGAAGATCCACATGGATCTCACCTCCGACACCGGCCATTTGCCGGTGCGCACCGTCGTGCGGCGCGCCGGGATATTCTTTGGTTATTTGCTGGCATTCATGGCGACCATGGCGGTGATCGGATTGATCCCGACGGTTGCCGTCTTCGTCGTCGTCTTCATGCGGCTGGAGGGCAAAGAGCGCTGGTCGCTGGTCATTGTCTATGCCGCCGCGCTGGTGCTGGCGATCTACATCGCTTTCGATAAATTCATGTCGGTGCCCTGGCCGCCGACACTGATCGCCAAGTGGTTTCCGGTGCTGAAGTTCATTCCTTCGGTGCAGTGAAAGCTTGTTCGCAACGTCGGAGAATTCCGGCTTGCGAGCGGTTCGGCCTTATTCCGCCTTGATATTGGCCGTGCGGATCACCTTGGCCCACTTGTCGATTTCGTTGCCGATCAGCTTCCCGAAGTCGGCGGGCGAGCCGGGAATCGGCCACGCCCCCATGTCCGCCAGCCGCGACTTCACCTTCGGATCGGCAAGCCAAGCATTGAGCTCGCTATTGAGTTTATCGACGATTTCGGCCGGGGTGTTCTTGGGCGCGGACAGGCCATTCCATGTGCTCGCCTCGTAGCCCGCCACGGAATCGGCAATCGGCGGCAATTCCGGCAGCGCTTCCGAGCGCGTCGCAGTTGTCACCGCCAACCCCCGCAGCTTGCCGGCTTTGATGAGTGGCATGGACGGCTGCAGGTTGTCGAAAGCGACCTGTACTTGTCCTCCCACCAAATCGGTGAGCATGGGCGCCGAGCCGCGATAAGGCACATGCTGCATGCTGACTCCGGCCATCATCTTGAACAGCTCACCCGAAACATGAATCGACGTGCCGATGCCGGACGATCCCATATTGACCTTGCCTGAATTGGCCTTGGCATAGGCGATGAATTCCGGAACCGTTTTGGCCGGAATGGATGGATGGATCACCATGACATTGGGCGCGCGGCTGATGCCGCCGATATGCGCGAAATCGCGAACAAAATTGTAACCGAGCTTTTCGTAGAGCGTAGCGCTGATCGAATTCGCCACGCTGCATAGCAGCAGCGTATAGCCGTCGGGGGGCGAGTTTGCGACCGCTTCGCTGCCGATATTGCCGGCGGCGCCCGGCCGGTTCTCGACCACGATTTGCTGCCCAAGCCGTTCCGACAGCCATTGAGCTAACAGGCGCGCAGTAAGATCGATCGAGCCGCCCGGCGGAAACGGCGCGACCAGTCGCACTGGACGCGCCGGATAGGATTGCGCCCATGCGCTACGCGACACCACGGGGAGAGCAGTGCTGGCTCCTGCCAGTTGCAAAAATCGGCGGCGTTGAAGTTTCATTGCATGTCCCTCCCTCAGGCAAATGCGATATTGGTTCCGTTGGCGCGCTCGAAACGTAACGATTGGCAACCATGTTGTGACCCCCAGCCGGGACTTCGGCACGTCCCGCTGTGGAGCGGCTTCTCATGACAATACAGGATATGCGCCTATGCGAGGAAGTGGTGATGACCCGGATTTATCTCCTGGCACCGAAAGTGAAGAGATGCGAAGTCGCCTCAAGATACGACTGAGAAGTCCGCCATGTCCGGAATATGGTCGCTTTCGGGGGCAACCCGGACTGGTCACGGACAATGCAAATCCGTCGAATTTGACCCAGACCAAGCATCGCTGATACCACACTCTGGTCATAATCGTGTCAAAACATTGAGTACGGCGTACACTCCGCGTGACGCCGTCTCCAAGTTCAATTAAAATCCAAATTACCCCGTCCGTTTATTCGACAAGAAAGTGTAGCTATGTCGCAAACTTCAGAGCCAACCGATGAACGACCGTGCCTGCACTGCCTCATTGGCGATCTCATCGATGACTTTTATGGAGAGTTCGGATCACTGGCCGGAAAACCGGACACAATTGACACCAATGAATTATTGTCGGCGCTAGCCAAAACGTTGGCAGAACTAACTTACGATTCCGACGCAGCTCAACACCAACGCATGATGGAAGACTTTTTGCGTGACGTTTCAAAATTCGAAACTGAGTTTAGTGAAGCACAATTAGCCGAAACACCGGCCTCTGACGCGCGGCACTAGAGCGAGATTTTTTAGATCGAAGCGGTTGTCACGGCGATGGCGCGCTAAGTCGTTGAAATGGTGGTGCCCAGGGGTAGAATTGAACTACCGACACCGTGATTTTCAGTCACGTGCTCTACCAACTGAGCTACCTGGGCGCTAGACCATGATCCGATCCAATCGGATCATGGTCTAGTCTCTTGTTCGAGCATGATCTTTTCCGAAAACCGGTACCCACTTTTCGGGATCATGCTCTAGAGCCCGCCGGAAGCAGACTCATAAAGCGCGGCGGTTATAGAGGCTACGCCCCTGCCCTGTCCAGGCAAAGCGCGCGGGTCCGCTGCTAGCGGTTGGTTTAACCATCGCCCTTGATGCCGGCCGCCTTGATCACGGGACCCCATTTGTCCATTTCGCTTTGCAGATGCTTGGCGAGGCCCGCGGGCGTCGAGCCCACCAGGGCAACGCCGAGTTTTTCGAGCCGCTCCTTGATCGCAGGATCGGAGATCGCGTCCACCGTATCGAATTGGGCCTTTCGAACGATCTCGAACGGCGTTTTCGCCGGCATGAAGAGCGCATACCAGGACGATACGTCGAAACCGGGTAATCCGGATTCCGCAATGGTTGGCAGGTGCGCCAACACCGCCGAACGCTTCGCGGTCGTCACTGCGAGTCCACGCAGCTTTTCGGACTGGATCAAGGGCAGCACCGCTCCGATATTGTTGAACATGACGTCCACGCGCCCCGGAATCAGATCGTTGAAGGCCGGGCCGGCGCCGCGATAGGGCACGTGAATCAACTCGATGCCGGCCATGCGCTTGAACAATTCGCCCGAGAGATGAACCGAGGTGCCGTGACCGGAGGAGGCAAACGTGACCTTGCCCTTGTTGGCGTTGGCGTAAGCGATGAAGTCCTTCACCGACCGGGCGGGCGACGTCATCGGAACCGCCATCACATTGGGGTAGTCGCAGATCAAGCTCACCGGCGCGAGGTCTAAGACAGCATCGTAGGGCAGCGTCGCAAACAAAAAGCGATTCACCGCAAGCGACATCGATGTGAGCAGCATGGTATAGCCGTCGGGGTCGGAGCGCGCGACCAACTCGGTGCCGATGTTGGTGGCCGCCCCGCCCTTGTTCTCGACCACCATCTGATGGCCCCAAAGCTCGGAGAGCTTTGCGGCAAGCACGCGAGCAATGGCATCGGTTCCACCACCGGGCGGAAACGGCACGATGAGGCGAACGAAACGGTTTGGCCAAGCTTGCGCGCGTGCGGAACGCGGAACAATGCTGGGAAGCAGCGCGCTCCCAGCCAATGCAACGAAATGGCGGCGATTCAACATGGGTCCCCTCGGGTTCTTAGGGGCTAAACGCTTGCAGTCAAATGAAAGGTTAGAACCGTAGGCACGGTTGAGCAACCGGGCTCAGTCCGATTTCTCATCCGGCGCCTCACCTTCTTCTGCGCGGTCTTCATTCTCCACCGCCGGCACGGAATAGACGCCGGCCAGCCAGCGATGGAGATCGACATCGCCGCAACGCTTGCAGCAGAACGGCCGGAATTGCTCGATCGCAAGCTTGCCGCAGATCGGACAAGGTTTCAGGCGAGGTATAGCGGCGGGCTCAGCCATGGTAAAATTTTAGCACGATGGACTCACGCGCGTCAGATCGCGCCGCGCCAGCCGATATGCACCGGATAGCCCTCGCCGGCCAGCAATGTCACGATCTCATAGAGCGGCAGGCCTACGACATTGCTGTACGAGCCGACGATTTTCACGATAAAGGCGCCGGCGAGCCCCTGCACGGCATAACCGCCCGCCTTGCCCTGCCATTCGCCGGAGGCGAGATAAGCCTCGATATCGTCGTTCGAGAGCCGCTTCAGCCGCACGCGGGTCTCGACCAGACGCTGGCGGAATACGCCCTTTGGCGTCACCAGACATACCGCGGTGTACACTTGATGATTGCGGCCGGAGAGCAGCCGCAAGCATTGCTGCGCGTCGTCGATCAGTTCGGCCTTGGGCAGGATGCGCCGGCCGACCGCAACCACCGTATCGGCGGCGAGAATATAGGCGCCGGTCAATTCCTCATCGCGCTGGACAGCGGCAAGCGCGGCTTCCGCCTTGACTTTCGCCAGCCGGTTGGCATGCGCGCGCGGCAGCTCGCCGCGATTGGGCGTCTCATCGATGTCGGCTGGCCGCAACGCGTCGGGTTCGATGCCGACCTGGTTGATGAGGCTTAACCGCCGCGGCGAGCCGGAAGCGAGCACGAGTTTGGGTCGGCCGATCATCTTATTCGCGCAATCACATTTGAATGGCCGATCCGATTGGATCGGCGATAGACCAGACGTCGTTGATCATTTGAAGCGGTACGTGATGCGACCCTTGGTCAGATCGTAAGGCGTCATTTCGACTAGCACCTTATCGCCGGCCAACACACGGATACGATTCTTGCGCATGCGGCCTGCGGTGTGGGCGACGATTTCGTGCTCGTTCTCGAGCTTGACGCGAAAGGTGGCGTTTGGAAGCAGTTCCGTCACGACACCGGGAAATTCCAGCAGTTCTTCCTTTGCCATTCGCGATCCGCACGATCGGGGATTACGTGGCCCAACGCGGCCATGTAATTCGGCGGAGAAACTAGCGGAATTGGCGCATGTCCACAACTGGCGAGTTACGCCGTTAAGCCAGCGCATGCAGGGCTTGCTATGCGGCGCACGCGGGCGGCGCGCTTCTGGCCGCGACCTGGCTCTAACCTTTCCAGTGCAGCGCGCAGACCAGGGTGAACAGCCGCCGCGCCGTGTTGAAATCGACAACGATTCGATGCTTGATCCGCTCCTGGAGGATTTGCGAGCCCTCGTCGTGCAGCGCGCGCCGTCCCATATCGAGCGCCTCGATGCGGTCGGGCGTGGCGGTTTTGATCGCCGTGTAATAGCTGTCGCACACCAGGAAATAATCCTTCACCACGCGCTTGAACGGATTGAGCGAAAGCAGGTGCATGACAACCGGCGCGTCGTCGGCGAGACGGATGTCGAATACCAGGCGATTGTCGGCCATGCGGAGGTGCAAGGCATAAGGCCCGCCATCGTGGCCGACCGGGGCGAACGAATTCTCCTCGATCAGATCGTCGATCGCAACCGCGCGCTCGTATTCGACATCGAGGCCGGCACGCCCGATTGACTTCTTGTCGATCGTCACCGCAACGACGCGATCGCGATCGGCCGGCTGCGCGCGCGTCATCGGCGATTGAGGCGGATCGCGATCGAGCGGGCGTGGGCGTCGAGCCCTTCCGCCTCGCCGAGCACCATCGCCGCTTCCGCCAGCGCGCCGAGTTGATCTGGTCCGCATTTGAGGATCGAAGTCCGTTTCATGAAATCTAGCACACCCAGACCCGACGAAAAACGCGCCGAACGCCCGGTCGGCAGTACGTGGTTGGAGCCCGCCACGTAGTCGCCGATCGCTTCCGGCGTGTGGGGTCCGAGAAAAATAGCGCCGGCATTGCGGATTTTGGCCGCAATCCGCTCCGGATCGTCGGTTGCGATTTCCAAATGCTCGGGCGCGATTGCATCGACCAGCACAATCGATTCATCCAGGCTTGGCACCCGGATGATCGCGCCATGGTCACGCCACGAGGCGCCCGCGACCGCGCCGCGCGGCAGCGTCGCAAGCTGCTTCTCCACCGCCTGCGCGACCGCCGCCGCAAGCCCCTCATCATCGGTGATCAGAATGGATTGCGCCGCCGCGTCATGCTCGGCCTGCGCCAAGAGATCGGCGGCGATCCAGGCCGGATTGGCGGTTTTGTCGGCGAGGATGAGCACCTCGGACGGACCGGCGATCATGTCGATGCCGACGGTGCCAAACACCAGGCGTTTGGCCGCCGCCACATAGGCGTTACCGGGCCCGACGATTTTCGCGACCGGCTTTATGGTCTGCGTGCCGTAGGCGAGCGCGGCAATCGCCTGCGCGCCGCCGACGCGGTAAACCTCATCGACGCCTGCGAGCTTGGCCGCGGCGAGCACCAGCGGCGAGAGTTTGCCGTCGGGCGCCGGCACCGCCATGACCAGCCGCGGCACGCCGGCGATCTTGGCGGGCACGGCGTTCATCAGCACCGAGGACGGATAGGCGGCGGTACCGCCGGGCACATAGAGGCCGACCGCCTCGATCGCGGTCCAGCGCTGGCCGAGTTCGACCCCGAGCGCATCGACGAAACGATCATCCGCGGGCTTCTGCCGGCGGTGATAGGCTTCGATGCGGTCGCACGCGAAGCTGAGCGCATCAAGCGCCTTGCGCTCGCACGCGCCGGCCGCTGCCGCGATCTCGTCCGCCGGCACGCGCAGGCCGACTCTTGAAAGATCGACGCGATCGAAATTTTTCGTCAGCTCGATCAGTGCGCGGTCGCCGTGTGCGCGCACGTCGGCGATAATGGAACGCACCACCTGCGCGACATCCTCGGCCGCATCCCGCTTGGCCGCGAGAAAGGCGGCAAAGCGCGTCGGAAAATCGGCAGATTTGCTGTCAAGACGGATCGGCATCGCACTGTCCCGCGGGATTGAAATCCCGCTTGCACCGGTCAATGGCGTGCGGCCGCGGATACGTCAACCCTCATTCGCCACCCTGAAATGATCCGGGCAGGCGACCGTCGCCCAGGTCTGGCCGAGATCGACGATTTCGGCTTCCAGACATTCGACTTCGAGCCGCAAGGCGCCGCCGCCGGAGAATGTCAGCGTGACGATGCCGGCCGGCGATTCCCGTTGCTCAAACGTGACCGAGAGCAGGTTCAAGACCGTGCCGGTGCTCGATTTGTCAACCTTGGTTGCCTTGCAGGCGAGCACCCGGTCGAAACGCAGCGCGGCGGAGCGCCGGCGGTATTCCGGGTCTTGCCCCAGCGCCGCTTCCCAATCGAAGCGGCTGAGCCCAATGACCAGACGTTGTTCGAACGGGCGCCAGCGGATGTCGGCAGGCATGACCAAGGCGTCCTGCAGGTGCGCGGAGACGACCTCCAGATCCTCCTGGTCGAGCGCAACGAGTTTGAGCGGGTTCATGCCGGCGGCTCTCCTCCTATCCAACCCGAAAGGTAGGGAAGGTATCTGCGCGGCGCAAGGCTGGAGCAGAATCACATTGAGTCCGGATTGGCGCGGCCACATGCGCCCGAGGTGGCATCGATCAGGCTGCACCGCGCGTAACCCGACGTCGTGGCGGCAAGTGTTGAGTTGCGCGCGGAAAGAATATTTTGCTGGAGCGGCACGCGCCCGGACCGCGCGAACCCAACGGACTGTTCTCGCCGCGGAATTCGAACGGTGGCGAACGGGCAATACCCGTGACGATGACCTGAAGCAAGATTGCAAGAAGAGGACGCACGCCCTGCCCTCGCAAAATCATAACATGGGTTTCGCTTCCGCCTTCGCTGACGCTACGGCGGACAACTCGCTCAATTCATTCTACAGGCTGTGAAATATGTTTACTGATTCTTTAAAACTTCGACGCAAAGTCATCCATGCCGCGCCCGACATGAGCATTTGCTTTTAGCAATCGGCCAGGCACGTGCACGAAAGCACGTGCACGATCGCAGCGCACGGGTAAGAGAACAGAGGGATTTTCGGCCATCCGAGCGATCAGAGATGCAATTCTTCCACATTAAAGGAGCGCCTATGTTGCCATCATCCGATAAGCCACACCTCGCCTGCACCTGCTGCGGCGATCTGCTCAGGGGCCGGTTCGACCGGCGGCATTTTCTGCAGCTGGCCGGCGGCGCCGGCCTGCTCGCTGCGCTGCAGCCGTTCGGCGCGTTCGCCGCCACCGGCCATTATGAAGCGATGATCCTCACGTGCATCGACCCGCGCCTGCAAGAGCCGGTGCGAAAATATATCGCGAACCGCAGGCTGACCGACCAGTACAGCCAGTTCACCTTTGCCGGCGCCTCGATCGGCGCGATGGCGCCAGCGTTCAAGGACTGGCACAAGGCGTTCTGGGACAATCTTGCGGCCTCGATTCAGCTGCACAACATCAAGAAGATAATTGCGATCAACCATCGCGACTGCGGCGCCGCCAAGATCGCCTATGGCCCCGAAGCAGTGGCCGATGAGGCGGCCGAGACCCTCACGCATCGCAAAGTGCTCGCGATGTTCCGCAAGGAAGTGAACGAACGGCAGCCGAAGCTCGCGGTCGAGACGGCGCTTATCGCGCTCAACGGCGAAGTAGAAATGTTCAACGACTTCATTTTTGTCGTTGAGTCGAATAACCAACCCAAGACGCAATCCCAAGCAAGCAGTCCCAAGCCGACAAGCTCGATTAATCAGCCCCACGCCAGCAAGCCCAAGCATTCAAGCCCAGGCAGTTAAGCTGAAATAATCGATCCAACTCGAGGGCGGGGCCGGTGCGGCTCCGCCCTTTTTGCGTCTAGCGGGCTGCTGAAAAGCCTGTCGCTTGGGTTTCGCGGCGCTTAACCCAGAGGGCTCGCGATCGGAACAAACGCCTCCAGCTTTGCATCGCGAACCGACAACAGTCCGGTCGCCACATCGAAATAGGCGGCATGGAGTTGCAGGCGCTGACTCTGTACGGGGGCGACAATCCACGGGAATGTCATCAGATTGTCCAGGGTCTTGACGGCCGAAGCCTGTTCCAGATGCGTCAGATAGTCGGCGAGCGGACGATTTTCGCGCTGCCCCACTTTTGCGGCGGCAGGCTCGATCAACGACATCCACTTACCGATGAAATCGCCGGGCGAGAGCGGCGCGTCCTGCTGGGCAAAGGCGCGAATGCCGCCGCAGCGCGCGTGCCCCAGCACGACGATGTGCTTGACCTGCAGCGACTGCACCGCGAATTCGAGCGCCGCCGATACGCCGTGCGCCAGGCCGGACGGAGAATAGGGCGGAACGAGATTGGCGACATTGCGCAGGACGAACAGTTCGCCGGGACGGGCGTTGAAGATCACTTCCGGCGAGACGCGCGAGTCGCAGCAGCCGATGACCATGATTTCCGGCTGCTGCCCGGTCTCGGCGAGTTCGCGGAAGCGTTCCTGCTCAACGCGAAGGCGGGTATTGCGAAACGCGTGATAGCCGTCGACGAGCCGCTGCGGGAATTCCATGGTGCGCCTTATGACCTGATTGCGGTTGATCGGCTGTGCGGCAACTCGTAGCACGGGTTGCGCGTTGGAAAACCTATTCTAAGTGCTTTCTTCCCCCTCTCCCCTTGCGGGAGAGGGTGCCCGCCGAAGCGGAGCGAAGGCGGGCGGGTGAGGGGTTTTCTTCGTAAAAGATTTCGGGTCAATGAGCGCTCTAAATTTTCACGAAGCGAACCCCTCACCCGGCTCGTCTCGCATTCGCTCGACTTCGCCGCCCTCTCCCAGCCGAAGTCGGATACATCCGACTTCGGCCATCGAAATTGACCGAACTCGGGTTTACCCGAGTTCGGTTGGGGAGAGGGTAAGCAAAGGAGTCGCTGGGTTGCGCGCGGAATGAATGATTTACTGGAGCGGCCCGCGCGCGGGCCGCGCGAATCCAACCTTGTCAAACAGATGTAGGGTGAGCATGCTTTGCATGCCCACCAATTCGTGTCTATACCAGCACGCAATTCCATTGCATGATGGAAGACGTGGGCATGCTGCGCATGCCCACCCTACGCCCGCTCCCCGCTCACGCGTTCGATGGCGGCGCCGCAGTTGGCGAGCTTTTGCTCCAGCCGCTCAAAGCCGCGGTCGAGATGATAGACGCGGTTCACAATAGTATCGCCTTCGGCTGCGAGCGCCGCGATCACCAGCGAGACCGAGGCGCGCAGGTCGGTCGCCATCACTTGCGCGCCCTTGAGCCGCGGCACGCCCTCGATGGTCGCGGTCTCGCCGTCGAGATGAATATGCGCGCCGAGCCGCACCAGCTCCTGCACGTGCATGAAGCGATTCTCGAAAATGGTCTCGGTGATGCGCGAGGTGCCGCGCGCGCGCGTCATCAAGGCCATGAGCTGCGCCTGCAGATCGGTGGGAAAGTCGGGGAACGGCGCGGTCGTCACATCAACCGGCGCGAGGCTAGCGCCGTTGCGCGCCACGCGGATGCCCTGGTTGGTGACGGTATACTCGACGCCAACCTCCTTGAGCACATCGAGCGCGGATTGCAGCAATTCCGGGCGCGCGCCTTCGAGCAGCACGTCGCCGCCGGTCATCGCCACCGCCATGGCATAGGTGCCGGTCTCGATGCGGTCGGGCAGCACTGCATGGCGCGCGCCGGACAATTTGGCCACGCCCTCGATCACGATGCGCGAGGTGCCGGCGCCGGAAATGCGCGCCCCCATCTTGTTGAGGCAGTCGGCGACGTCGGTGACTTCGGGCTCGCGCGCGGCGTTCTCGATCACCGTGGTCCCATTGGCGAGCGAAGCCGCCATGACGGCGGTGTGGGTGCCGCCGACCGTCACCTTGGGAAAAATAATCTCGCCGCCTTTGAGTCCGCTTTTCGTGCGCGCGATCACATAGCCGTTGTCGATCTCGACCTCGGCTCCCAGCCGCTCCAATGCCATGATCAGCAGATCGACCGGCCGCGTGCCGATGGAGCAGCCGCCCGGCATCGAGACCCGCGCCTCGCCCATGCGCGCCAGCAGCGGCGCGATCACCCAAAAACTCGCGCGCATCTTGGAGACGAGCTCGTAAGGCGCGGTGGTATCGACGATCTGCGCCGCCGATATGTGCAGGGTTTGGCCGTCCTGCTGCGTCTCGCCCGGCCGTTTTCCCGCGTACATGACGTCGACGCCATGATTGCCGAGAATGCGCCGGAGCTGGCGCACGTCGGCGAGCGCGGGAACGTTTTCCAGGATGAGCGTCTGATCGGTGAGCAGGCTCGCGATCATCAGCGGCAGGGTGGCGTTCTTGGCGCCGGAAATCGGGATCGTGCCCGACAGCCGCCGCCCGCCCGCAATGCGTATGCGATCCATTCCCCTGCCCTTGCCCCTGCCCTCGCTACCCGCCGCCGGGCCTTCGCCCGCCGACCTCCCTTCGCCCGCCGACCCTGGCTCCGCCGAAGGCGGCTTCGCCGAGGCGAGAGCGGGCTCTTGACCGCCGAAGTCCGCCTTCGGACAAAGGCGGTTGGCGAAGGCGGGAGGGCTTCGGCCCGCAGGCGGGTTGAACTAGCCCGGCTGTGGCTGGCCGGCAAAGTGTAACGCGCCGCAGGGTTACTCGATACCCCTCAAAGTCATGCTCCTCAATACCAATGAAATCGCCGATTGCGGCAAAAGTCGGCCCACGGGGTCAACCATGGGGGTCTCCGTCAGCGCCCGGGGTTCTTGTCGCGCTCCCTTGGATCACGCGGGCTGGCTGCTTCCGGCAACAGCGAGAGCGCCGCGCGGCCGCGCGCCTGCGCCTTGCGGCGCATAAGGTTCTCCCGCAACGCCGCGCGCAAACGCGCTTTACGGCCGGAAGCCTTTTCGGTCTTAATCCGCTCAGCCATGGGCCGAAGTCGTAGAATGGCCCGTGCGCGCGAACAAGCCGGAACCCGGCATGCTCTCGCCTTCTTGCTGCCCGGGCAGCGCTTGCGCGGACACCCCCCTTGTGGCAAGGAACGCCGCGTTCCAGCGTGCATTTTCGAGAGAGTTTGTTTGATAAGTTTTTCTGGCGCGGGCGCTGCCGTAGCTCAGTGGTAGAGCACCCCCTTGGTAAGGGGGAGGTCGTTAGTTCAATCCTAACCGGCAGCACCAGCGACCGATCCGCCACACATGTCTACCCGCCGCTCTACCCGCCGCGCGCCTCAATTGCTCTTTTGGGTCCGCTTCTGGGCGCGCACGACCGGCGCCGGCGTGACGACGGGGCGGCCATCATAATGGATATTGTGCCGGCAAAGACCGCCACGGCCCGATGCCGACGCCATGCACTGTTCGTAGGTGAGGAAAGTGCATTGGGTACCTCCGTCGCCGCTGACGACGTAGTCGGCGCACCAGCGGTACGGATCGGCCCGCGCCGTATCGATCGTTGATCCGATCACGAGCGTAAAGAGAACTGCAAAAGCAATGCGCATCAGTTTCTCCTTCATAATAATGGATTCGATACACGCAGATTCAATTATATTCCACCGTGAATGCAAGGCATCGGCGCGCACAATCGCGGAGAATTGAAACAATACTTACCGGACGGCCGGTCTTTCGAGGCGAAAGCAGCCCGTTTCGCGACCGTGGCCGCAAACGCACCCAAAAAAAGCGGCCGGCCCGAAGGCCGGCCGCTTGGCGATAAGGTCGGGAAGCCGACGGTGACGCGCTGCGCGAGACCGAAGCGGTCGCGCAGAGATCTCAGTGCAAAACGCAATCAATCCTTAGCGTGGTCCGACTACGTTTGCTCCCAGGCCATAAACGGCTTCATCCGCTACGTGGCCTATCGGCGAATACTTCCGGTTGTGAGATTTCTACTGGCTGTGACTTGTCTTGTGGGCCCGCGTAGCAGTGCAAACCGCGGCTCGAGAGCCGGATATCTGTCAGCAATTTTATTCTCGACGTCTTCGTTAGCAACCAGACTGACATTCAGACTGACGGGAGAGGTGTACCTCTGCGTTAGAAATGTGCCAGCGAATCTATTCGTGGCGACTGGCCTGACCGTCGGCTCAAGCGACGCATAGCGGTCTCCAATTCGATTCTCGGGATCTTCGTTGGAGAACTGATCGACACTGGCGAATTGCCGAACGATCGGATTTCTGTTGCCGATGATACTTGCCTGGTTTGGCCTGGCAACCTGCTCGAGAAACGTATATCGGTCGCCATTTCGGTTCTCGGGATCTTCGTAAGCCAACGCGGCCGTAGCCGAACCTAATACTGTTGCCGCAGCAAGCGCGACTAAAGTCTTATTATACATTGTATTCTTATTCGGCATTGTACGCTCTCCTGATGTTGGATTGAGACGGAAAGTGCTCTGAGCGTCTTTACTCACCCGGGCACAGACACTTTGATGAAGCGTTTGCTCGTGTGGGCATCGACGTTGCGCGTGGGTATCAACGTTGCGCGCGTGCATCAACTTGCAATTCCGCCACAAAGTCAATCTCAGTCATCATTTCGCATTTCACAGCTGCGTGATTGTATCGGGTACGTCGTATTTGGATGCGTTTGGGAATTTATGCCAACTCTCAATTCGTCATTCCGGCCAAGCCGCGCCCCAAGTCGGCCTTGGCCGACTTGGGCTCTTTTCAAATCCGATCTCGGGTAAACCCGAGATCGGTGCGGCGAGAGCCGGAATCCATAAATACCTGCGGAGATTATGGATTCCGGGCTCGCTGACTTCGCACCCAAGTCGGCTATAGCCGGCGTGGGCAGTATCGCTTACCGATCTCGGGTAAACCCGAGATCGGTGGCTTCGGAATAACGTGTCAAAAATGATACAGGCTGGCATTAATCGTCATTCTCCCCAGTGCAGATTGATGACAGCACAATGAACCATCAGGCTCTCATTCGAAACGTCAAACTTATCATTCGAAATTGCTCCATCTTGCGGAACACGCCGTCCGATGAAGCCGATCGGGGTAGTTCCCGGCCCAGCGGCGACAGCTTGCGAACTTGCCCGCGTCGGTTGGCAACAAGATGCAATCGTCATCTTCTGCAAATTACTTGATTTTCACTGTCCGCCGCTGCAATCGATGACCTGCCCGGTGATGAAGCTCGCGTCATCGGACGCCAGAAAGGCAATGGCGGCCGCCTGCTCTTCGGGCAGGCCTCGCCGTTTCAGAGCTTGCTGATTGCCGCTGTCCTGCATCATTTCTCGCCGGAAATCGTCGGCCTCTGCTTTGACGCCTTCGTCTGCCATAACTCCGGGCTGGATCATGAGCCGCGGCGTCACGCGATCGGGGATGTCGGTTCCCCCTGGCGACACCGTGTTGACCCGAATGCCATTGCGGCCATATTCCATGGACAGCACCTTGCTCAGCGCCAATATGCCGCCTTTGCTGGCCGCGTACGGAACGCGGTAGAGGCCGCGGATCGCCTGCGAGCCCACATTGACGATGGAGCCGGAGCCCTGCTTCATCATGATCGGCAATACCGCCAAACAACACCAAAGGGTCGGATACAACGACCGTTCGAGCTCCAATTTCACTTCCTCTTCGGTGTAGAGGTGATACGGCTTGATCCAAATCGTACCGCCGACGTTGTTGACGAGCACGTCGATGCGCCCATAGACATCACGTGTTTGCGCCATCAAATCGTTCGCGCCGGCGAACGTGCTCAGATCGACAAGTGCCTTCATCGCCTCGACGCCATGATCGCGCAGCTCAGTCACCGTTTGGGTCGCGCTGGTATCGACGCGATCAGCGACGACGATTTTCCCGCCTTCCTGGCCCAGCCGTTTGGCAGTCGCTCGCCCAATTCCCTGGCCAGCGCCGGTCACGACACACACCTTGTCCTTGAGCCTGCGAGCGCCGGCCGCCCGGGCGTCTAGCTCCGCTGTCAAATTTTTCTCCCTTTGCCCTTAAAAAGAATATCCCGGCTGGCAGAATCCCGCTGCTGGAACGCAAGACCCCAGTCGCTTCGCCTTTCACAAATATTTCGTGCGGACGATCCGTGCATCAGAGCAAGCCAGCACGATTTCCCCGATACGGTTTAGATCGAGGTGTGGGCCACGCCTTCTTTGACTTTCATGGGTTCGCCCTCGGCCTTGTCAAACGGTATCCCGGCCGGAAGGACGAAGGCCGCCGAGCGGACTTGGTGGCACTCAGGAGCAAGGGCGGGCGGCTGCTCGCCCTTTGCCAAACCAAGCGCCGCCCGCCGCAGGCGATGGCGCGCCATGATGATGGCGTTGTCGGTCGATACCAGGTTTTCTTTGGTGCGATCCTGGACCGGACCCATGCTCTCTTGCACCGAGGCGTCTTGCATGGCGATCCCCTTGACGCCGCTATAGGCGAGCCCGGCCTTCTGGGCGGCGCGGTCGATCATGTAGTCGTTGTCCTTGTTGATCGCCGGACGGAACGTGCCGGGTACGTATTGGACATGAAGGCCGCCACCCGTGCGCATGGTGGTGAGCTCCATCTCGCTCATCGGCCGGGTCGGATGATAGGTGAATGTCCAAGCGAAACAGTTTTCATCGTCGATCGGCACCCAGGCATGCCCATTGAGCGGGTTGTCGCCATAAGGCGGGACGATTGTGTACCAGGGCATGATCCACGGCGTCACACGCCAATAATAACGCCCTTCTTCGGCGTTGCGGCGGACGCCAATATTCAGGCCGCCCGGCGACTCAATGACCTCGAACACCGGTTTTCTATCGCCAAGGTGATAGTGCGAACCCTTCGAGCCGCGGTGCATCGGATCGCTCAGCAGCTCGCCACCGTGCAGGAAGGCCACGTGGCTGGAATCGATGCCGCCTTCCAATGCCTGAAGGTAATTGCACTCCTCCAAACGCTTGGAGTGATAGCAGTGGCTCGCCGGCACAATCGTCCATTCGAATGCCGGGGCGGGCGGCTGCTCCTGCGGCGGACCCATGTAGGCCCAGATGATTCCGCCACGCTCCACGCACGGGTACGATTTCAATTTCACTTTCTTGCAAAAGCCGCTCTCCTGCGGCTCGGAAGGAACTTCCATGCATTGGCCGGAGACGTCGTATTTCCAGCCGTGATAGGGACAGCGAAGCCCTCCCTGCTCGTTGCGGCCGAACCAAAGCGAGACGCCGCGATGGGCGCAGAATTCATCGATCAATCCGAGCCGCCCGTTGGTGTCGCGAAAGGCGAGCAGCCGTTCCGAAAGAAGCTTGACCCGAACCGGCGGACACTCCGGCTCCGGTAATTCCGAGGCGAGCAGAAACGGAATCCAATAACGGCGGAACAGATCTCCCATGGGTGTCTTGGGGCCCGTCTGAGTCAGCAAAATGTTTTGCTCGCGTGTCAGCATCTGACAATCCTTTTTTTCTGAGGCCGCGCCGAAACCAAGCGCTCCACAAGTTCGGGACTTTTCTTCACTGCCTCAACTTGCTGCCGAGCGCTTTGGAAATCGCGGCAAATTTGGCACGCTGTTCCTCGATCGAGGCGGCGAATTCTACCGGCGTCCCGGGGCTGACGAGTTGCCCCGTGGCCGCCACCCGTGCCGCGACGGCAGGGTCGGCAACGATCGCCCGAACATCGGTGGAGATGCGCTCGCGCAGCTCGGCCGGCATCGCCTTAGTCCCGAACATGCCGACCAGACCATCGAACAGCAGCGCGGGGTGGCCCGCCTCCTTGACGGTGGGAACCTCCGGCGCGACGGGAGCGCGCGCGCTGTTGGTCACCGCCAGCATCTTGACCTTGCCGGCCGCCACCAGCGATCGCACGCTTACCAATGCCGATAAAAACACGCTGATGCGTCCCTCGGCCAAGTCGTTGGCCGCTTGGACGTTGTCCTTATACGGCACCTTCACCATGCTCAGGCCGGCGCCTTGCAGGAAGCCGGAAAATATCAAATCGGTGGAGCCCGTAACGCTGGCCCAATTCAGCTTACCGGGCTGCGAGCGCACCAGCGCGACCAGATCCGCAAGCGAGCCGAGATTGAGCGACGCGGGCACGGCGATGGAGATAAGAGTGTTTGTGACCCTCGCGATCGGCACCAAGTCGTTCGGGTCATAGGCCATCTTGTCGAGAATGTACGGATGAGTTGTAAACGTCCCCGTCGGGGTGAATAACAACACATGGTCGTCGCCGCCGGTGAGGAACGCGGTGATCGCCACGATGCCGTCGGCTCCGGGACGATTTTCCACCACCACCGACTGGCCCCAGCGTTTGGTCAACTGCTCCGCCAGCAGCCGCGCGGTGACGTCGGCGCCGCTGCCGGGTCCGAGCGGCAACATCAATTTGACCGGACGCTGCGGCCAGGTCTGTGCCGGCGTCTGCGCCAGCGATGGTAGCACGCACAGTGCGAGTGCAGATAAGATGACCGCGCTAACGGCCGCCAACTTCTTGATCGTGTTCATAACATCTCCCTAAACCTGAGTGTAACTTGTGACGCGCGAATGGAACCCCCGCAATACGCGTTTTAAGCGACCTCACTCCGCCGCAGCCATATCCTTGCCCGCGTTGCGCTTGAGGCACGCGATGACAAAATCGGTCGGCATAATGTCGCCGAAGATCAGATAGAACCCGATCAGCGACGCGTTGTGGTCCTCATCCGTCATGGCGGCATTGCCGTCGGTCAGCATGATGGTTTTGAAATCGAGCATCATGGCGTCGCGCGCGGTGGACTCGCAGCACACGTTGGTGACCGTGCCGGCAATCAGCAGCGTATCGAGACCGCGCGTGCGCAATTGCTCGGCGAGGTTGGACGAGCCCTGGATGAAGGCGCTGTAGCGATTCTTCTCGACGATCAGATCCTGCGGCCGCAAGTCGAGGGCGGACCATAGTTCATGACCCTTGCTATCGGCGGCAAGAGCTTCCGCGCGCATGGCGCTGCGCTTTGGTCCCAGCATGCGGTAGAGCGTCGACCAGCTGGCAAGAGTCTCGTCGCTGTAGGCGGTCTTGATCCAGACCACCGTGCCGCCGGTCTCGCGCACGGCGAGCGCCAGCCGGTTGATGTTGGGCACGATGGTCTGCGCCATCGGACAGAGCGCATGCGCGACGCCGGGCAGCATGAAGGCGTTTTGCATGTCGACCACGACCAGCGCGGTCTTGCGCGGGTCGAGATCGTCATGGACGTGCTCGCGGCCATGCCGGGCGATCACCCGGTCGACCACCGATTGCGGAATGGCGAGCTTGTGCATTGAACCCTCCTTGGACCCTCCGTCGCGGCAACGAACATATTGTTTGAGCATGATCTTATCCGAAAACCGGTCCCCACTTTTCGGGATCATGCTCTACCGGGCAGTATGCGGCTGGGGGGCGATGGCGGCAACCGGCCGGCGGCAAAGTATAATCCGGGCCGTTCATTATTGATTGGGATCAATGGCGCATGCCTGATTTGAGCGCATGTGTGTTTTCTATACCTCGACAAGCACTAGGGAACTCTTTTAAAAATGCCCCCTGGACCAGCACACGGCCGATACCGCCGGCCGCCGCTTGGGAGTGCCATATACCCATGATCTACGACGCGTTCTTTGTTGACGCCCTCTCCCGGCTGCGGACCGAGCGGCGCTACCGGGTGTTTGCCGACTTGGAGCGTATCGCGGGGCGGTTTCCCTATGCGTACTGGCATTCGCCGAACGGCCCGCGCGAAGTGGTGCTGTGGTGCTCCAACGACTATCTCGGCATGGGCCAGCACCCGAAGGTGATCGGCGCCATGGTGGAAACCGCGACCCGCATGGGCACCGGCGCCGGCGGCACCCGCAATATCGCCGGCACCAGTCATCCGCTGGTCGAGCTCGAACACGAGCTTGCGGATTTGCACGGCAAGGCAGCCGCACTGGTATTCACCTCGGGCTATGTCTCGAACGAGACCGGCATCTCGACCATCGCCAAATTGTTGCCGGACTGCGTCATCCTCTCCGACGCCCATAACCACAATTCGATGATCGCCGGCATCCGCCAGGCAGGCTGCGAGAAACAAATCTTCCGCCACAACGATCTGGCGCATCTTGAAGCGCTGCTGCGTGCGGCCGGTAGCCGGCCCAAGCTTGTGGCGTTTGAGAGCCTCTATTCCATGGACGGCGATATCGCGCCCATCCGCGCGATCTGCGATCTGGCGCAAAAGTACGGCGCGTTCAGCTATCTCGACGAAGTGCATGCGGTGGGCATGTATGGCGCGCGCGGCGGCGGCATCGCCGAGCGCGACGGCGCCATGCAGTACGTCGATGTGATCGAGGGCACGCTCGGCAAGACGTTTGGTTCGCTCGGCGGCTATATCGCGGGAAGTGCTGCACTCATCGACGCAGTGCGCTCCTATGCGCCGGGTTTTATTTTCACCACCGCGCTGCCGCCGCCGGTTTGCGCGGCCGCCGTCGCCGCCATCCGGCATCTGAAGACCTCGAGCTGGGAGCGCGAACGTCAGCAGGAGCGTGCCGGGCGCGTCAAGGCGGTGCTCACCGCCGCCGGCCTGCCGGTGCTGCCGACGCCGACGCATATCGTCCCGGTGATGGTGGGCGAGCCGGAGCGGTGCAAGGCGGCGAGCGATCTCTTGCTGACCGAGCACGGCATCTACATCCAGCCGATCAATTATCCGACGGTGCCCAGGGGCACCGAGCGGCTGCGCATCACGCCCTCGCCTTATCATGACGATGCGCTGATCGACCGGCTGGCGGAAAGCCTGCGCGAGGTGTGGGACCGCCTCGGTCTGCCGCTCAAAGCCCGGCCGCTCGCGGCGGAATAGCAGATCGCAGCATTTTTGATTCATCTTTCGACGGCGCTGAAAGAGTGTCGTCGGTCTTTATTGCCGTCAAAGGATACTCGACTACCACGGAACCAAAACCACATGGAGTGGGGGCAACGGAAGCATTGTGAAGACACTCAAGCTGATATAAGTGATGCAAAATATTGAGTAGGCACTCAATAAATTTCTGATATAGAACGTGGATTGGTAGAATTTTCTCATACTCTCGTCCGATGCGGAAAATTTATGGGCGAGGTCGTGAAGATAAGATTCTGACCGAAAAAATATTACCCAGGTCAAGATTGAGTTTACTACGGCAGCTAAATGCCAAGTGAGAATAGTGTCAGGTACAATGAATCGAGCGATTAACACGCTTCCCAAATGGTTGTCATTCGAATTGGTAATCTCGAGAATTTTTATCCAGATACTCAATTTGACTAAGTAAAGAAGCAATATTCCCGACGAATAAGCTCGACTAAATTTATAAAAGCTGAGATTAAGTATTCTACTCGCAAATTGATGCGACTGCTCGCCGTGCGTCATGGGGCGAAATGCCCAAAGCAGCGGACTCCAAAATAAGGCCGTTAACTTGGCGGACCAGCGATAAACTAGGGCCGGAAACATAAAACAAACGACCATAATTAGAAGAACTGGAATTACCGCAAGTATGTAGAACTTTTTTTCCCTACAAAGGGTCCGAATTTAGATTGAATAATCCTAATTAGAGCATTTTCCACCTAACATGGTTCATATCCAGCGTTTCTGAAGTAGTTGGCGCATTCGTCAGGAGGAAAGGCGCTCATGAGGCTTCCGATGCGGC
>CAZNSG010000168.1:0-34466 GCA_964575715.1 uncultured Hyphomicrobiales bacterium | reverse complement strand
CTAAAATGCTTCGCATCATCGTTACGACTGCACTGCTGATCGGCGCGACGCTGCCCGCCGCGGCCGAACCAATAACGTTGTCTATTGCTGCGGCTGCATTGGCAGCGGGACTTCCATCGGCGGTGGCCTTTGCAATTGCTGATCTCGTTGTCACTGCAGCGATAGCGGTTGGCGTATCGCTAGGGGCTTCTTCGTTGCGATCTAAACCATCCGGCTCCGGCGGGCCCGGAAATCTTGGCAGTGGCACAACAGCGGCGACCAAAGTTGTAGGTGACTCATGAGCGCATACGCTGCTGTCCGCACAGCCGATGCCGTGCATGTCCTTACCGATGGCGGCATGTACGACGAGACGAAAGGAACGCTGATCGGCACCATGGGAAAAATCTTCCTGATGCCGAAACAAAATGCTGTGATGACACAGCGCGGCAGCGGTGTGGTCGGCTCTGTGTTAATTCCAAAAATGTCCACTTTCGGAGAAACCTTTGACGAATTGAAAGCTCGCGTCGGTCCCGAAATGCGCGATTGGTTAAAACCCGCGATTGAAACCGACAAAGCGGCCGGTGCGGCTTGGGTCAATTTCGATATTCTCATTGCTGGAATTTCGGAGAGCCGCGGACCGCACAGCTACGTTGTCCCGTCGTACGATCATCCAACATTCGAAACGATAAAGGCGTGGACGCCGTTTGATCCTGGGCCGGTGATGATGGCGCCTGGAGACGACAGGATACTTGCGACCGTCGATCCCGCGACCTTTGATCCGGTCAAGGACGGCATTCGCATTATGGAAGCGCAGCGCCAAATCCTTGAGCCGCAGGGACAGTCCGCAGAACTAAGGTACATCGTCGCCGGTTTCGTGCAGCTCACCACGGTCACGGCGGGTTCGATTACCACGAAGATCATCCATCGCTGGCCGGACAAGATCGGCCAAAAGATCGAGCCGTGATTGTATGTCACGCGGACCTTCGACGTTTCGACAACGCGATGTCACGGCCGCCGTGAAGGCCGTGGTCGCGGCCGGCGTCGAGGTCGCGCGCGTCGAGATCGATAAAGAAGGTAAGATCGTCGTGGTGCCCGGAAAGCCGCAGAATGTTCCGACGAACGATGAGGGCGGGGGAGGCAACGAATGGGACCGCATCTAATGAAGCGCCCGCCGAAATTCGTGCAGGGATTTATCGATCGCCACGGCAAACCGCGTTTTTATTTTCGTCGCGCCGGCTTCAAGAATATGCCGCTGCCGGGACTGCCGTGGTCGCCGGAGTTCATGACCGCCTACGAGGCAGCGATTGCCGGGCAGCCATTGCAGATTGGCACTGCGCGCGTGAAGCCCGGAACATTCCGCGCGCTCGCGGTCAGCTATTTCAATTCGATCGGCTTCCGCTCCATGAAGCCGAGCACGCAATCGGTCTATCGCAACGCCGTCGAGCGACTTTGCAACGAGCACGGCGACAAGGGCGCTGCGACGTTGCAACGCGAGCATGTCGTCAAGCTGATGGCGGCGAAAGCTGAAAAGCCGGAAAGCGCGAATTTGCTGCGCAAGGTGGTGCGCGCAATGATGAAGCACGCGGTCGAGATCGGGCTACGCGCCGACGATCCGACGCGCGATGTGCGCGCCATACGCGTCAAGTCGGACGGCTTCCATAGCTGGACCGACGCCGAGATTTCTCAATTTGAGAAGCGCCACGAGGTCGGCTCGCGTGCGCGCCTCGCCCTCGCGCTCTTGCTCTACACCGGGCAGCGGCGCTCTGACGTGGTGCGCATGGGCCGTCAGCATATCCGCGACGGCGCGGTGCATGTGCGCCAGCTAAAGACCGGCGCCGAGCTGGCAATCCCGGTTCACGCTACGTTGCACGCGATCATCGCCGAGACGCCGGCCGCTCACCTGACGTTCCTGACGACGCAATTCGGACAGCCGTTCAAGGCGGCGGGTTTTGGAAATTGGTTCCGCGAGCAATGCGATACCGCTGGGTTGCCTCATTGCAGCGCGCACGGGCTGCGCAAGGCCGCTGCGCGGCGGCTAGCGGAAGCAGGATGCACCGAGCACGAGATCGCGGCGATCACCGGCCATGCCAGCTTGCGCGAGATCGCCCGCTACACAAAGGCGGCGGATCAAGTGCGGCTGGCAGTGTCGGCGATGGACAAGGTGAAAACGAGAACACCGAGTGTCAAACCGAACGAGAAGTTTGACAAAAAAAGGAAAAACAGATGACAAATCAAAGCGCGAATTTTGAGTTGGCTCCCCGGGCCGGATTCGAACCAGCGACCAACCGGTTAACAGCCGGTTGCTCTACCGCTGAGCTACCGGGGAATAGCCGCGCCTGCGATCTAGCGCATATAACAAACGCTTGAACCTTTGCCTAGCGCGAATGGGGAGTTGTGCTTGGCGATATGTTCCCTGCGATAGTCTTGTCAATGTCCCTGGATTTTGGGCTGTCAGCTAATACCAACGGCTGCAATGTTTGACCCGTCGCCCTTCGAGGCTCGCTTCGCTCGCAACTCAGGGTAACGGAGATGAGTCAGTGATTGCTGCCGCTGGTATAATCTTAGCGGCTGAGCCAGTAGATCAGCACGAGATTCAGCAGCATCAACACGATCGCAAATCCCCGCCAGAAAGCGACCGGGTTGCGTTCCAACAGCGGGCGCGCCTGCCTTGGCTCGAACGCGGTATTCGGCCGGTTTATATCTTCAATGAAAGCCGACAGGGCATCGTATCGCTCCACCGGACTCTGATGCACCGCTTTCTCGAGAGCGGCATCGACCCAAGGCGGGATGGTTTTGTTGTATTCAGTCGCCGGCGCATAGCCCGGACGTCTGGTTACGCGTTTTGCGCTAAAGCTCTGGCTTGGATACGGCAACTTGCCCGTCAGCATTTCATAGGCGATCACGCCAAGTGAATAGATGTCGGAGCGGTTCGTTGGCAGTTCGCCACGCAAATACTCGGGCGCGGTATAATCCGCCGTGCCAACGAGCGCCGGTCGCTCGATGGGTGAGCCCGCCTCCTCGACACCAGCCACGCGGACGGAGCCGAAATCGATGATGCGCACCATATCGTCGTGATCGATAAGGATATTTTCGGGTTTCAAGTCGCGGTGGATGATCTCCTTGCGGTGGAAGGCTCGCAGTCCTTTTGCGATTTGCTCGACGATGCTTCGCATCGTGGGTAAATCTGGACGCGGGTGATCATGCATCCATTGCCGCAGTGTCTGGCCTTCGACATATTCAGTCAGGTAATAAAGTGCGCGCCGCGGTCGCGCCGGGCGCAAAACCTTCAAGACATGCGGACTCGCAAGCAGGCCGCCGATCCACTCCTCCCGTGTGAACATCTCGATATAGGCGGGGTCATCCTCATAGTTGACCGAGGGAGTCTTGAGCACGACCTTCTCACCGGATTCCTGATCGACTGCGAGGTAGACCTGAGTGCGCTTGCTCGCATGCAGTTCTCGTAAAATCCTAAAGCCATCAAATATGACGCCTGGTGTAAGTTCGGGAGGGAAGGGCAGAGCGCTGAGCTCGCGCAGGTGAGCCGCCTCATCGGGCGCACCGGGATCGTCGATGCGCACGAGCTGGCACGTGAGATTGTCCGGGCTTTCGTTCGCATAAGCCGCCAGGACGATATTTTGCGCCGCGCTGGCCAGGTCATCGGGTGTTTTGCGTAAAATGTCGAGCATCTGGCTATCGCGGGAAAAATCATGCACACCATCCGTCGTGAAAAGCAGCATATCGCCGGCCATGACGGGCACCGCGCGATAGTCCACCTCAAGCGCCGAATTGATGCCGAAGGCGCGGGACAGATATTCCTGATTGCGAGCGACGCGTACGCGGTGATCCGTCGTCAGCAGCTCGATCGTGCCGTCGCGCACAAGGTAGATGCGCGAGTCGCCGGCATGAAAAATGTGGGCGCAGGCAGATTTCAATACGGCGCCGGAAAAAGTACAAATCATGCCCCGGTCGGACAGGTAATGCGTTTCGCTCTGGCTGTGCAGCCAGCGATTGATGGCGGTGAGCACACGGGTGACCGAAGTTTTGACGGTCCAAGTATCGTGCGTCGCATAATAGTCTTCGAGGAAACTCTTGACGCAAGTTTCACTTGCGATCTTGGCGGCCTCGCTTGAGCTCATGCCATCGGCGATCGCCATGGCGATGCCTTTGGTTTCGAGTTGAGCATTGGCGGGAATCAGTACGCCATAAGAATCATCGTTACTCGATTTGCGGCCCGCCATGGAATGCTGGCCGATACTGACCATAGGACCCTTGGTCATGCGTGCAATCTCAGCTCAAGGAGCTTCTGAGCTATTCAAGTGACGTCGATCATCGTCACGGTGCCATCCGGCATCAATTCCGCAATCTGTCCCTTCGGTTCCTCCACGAAAATCAACGCCGTGGCAAGACCGACGAGCGCCGATGCCGCCAGCGTCAAGAAAAACCACTGCGTTGAAAGCAATGAGAAGGCTGTTAGGAACAATACGCCCCCGACGTTGCCATACGCACCGACCATCCCGGCGATCTGACCCGTGAGCCGCCGCTTGATCATCGGCAACATGGCATATACGGCACCATTCCCCGCATTCACGAACAGCGAGCAGGCAAAGGTAGCGAGCACGGCAAAGACAAGCCCGAGACGCGGCGACATGAAACTCATGGCGAAATAGCCGACGGCAGTGCCGGCAAGACACCATAGCAATACATTACGCCGTCCGAAACGATCGCTGAGCCAGCCGCCGGCGGGGCGGGCGAAGAAGGTGGTGAAGCCGAAACTCGCGCCAAGCAAGCCAGCGGTGGTCAGCGACAAATCAAAGGTATCCGTAAAAAATAACGGCAGTATCGAAACGACGGCAAGCTCGGACCCGAAAGTTATTAAATAGGCCAAGTCGAGCATGGCCACTTGCCGAAACTTATAGCGATGGATCTCGGCAACTGGCGCATTGAATATTCCCCTATTGATGCGCCAGGTGTCATATATTTGTTGAACGTAAATCGCGGCCAGCACGATGTAAGCGATATAAGTCACGCTGGCCGAAAGCAGTTGCGGGCCGGAGGGGCCGAGTTTCCACGCCAATACACCAAGGGCCAGAAACAGCGGCACCTGCATGATCGCATATAGGAAAAAATCGCCGCGACTCGTCACTTCCAGAGCGCCGATTTTCTTGGGGCGAAAATAAGTAGAACCTTGCGGCATATCGCTGACAGCAAAATAATAAATAATGCCGTAGGCGATCGCGATTAGCCCCGTGAGCAAAATAGACCAGCGCCAGCCGACCGCCCCGCCCAGCGCCAGACTGAGCATCGGCAGTGTCACAGCCGCCGCCGCCGACCCAAAGTTGCCGAAGCCAGCATAGATGCCTTGCGCAATTCCGGTTTCCTTGGCGGGAAACCATTCCGCGATCATGCGGATGCCGACGACAAAACCGGCGCCGACAAATCCCAGAAGAAAACGAGAAATTGCGAGCGTTGCAAAGCTTTCGGCCAGCGCGAACCAGATACAAAGAAAGCCAGCAAGGACCAGCAAACCGGAAAACATCAGGCGCGGCCCGAATTTATCGACCAGCATGCCGACGACAATGCGGGCGGGAATGGTCAGTGCCACATTGAGGATGAGGAGGGCGGCGATCTGCTGATCGTTAAGGTTGAACGTGGTTCGAATGGCAGCAAGCAGCGGTGCGTGATTGAACCAGACCAGAAAGCTGATGAAAAAAGCCACCCAAGTAAAATGCAGCACTTTGATCTTCGGCTCGCGGCTGAGGAATTTGAGACCTCCGATCGATATTGGTGGCATTCTGTGCTCCAGCATTTTTTTGATTCAGCGATTAACCGTTGGTGATGCAGTGGCAGCGCAATCGCCGTGCCAGACTTGCGAGTTTCGACTAATCATTTGAATTCAGGCCATGAATTGAAAAATCATCGCGAGCCTCGGCGGCAGCGGAAGTGTTTCATGCCCGGCAAGTGTGCAGAGACAATTCAAAAACGCTCAAATTATATGCGGTGCACAATTTTCCAGCGATTGCTCAAGAGTTGAGCCATGGCGCCGGCCAAGAGCGCCGATGTTCAATATTTAATCCACATAAATCAATGTTTTACGGACTAATTCCGGATGGCATGGCCCTTGCGTTTGCCAAGGCTTAATACTGGCTATGATTGTGCGACGCACAAAAAAGATGGCGCACCATCAGCGGTGGAAGCTTCGAAGGAGAATTCATACCGTGGAGACGCTCGCACGACGGATCGCAGAGGGTGATGAGGCCGCCGGCCGGGAATTGCTCGATCAGCTTGCCGATCGCGCGCGCAATTCCCAGCAACCGGCGCAGACGAGCCTAAAGGCGGGTGGCTGCTCGATCTTGGCCGTCAGCGGACCGTACGATCTCTCCGGCGCGGAGTGCCTGGCTTATCTCGACCCGGATGAGGGCAGTTCGCGCCAGCTCTTAGTCGTGCGCCGTCCGGACGGGAGCGAGCTGCTTGCTGCGGCGCTGCTGGTCGGGGATGACGAAAACGCCGCCTGGTATCAGCAGCTCATCGCGACTGCCGCGCCAGTCAACACACTGCGTCACGTCCTGATGTTCGGTCAAACGGCTGCGCCCTCGCAGGTACCTGCGGGCGATGCGGTGGCCGCCGCCGTATCTCATGCGCGCGAGAAACTGGTGGTGATCGGCAATGGCATGGCCGGAATGCGGACGGTGGAAGAGTTGTTGGCGATGGCGCCCAACGCCTACGACATCACCGTGTTCGGCGCCGAACCCTATGGCAACTACAACCGAATTTTGCTTTCGCCTGTGCTGGCGGGAGAGAAATTGCTCGGCGAGATCATGCTCAATGACGACGCTTGGTACGCTGAGAACGGGATTAACTTGCATAAGGGAAAGGAGGTTGTCCGTATCGATCGACGTCGCCGAAGCGTGGTCGCCGACGATGGCACGGAGGCTCCGTATGACCGGCTGCTGATCGCCACGGGCTCCATTCCCTTCATGCTGCCGGTCCCGGGCAAGGATCTCGAAGGCGTCATCACCTTCCGCGACATTCACGATGTCAACCGCATGCTCGATGCAGCCACCCGTTACGACCGCGCCGTGGTGATCGGCAGCGGGCTGCTCGGACTTGAGGCCGCCAATGGGCTCATGAAAAACGGTATGGAGGTGACCGTTATTCATTTGATGGGTACGCTGATGGAGCGTCAGCTCGATGCGGCGGCCGGCCTAATGTTGCGCAAATCGCTGGAAGCGCGCGGGCTCGTCTGCCTCACCGAGGCTAAAACAAAGGAAATCGTCGGCATGAACGGCCGTGTCGTTGGCGTGAGACTGGAGGATGGCGGCGAAATCGCGGCCGATCTCGTGGTCATGGCGGTGGGTATCAAGCCCAATATCGCACTGGCGCAGGCGGCAGGACTGCACTGCAAGCGCGGCATTGTGGTGGACGATACCATGCTCACTTACGATCCGCGCATTTATGCGGTGGGCGAATGTGTCGAGCATCGCGGGCAATCTTACGGCCTAGTGGCGCCATTGTTCGAGCAGGCCAAGATCGCCGCCAATCATCTGGCGCGCAAGGCTTGGGCTGCCTATCGCGGCTCGCTGACCTCGACCAAGCTCAAGGTCACCGGCATAGATCTGTTCTCGGCGGGAGATTTCTCAGGCGGTGCCGGTACCGAGGAACTGCTGCTCACCGATACCAAATCTGGCATTTACAAGCGGATCGTGATTAAGGGCGACCGCATCGTGGGTGCGGTGCTCTACGGCGATACGGTCGACGGCAGCTGGTACTTCCAGCACATGCGCGAGGGCACCAACATTGCCGATATGCGCCGCGAACTTCTGATCGGCCAGGCGCACCTTGGCGATTCCGGCCGCGGCGGCGCCAAAGCCATCGCCGCGCTATCCGACAAGGCCGAGATCTGCGGCTGCAATGGAGTCAGCAAAGGTACCATCGCCAAGGCGATCACCGAAAAGGGGCTGTTCACGCTCGATGACGTGCGCGCATACACCAAAGCCTCTTCCTCGTGTGGCTCATGCACAGGGCTGGTCGAGCAATTGCTCGCTTCGGTGCTGGGTAGCGACTATTCGACCACGCCGAAAGAAAAGCCGATGTGCGGCTGTACCGATCATCCGCACGACGCGGTACGCGGCACTATTCTTGAGAATAATCTCAAATCGATCCCGGCCGTGATGCATTTCCTTGAATGGAAAACGCCAAACGGCTGCCACTCCTGCCGGCCGGCGCTCAACTATTATCTGCTTTGCGCCTGGCCTGGCGAATATGTCGACGACAAGCAATCGCGCTTCATCAACGAGCGCGCACACGCCAACATCCAGAAGGACGGCACCTATTCCGTGGTGCCGCGCATGTGGGGCGGGCTCACCAATGTCAAGGAACTGCGCGCCATCGCCGACGCGGCGGAGAAATACCAGATCCCGACGGTCAAGATCACCGGCGGCCAGCGCATCGACCTGCTGGGCGTGAAGAAGGAGCAGCTGCAGGACGTCTGGGGCGACCTCAACAAGGCCGGCCTGATGTCCGGGCACGCCTATGGCAAGGCGCTGCGCACGGTGAAGACCTGCGTCGGTTCGGAATGGTGCCGCTTTGGCGTGCAGGATTCCACCGGGCTTGGCGTCAAGCTCGAAAAGATGAGCTGGGGTTCGTGGACGCCCCACAAGGTCAAGCTGGCGGTCTCAGGCTGTCCGCGCAATTGCGCCGAGGCCACGATCAAGGATTTCGGTGTCGTCTGCGTGGACTCCGGATATGAACTTCATGTTGGCGACAATGGCGGGGTCAAGATTCGCGCCACCGATCTTCTGGTCAAGGTCGAGACCGAAGCGGAAGTGCTCGAATATTGCGGCGCGTATCTGCAGCTTTACCGCGAAGAAGCACGCTATCTGGAACGCACCGCGCCGTGGCTCGAACGGGTCGGGCTCACGTATGTCAAGAAGAGGTTGATCGAGGATGTGCAGGGACGCGCCGTGCTCTACCAACGGTTTCTCCACGCGCAGAGCTTTTCGCAAAAAGATCCATGGGCCGAGCGTGTCAACGAGCGTGGCCATGACCAGGAATTCCGTCCGGTGAAGGAACTCCTCATGTCATGAGCGAATGGATCGAAGTCGGCTGGCTGGAGGATATCCCGCGTCTGGGCGCGCGCGTGGTGCGGAGGCCGGGGCGCGACATCGCTGTGTTTCGCAACGCCGCTGACGAGGTCTTCGCACTGGAAGATCGCTGCCCGCACAAGGGCGGGCCGCTGAGCCAAGGAATCGTGCATGGCTGCCGCGTCACGTGCCCGCTGCACAATATGGTGATCGAATTGGAGACGGGCAGCGCAGTGGCGCCGGATGAGGGCATTGTAACCAAGGTGCCCGTCAAGATCGAAAACGGGCGAATCTTTTTGCAAGTTGAGACCGCGGTCGAATCCACGATTGCCGCTGGTGAAGGCAATCGCGAAAGGAACCCGGCAGACGGCAAACAGGGCAGGACATTGAGCGAGACGCAACGAACGGGGCGCGGTCATGAGCGGCCCGATCAAGACGACGTGCCCCTATTGCG
Source organism: uncultured Hyphomicrobiales bacterium (assembly GCA_964575715.1). Classification (GTDB taxonomy): domain Bacteria; phylum Pseudomonadota; class Alphaproteobacteria; order Rhizobiales; family Xanthobacteraceae; genus PNAI01. The sequence continues at coordinate 24,953 of CAZNSG010000168.1, read as the reverse complement.
GCACCGGGTGCGGCGTGATCGCTGCGCCCGGCGTTGGTGGCGAATGGAAGATTTTGGGCGATCCGAAGCACCCGGCCAATTTCGGCAAGCTGTGCGCTAAAGGCAACGCGCTCAGTGCCACGCTCGGACTCGAGAGCCGGCTGCTCTTTCCCGAAATCGCAGGCCGGCGTGCGAGCTGGGATCAGGCGCTCGATCTGATCGCCGGCCGATTTGCGGAGATCGCACAAAAACACGGGAACGAGTCGATTGCGTTCTATCTCTCGGGCCAGTTGCTGACCGAGGATTATTACGTCGCCAACAAGCTTGCCAAGGGTTTTATTGGCACGCCGCATGTCGATACCAATTCACGCCTTTGCATGGCATCTTCGGTTACCGGCCACAAGCGCGCGTTCGGCGCGGATACGGTGCCGGCTTGCTACGAAGATCTCGACTGCGCGGATCTCATCGTGCTGGTCGGCTCGAACGCGGCCTGGAATCATCCCATCTTGTTCCAGCGCATGCTCGCGAACAAACGCGAGCGCGGCGCCAAGCTCGTTGCCATCGATGTGCGCGAGACACCCACGACCGAAGCCTCGGACCTTGCGCTCATTCTCACGCCCGGCAGCGACGCCTGGCTGTTCAACGGACTTCTGGCGCATCTCGCCGATGCGGGCGTCGTTGATAAGGAGTATATTGATCGTCACACGAGCGGCTTTGATGCGGCGCTTGAAACCGCGCGCACGTGTGCCCCAGACGTGCGGGCTGTCGCGCGCGCGACCGGCCTTGCCATTGCGCGTCTGCACCGCTTTTACGATTCGTTTTCCGGCACCGCTCGCGTGGTCACTTGCTATAGCCAGGGCATCAATCAATCGAGCTCGGGAAGCGACAAGGTCAACGCGATCCTCAATTGCCATCTCGCCACCGCACGCATCGGCAAGCCGGGAGCGGGGCCGCTCTCGCTGACGGGGCAACCCAATGCCATGGGCGGGCGGGAAGTCGGCGGTCTTGCCAATCAGCTCGCGGCGCACATGGATTTCGACGACGCGGCGCTCGATCGGGTGGGCCGCTTTTGGAACGCGCCGCGGCTTGTCAGGGGGCAGGGGCTCAAAGCGGTACAGATGTTCGACGCCGTGCACGAGGGGCGCATCAAGGCGCTCTGGATTCTTTGCACCAATCCCGCGGTGAGTCTGCCGAATGCAAACCGCGTCAGGCAAGCGCTGGGGCGCTGCGAGTTTCTGGTTGTCTCGGATTGTGTTGGCGCCAACGACACGATTGCTCACGCCCATGTGCGGCTTCCGGCGGCGGGCTGGGGCGAGAAATCCGGCACGGTCACCAACTCGGAGCGGTGCATTTCGCGCCAGCGCGCATTTGTAGCGCCGCTTGGCGAGGCCAAGCCCGATTGGTGGGCGCTTGCCGAAATCGGCCGGCGGCTGGGATTTGCACAGGCGTTCAATTATGCATCGGCGGCGGAAGTGTTTCGCGAACATGCCGCGCTCTCCGCGTTCGAAAACAACGGCAGCCGCGATTTCGATTTGGCGGGTCTGGCCGATCTTACCGATGACGGCTACGAGACGCTCGCGCCGGTGCAGTGGCCGGTGCGGGCATCCAGCGAAACTGGCGTCGCGCGGATGTTCGCCGACGGAAAGTTTTTTCATACCGACAGCAAGGCGCGCTTTGTTGCTGTCGTGCCGCGCGGGGTCGCCGAGCCGACCAACGGCGAATTTCCACTCTGCCTCAACACCGGCCGGCTGCGGGATCAGTGGCATACCATGACCCGCACGGGTCTGGTGCCCGCGCTCAACGCGCCATGGCCGGAGCCGCTCTTGGAACTCGCACCGCGCGACGCCGCGCAATATGGGCTGAGCGACGGGTCTTTGGCGCGGGTGCAGAGCCGGTATGGCGAAGCGGTGCTGCGCGTAAAGGTGATCACGGTGCAGCCCGCAGGTCAGGTTTTTGTTCCGATCCATTGGAGCGGGTCGAACTCCGCCGCGGGCGGGATCGGCGCTCTGGTCGCGCCGCATCTCGATGCGCTTTCCGGCCAGCCCGAAAGCAAGGCGACGCCGGTGAAGATCGCGCCGTTTCCCGTGGCCTATTCGGGTCTGCTGATGACGCGCAACGAGCAAATTCCGGATGCCGCGGATTACTGGGTGCGGCTGAAGGCCGAGGGGCGCTTCATTCATATTTTGGGTTTTAGCACCATTCCGCAGATGGGTTGGCTCGCATGGTGCGCAATACATCTTGGCGTTACGGCAGACTATTTGATGCGATTTAGCGACGAAAGCCGAGGCATCTTTCGCTTTGCTCACCTCGATGAGGGAAAATTAATCTCAGCCGCACTCATCGAGCGGGGCCATCGCCCGCCCGATGTTGCTGCGCTCGAGGATTGGTTTAAGACCCAAGGTGCGGGCAAACGCAGCCGACGGCACTTGCTATCGCTTGCCGGCCTAGCGGGAGCGCAAGCGCAGGTAAGCCCATGACGCAAAACTCTCCCAAGGGACTTGCGCCCTATGTTGCAATCGTCGCGCGCGGTCCGGGTCGAAGCCGCTCCCTCACTGAAGATGAAGCGCGCGAGGCGATGGCGCTGATGCTCTCAGGCGCGGCTGCGCCGGAAGCCGTCGGGGCGCTGCTGATGGTGCTGCGCGTTCGCCAGGAGACGGCCGCGGAGATTGCAGGTTTTGCGCAAGCCGCGCGCGCCAGTCTCGGCCTGTGGCAGGAAATTTCGGCCGATATCGATTGGCCGTCCTATGCCGCCGGCAAAAGCCGCGGCCTGCCGTTTTTTCTGTTTGCGGCAATTCTACTCGCGGGCAACGGCGTGCGGGTCATGATGCATGGCTACAACAGCCACATGCGCGATGATGGCGGCACGATGGCGGCGCTTGAGATGCTCGGGCTTAGTTGCGCGACTACGCCGGCGGCGGCGAAAGCCGATCTCAATCGCACCGGTATTGCCTATGCGCCGCTTGCGGCGCTGTCGCCCCGATTGCTGGAGTTATTGAAGTTGCGCGAAGTGCTCGGATTGCGCTCGTGCATCAACACCGTGTTGCGTGCGTTCAATCCGGTTGCAGCGAACGCGAGCATGGTGGGGGTGTTTCATCCGCCCTATCTGGAATTGCAGGTGGAAGCGGCGCGCCTGATGGGCCAGCCGCGCATGGCGGCATTCAAGGGCGGCGGCGGGGAGGCGGAACGTACGCCGTTCAAGGAACTCGCCGTCAGCGGACTGGAAGAAAATCGTGTGGTCAAGACTCTGTGGCCGGCGCTTATCAAAGGTGAGCACCGCCGGTTGAATGAGTCCATGCAGCTTGATCTTGCGCAACTGATCGGGCTGTGGCGCGGGGAGTTTTCGGATCCGGTCGGAGAAGCCATTGTCACAGGCACTGCCGCGATTGCGCTTGCGACCTTGAACCACGTTCGATCGCCGGCGGAAGCCGATTTGCTCGCCAAGGCGCTTTGGTCGCAACGCGATCGCCGGTTGTTGCCGCTTGCCCGCAAGGCCGCTTGAGGCTGATGAGGAGACATAGATCATGCGTACTTTCCCCATTTTTCTCGATCTGGACGGTAGCCGCGTTGCCGTGATCGGCGGCGGTGAGCAGGCCGCGCAGAAGGTGCGATTGCTGCTGAAAACGTCAGCCGGGATCGAGGTCGTCAGTGAAATCCTGACCGATGAGTTGATTGATCTCGCCAATCGCGGCCGCATCGTCTGGCGGCGCGTGTTCACCCCGGCCGTGTTGGAGGGCTGCCGGCTGGTGTATGCCGCGGCTGATGCACAGACCAACGCGCTCGTCGCGCATGCCGCGGTTGAGCGAAACATTCCGATCAATGTCGTGGACGAACCCGCGCTGTGTACGTTCCAGTCTCCGGCGATCGTCGATCGCTCGCCGGTCGTTGTCGCCATCGGCACCGAAGGTACCGCGCCCGTGCTTGCGCGTCAGATCAGGGCGCACTTGGAAGGCTGGCTGCCGACAGGTCTTGGAAGTCTTGCCACGCTTGCCGGCAGCTTGCGCAAGCGGGTCAATGCACACATTCGTTCCGATCCGCGCGCTCGGCGGCGATTTTGGGAACGGTTTTTCACCGGCCGCACACGCACATTGATGCTTGACGGCAAAGAAGCCGATGCGCGCGCCGAGGCCGACCTTCTGCTCGGCAATGGAATGCTGGACGCGCCGCCACGCGGCCACGTCTCGCTGGTTGGCGCCGGCCCCGGCACCGCCGATCTGATGACGCTGCGCGCTTTGCGGCGTCTGCAGGAGGCCGACGTCATTGTGCATGATCGCCTGATCGATCCATCCGTCCTCGACTGCGCCCGCCGCGATGCGCGCCGCATCAATGTCGGCAAGACGCCCGGCCAGGCTTGCATTGCACAGGCCGAGATCAATGCGGTCCTGATTGCGGAGGCCAAGGCCGGCAATGACGTGGTGCGGCTCAAGGGCGGCGATCCCATGATCTTCGGACGGGTGGGGGAGGAGATGGCCGCGCTGGAGGCGGCCGGCATTTCCTATGACATCGTTCCGGGTGTCACCTCGGCGACTGCATGCGCTGCCGAAGCGGGTCTGCCGCTGACGCATCGTGACGAAGTGCGCTCCATTGTTTTTCTCACCGGACATTCCACCGGCGGCGCAACTCCCTATGATTGGACTGCGCTAGCAAAACCAGGAACGGTTTTCGCGCTCTATATGGCCGTGAGCGTCGCGCCGCGCATTCAGGCGAGCCTGCTTGCCGTCGGCATGCCCGCGGACACGCCGGTGACGATTGTCGAGAACGGATGCTCGCCGGCGGCTCGGACGGTGCATGCGACCTTGGCAGGGCTCGCGCGGGCGATCCGGGACAACCAGATCAGCAACCCGGCGATGCTGTTCGTGCGACATGCCATGCCTGGAGCCGTTCAGATAGCGCGCCGCGGCACCATCGCGTCTCCGGCTCGCAGGTCAACGGCTATTGGGCTGAAGCTGTCTGCTGTTCCGTAATACAGCAGCTTGTCGGTATGATTGATTTTCAGCGATGAATTTCGCTCTCGCGCAGAGGCGGCACCTTCCTAGCGATGAGCGCCGCCGGATTTCGAATGTGGCGCGTGACGCCAACGCCTTTAATGTCGGACGAATTCGTTTCTGCGTGAAAAGCATCGCTGCCGAAGGGGAGCAAAGCCCCGGAAAGCGCGGAGGAATTTGCACCGCCATTGCGACAATTATATAAGTAATATCAATATCTTAGTTCGTGGCGGAGGGAGTGGGATTCGAACCCACGATACGGTTTCCCGTATACACGCTTTCCAAGCGTGCGCCTTAAGCCACTCGGCCATCCCTCCGCTTGCAAGATGTATTGACGGCGCACGCTCTTTATTCAAGCAAAAGACGCGCGCCGTTGCGCGCTGGTGCGCCTTAAGCCACTCGGCCATCCCTCCGCTTGCATGACGTTTTGACGGCGCACGCGGCTTTTTACAAGTGCAAGTCTTACAAGAGCAAGACGCGCACCTCGGGGGGCACAGGCGGCACCTGAAAGCATTCGGCCAGCCCTCCGTCTGCAAGACATATTGAAAGCGCGCTCGGGTTTTTCAGGTTGGAGAGAAGTAGATTTGTTTCACTTTATAGATGTTGGCCTTGGACGCGCTCACGCCAGCCGAGTTCGAATGAAGGTGTCAAAGCGGTTGCCGGCGGTCGCATGCGGAGGCGCCGATAAAGGTGCCGCCCATAGCTCAAGGCTATGAGCGGCAATCCACGCGAGCGATCGATGTTGACCGATGCCGGCTGTCTGATCGTTCGAGCGCGACAGGATTTGCGACGAATGTTGCGCGCCATATTTAGACGTGCGAATTTGGAGACATGAATTCGATCGTGTCGATTGCCGACGCAAGAGATCGGTCACAGCAAACCAAATTGACACCAAATGTCCAGCGACCTCTCAGCTCTTGAGCTCGTGCTCACCGCCAATCCGGCGCTTGTCGCTATCGTGCAGCTGTCGTTGATCGTGAGTCTGAGCGCGGTCTTTTTTGCGGCATTGGTTGGCGTGCCATTTGGTGCGCTGATAGCGCTCACACGATTTCACGGACGCGAAGGCGTGGTTGTGGTGCTCAATGCGCTCATGGGTCTGCCACCGGTTGCGGTCGGGCTTGCGGTTTATCTGGCGCTATCGCGCTCCGGCCCGCTCGGCGAATTTGGTTTGCTGTTTACGCCACAGGCGATGGTGATCGCTCAAAGCATACTGGTGGCGCCCATCATCGCCGCGCTCACGCGCCAGACCATCGAAGACTTATGGATGGAATACCGCGACGAACTTGCCGCCATGAACATTGGTCCGGTCGGCCGCGTGGCGACATTGGTGTGGGACGCGCGCTTCAGCCTGGTCACCGCGCTGCTCGCCGGATTCGGACGTGCAGCGGCGGAGGTCGGCGCGGTCATCATCGTCGGCGGCAACATCGAAGGCTTCACCCGCACCATGACCACGGCGATCGCGCTGGAAACATCCAAGGGCGATCTGCCACTCGCCATCGGGCTTGGCCTAGTGCTGATTGCAATCGTGATCGTGATCAACGCGCTGGCCTGGATAGCGCGGCGCAGTGGCGAACGGTACGCGGGGTGAACATGCGCGCGCCGGTTTCCAATCTGCCCGTCCAGCTCGACGAGGTGAGCGTCATTGCCGGAGACGTGACGATACTCAATGCTGTCACGCTCACGTTCGCGCCCGGCGCGCCGACCGTGCTGATTGGTCCAAATGGCTCGGGCAAGACCACATTGCTGCGGGCGGCCATGGGTCTGATCAAGCCGACGCGCGGGCGCATCACCTGGGCTGGAAACGACTTTAGCCCGCCGCAGCGGCGCGCCATCGTATTCCAGCGCCCGACCATGCTTCGCCGCAGCGTTGCTGCCAATCTCAAGTATGCGCTGGCAAACGCCGACGTGCCCCGTACCGAACAATATGCCCGCGTGGCGGAGTTGCTCGAACTGGTGGGGTTGAGCGATCTGAGCGAGCGGCCGGCGCGCCGATTATCCGGCGGCGAGCAGCAGCGGATCGCGGTTGCCCGTGCGCTGGCCCGCGATCCGGAACTGCTCTTTCTCGACGAGCCGACTGCGAGCCTTGATCCCGCCGCCACCAAGGCGATCGAGGATGTCGTTCGCATGGTGGTCGGGCGCGGCATCAAGGTGGTGATGTCGACGCATGATCTCGGCGAAGCGCGCCGGATTGCCGGCGAGATCGTGCTCATGCACCGCGGCCGCGTGGTCGAGCACGGCCCGGCGGCTGAGTTCTTTGCCAATCCGAAGACGCATGAGGCGCGCCGGTTCGTCGCCGGCGAGTTGCTGGTTTAGTGCATGATAGATAAGGAGAACCGCATGCGGACCTGCCGCACTCTGATGCTTCTTGCCGCCGCCGTTTTCGCCGGCATATCCACCGCGCCGGCGCAGGACAAGTCGATCGTGGTTTCCTCCACCACATCGACGCAGGATTCCGGACTGTTCGGTCATATCCTTCCGCTGTTCAAGGCCAAGACCGGCATCGATGTGAAGGTGGTCTCGCAAGGTACCGGCCAGGCGCTCGACACCGGACGGCGCGGGGATGCCGACGTGGTGTTCGTCCACGCCAAGGCGCAGGAGGAGAAATTCGTCACCGACGGCTTCGGCGTTAAGCGCTTTCCCGTGATGTACAACGACTTTATTCTCGTTGGGCCGAAGAACGATCCCGCCGGCATCAAGGGCTCGAAGGACATCTCGGCCGCATTCACGGCCATCAAGACTAAGGCCGCCGCCTTCATCTCTCGCGGCGACAGGTCTGGGACGCATGCTGCCGAGCTTAATCTCTGGAAGATCGCCGGCATCGACATCGAGAAGGAGAAAGGCCCCTGGTACAAGGAGATCGGTCAGGGCATGGGCGCCGCGCTCAATACGGCGTCGGCCTCCAATGCCTATGTGCTGGCTGACCGCGGCACCTGGATCTCGTTCAAGAACAAGGGTGAGCTCGTCATCGCGCTGGAAGGCGACAAGCGGCTGTTCAACCAGTATGGCGTCATACTGGTGAACCCGGCCAAGCACCCCAAAGTGAAGAAGGAACTCGGCCAGCAATTCATCGATTGGCTGGTTTCGCCGGAAGGCCAGAATGCGATCACCAACTACAAGATCAATGGCGAACAGCTGTTCTTTCCCAATGCCACCGTGCCGGGGGCGTGAGGAAACCCTGTGCTTTCGCCGTGGGCCACATTCACCTACATTAGTGCGATGCGCTCACCAAAAGACGACTATCTCATCAAGCCAGACCCGCTCGACCCGCGTCTGACAGAGCGCGTCAAGGGTATCGATCAAACCGGCCAGCCGATCGAGACATCGGTGACGGTCGAGCGCGCGCTCACGATCTTTCTCAATGCGCAGGAAATCGTTACCGCGATGACCATCGGCGACTATCCGGAATATCTCGCGCTCGGATATCTGCTCAACCAGAACATGCTCAAGATGGACGACGTGGTCACCGGCATCGACTACGACGAAGACCTCGCGGTGGTGGTGGTGCGCACCAAGCGCAAAACCAATTACGAGAAAAAACTCAAGAAAAAGGTGCAGACCTCGGGTTGCGCGCAGGGCACGGTGTTTGGCGATCTGATGGAAGCGCTCGAAGACGTAAAAATGCCGTCCGCCGAACTGCGCACATCTTGGCTTTATGCGCTCACCCACAAGATCAACACCACGCCTTCGCTCTATCTCGAAGCCGGCGCCATTCATGGCTGCGTGCTGGCGGTGAAGGACCGGCCGCTGGTCTATATGGAAGACGTCGGCCGCCACAATGCGGTCGATAAGATCGCGGGGTGGATGTTCAAGCATCGCGTGCGGCCAGAGGATAAAATCTTCTACACCACCGGACGGCTGACATCGGAGATGGTGATCAAGACCCTGCGCATGGGAATTCCAATCCTGGTCTCGCGCTCCGGCTTCACCGCCTGGGGTGTGGACCTTGCGCGCAAAGCGAACCTGACGCTGATCGGCCGCGCGCGCGGAAAGCGTTTCGTCGCGCTCGCGGGCGAGGAGCGAATCGTGTTCGACCAGGACCTGCGCTTGGTCGAGGAAGAAGGCACCAAGCATCGGCGGAAAGCGGCGGCGCATGACGATTGAAGTGCCGCCGACGCTGGGCCTCGTGCTCGCCGGCGGTCTGGCGCGCCGCATGGGCGGCGGCGACAAAATACTGCTCACTATCGGCGGGATGAAAATTTTCGACCGCGTGCTCGAACGACTGCGGCCGCAATGCGCAGCGCTCCTGCTCAACGCTAATGGCGATCCGGAGCGTTTTGCCGCAACCGGTCTCAAGGTCGTGCCTGACAGCGTGCCGGATTTTGCCGGTCCGCTTGCCGGCGTGCTTGCGGGTCTTGACTGGGCGGCGGAATATTTGCCCGACATCGCCTATGTCGTGAGCGTGCCGGGAGACTGTCCGTTCTTGCCGCGCGATCTGGTGTCGCGGCTGCATGCGGCGCGGGAGGCCGAGGGTAAGCCGCTCGCCTGCGCGCGTTCAGGGGAATGGCGTCATCCCGTCGTGGGTCTATGGCCCCTTGCGCTGCGCGACGATCTACGCCATGCGCTGACCAAGGAGGGTTTGCGCAAAATCGAGGTGTGGACAGAACGTCACGGGGTCGCGTTGGCCGCCTGGCCGGACACGCCGTTCGACCCATTTTTCAACGTCAATACGCCGCAGGACGCCGCCAATGCTGAATCCATCGCAACGCTGCATCCACAGGCGTAAGTGCTTGCTTTGATTCAATGGAGTACCATAATGGCCGCAAGCCGCTGAGGCTAAGGCTTTTTCTGGAGGTCCAAGATGCGCATTTTTGTCGTTGCTTGCTCCGCCGCTATCGTCATTGCGATCGGAGCCTACTTCGTGCTGAACAATTATCAGGAACCTGTCAGCGACGCATTCATTTCGCCGTCGAGCACGCGTATCTAGCGCAACGAAGCTCGTTTCAATCGATCAGGGTTGCGTAGGGTAAGAACCCGACGGTCGTGCCCAGCTCTATGGTGGTGGTGTCTTCGAGGAGTTCCACCAAGCCATCGGTTTCGGTCAACGAGGTGATCACGCCGGCGCCGTCCTGGGCGTGCTTGATCGCTTCCATCGCTCCATCAGCGCAAGGGTGCAAGGAAACGCGAACATATTCGCGGCGGCCCTTCTTCTTACGATAGGAAAATCCTGCACGCACCGGCAAAGGTATCAGCGGTTCGGGTGTGGCGCCCGCAAGGCGTAGGAGAAGGGGACGCACGACGCGCACGAAGGTGACGAAGACAGCAACCGGATTGCCCGGCAGTCCGACAAATGCGGCGCCCGTTGACGAACCCGCTCCCGGCAGCACGCCCATGGTGACCGGGCGGCCAGGTTTGATCCCGACGCGCCAGAACACCAGCTTGCCGATGCACTCGACCACATTGCGCACATGATCGGCTTCACCGGCGGAGACACCACCGGATGTGAGCACCAGGTCGTGCGCACGCGCGGCCTGTGAGATTGCGTTGCGTAGCGCCGCAGGCTCGTCCTTAAGAATGCCGAGATCGGTGACTTCGGCGCCGAGGCGATCGAGCATGGCGGCAAGCAGATAGCGGTTGGCATCATAGAGCGCCGGCGGCGGCCGCGACTCTCCCGGTTCCACGATTTCGTCGCCGGTGGAAAACAAAGCGACCCGCACGCGCCGACGCACGGGGAGTTGCGTTAGTCCGGCCGCGGCGGCAAGCGCGATGTCCTGTGGGGCCAAGCGGCGGCCCGCCGGCAGCGCGATAGTACCCTGGCGTGCGTCCTCGCCTGCGTGACGTCGATTGGCGCCAAGCTTCAAGCCGGGCGGTACAATGACATATTCGCCCTCGACACGGACATCCTCCTGCATGAATACGGTGTCGGCGTCGGCTGGCATGGGCGCGCCGGTGAAGATGCGCATGGCTTGCCGCTCGCCAAGCGGGCGAGAGGATGCGCTGCCCGCGGTCAGGCGCGCCACAATTGCGAGCCGTGTCTCATCGTTGGGCGCGAGATCGCGGTGGCGCACGGCGTAGCCGTCCACGGCGGAATTATCAAACGGCGGCAGATCGAGCGGGGCAGCAACGTCACGCGCGAGCACGCGGCCGTGCGCTGCAAGCAGCGCCACCTCCTCGATCTCGGCGATCGGCGCAACGCGTTCGACGATCAGGCGCTCCATCTCGTCCACCGGCAGGAGCGGTCCGGCGAAGGCGAAACAATCGTCGGAAAGCTGCGCCATCATGCGCTCCGGGCGGCGGGGGCCACGCTTGCGAGCGGCACGGCGCACTCAAACAGGAGGCCCACAATCGCCTCGATATCATTGAGATCCAGCACCGGCACTTTCGCCGCCGGGAGCGGCTCATCAGAGGCGACGGCAATGATATGCGGATCGTCGGGTTGGAGCAGCGGCTTGCCGTTAACCGCACGGTGCACTTCGAGCTTGGGGAATTTGTCGCGCTTGAAACCTTCGATCAGCACCAGATCGACCGGGGTTACCTTCGAGAGCAACGCGCACAGGTCCCACTCAGGTTCGTCGCGTAGTTCATGCAGGATCGCAAAACGCTTGGCCGAGCTGATGATCACTTCGGTCGCGCCGGCAGAGCGATGAAAGAAGGAATCCTTGCCCGGCTGGTCGAGTTCGAAGCCGTGGTGGGCGTGCTTGAGCGTCGATACCCTGCAGCCACGCGCGATCAGGCGAGGAATCGCCTTAGTGATCAGCGTGGTCTTACCCGATCCGCTCCAGCCTGCCAATCCGATGATGCGCATGCGCGTATTATATACGCGCGCGGCGGAGAGGAACAAAATGCGCGCTTAGGGCCATGGCCGCATCGCCACCTTGCTGCCGGCAGGGAGACCTTCGCTCTCCGCCGGTACCAAAATCCAGCCGTCGGCGCGTGCGATGGTCTGGGGCGTCCAGTCGTTTGCCAGTGGTTCGACCTGAGCGGCACGCCGGAGCACCGGAACGATCTCGGCAATCCCGCGCGTCGAGGCGATGGGGCGTGCGAGTTCGAGCAGAAACGGTTGTTCCTCGATCAGACGGAATGAGAGACGGGCCAAGAGGCGGCGCCCGATCGTCAGCCAAGCCGCGAGCGCCGCTTCGATTCGTACCGGCAACAGCAGGACCGGACGGCCATAGGCATTGCCAAAGGCTATGGCGCCTCTGGGGGTGAGGGCGATGCCGTCGAACTCGACCTGGCCCAAATTTGCATTCTTGCGCAGGCCCTCATCGTTGCGGGCATCGCTGTTGCCGCCAATCGCGATCAAGGCATCGTAACCTTGGTGATTCAGTGCGGCTTCCAGCGAGTTGTGTTCAATACCGGCGATACCGCCCTCGGCTTCGATTGCACCGGCGATCAACGTACATATACCGTCGATGATGCCGCTTGCCTGCGGGGCGCGGATAACCAATACGCGCGGAACGCGGATGGCTACTTGTTTGATGTCCAAAGAAGCGAGCAGCGCGATGTCGACACGGCGCAGCCGCGCGCCGGCAAGGCGCAGCGCTCCGTTCGATCCTGCATCGGCGGCAAGCGTGTAGCCCAGCGCTGCATGCAGATCCTGTTCGCTCGGTGCCACCGGCTCGACCGTGCGGTCGACCTTTGCCAGCGCGTCGGTGAGTGAGGTGAGTTCCGCGGACTGCTGATTTGGTGTGCTGTCAGCCATCCGAGGAGCTTGACGCGACATCTTGGGAATTGTCCAGTCTGGCACGAGGTGCGAGCAGGGGAGCGGCAATGGCGGAAACGAAAGTCAATCTGCAAGGGCTGAAATGTCCGCTGCCGACGCTCAAGACGCGCAAGCTGCTTGAGAGCATGGCGGCCGGCGACGTTCTGGTCATCGAATGCACCGACCCGCTTACGGCCATCGATATCCCGAATCTGCTGCGCGAGACCGGCGATGCGCTCGATTACAGCGCGCGCAAGGGCAAGGTGCTGACGTTCCGTATTCGCAAGAGTAAACCCGAGTCCGGCACCCGCATCCGCTCTCAAGGTACGAAGCCGGCGCAAAAAAGCAGTTGATATTCCATCCGCCGTGTTCTGGCTTTGGCTGGGCTGCTAGACCACGATCCGTTTCAATTGAATCGGATCGTGGTCTAGTCTTTTGTTCGAGCATGATCTTTTCCGAAAACCGGTTCCCACTTTTCGGGATCATGCTCTACGACACAAATTATATTCTACTTAATCGCCTGCGGATTAATCGGCGAGCCGGTGCCGCCGCTGATTATGAGCGGCGGGCCGCAGAAGAAGAATTCGTAGATGCCGTCCTGCTCGCAATCCTCCGCCAGCTCCTTGAGATAGAAGATTTCGCCCATACACAGGCCCATGGCCGGGATCACGACCCAATGCCAAGGCTGGTTGGCTTCGGTGGTTTCGTTCGGGCGGACTTCGACGCCCCAGGTGTCGGTGCAGATCGCCGCGATCTGTTTCTCCTGGCACCAGTAGCAATTCTCGAATTTGACGCCGGGCGCGTCGCCGCCGGCATAGCCGCCCCATTTCTTTTCTTGCAGGCAGCGCTCCATCTGGCCGGTGCGTATGATTACGAAATCAGCCTTGCGTATTTCCACATTCTGCGCACGCGCGCATTTGTTCAACTCGTCGTTGGAGATGCTTTCTCCGTCTTTGAGCCAATCGACGCCGCGCAAGCGGGCGATGTCGAGCAGCACGCCGCGCCCGGCCATCTTGCTCTTGGAATGCTCGATGCCGAGAACGTTCAAGCCCTTTGCGTCGATGAGCTTGGCGTCATAACCGTTATAGGCCTTGTCCTCATAGAAGATGTGCCCGAGAGCGTCCCAATGGGTAGCGCCCTGTACACATAGATTGAGCGTGTCGTCGGCATAGCGAATCTTGTTCCAGTCCTGCCGGCCGGCGATGGCGTCGGTGCCGGTGGCGAGCATCTGGTGGATGGGATTGAAGCGCCCGCCGAACAGGCCGGTCTGCGGGCCGTTTGAGTCGAGGGGAATGCCGAGAGCGAACACCTTGCCGGTGCGGATCAGGCTTGCAGCCTTGACAATGTCCTCGGGCGTCACATGGTTGAGCGTTCCGATCTGGTCGTCCTTGCCCCAGCGACCCCAGTTCTTGAGCTTTTCCGTGGCTTCGGCGATCGCCTTCCTGCCGACTTTGATATCCATTGGCCGGATTCCTCGTGGCTGTCTTAATGATTTGACGGCAAACCGGCTCGCACCGGCCCCTCCGCAATAAGGCTAGAAAAGCCGGCCGCATTCGGCAGGTTCATTTTGACCGGTTGGACGCGATTCGTCCATCGCAACCCGCGGTCCAAGCACGCTTTTTTCAGAACTCGCAGCAAATGTGCTCTTGGCGCGCGGGCGAAATTGATGTCGATCAAAGTTTTTCGCCGGGAGCGTGTTAGGTAAAAATCCATTCTCATTCTCTCGTTTCGCGCAAGAGTTACGCCATGCCCTCGGTTCCGATTCGGAGAGACTCAGCCGGTGTCCGGCGGGCGCATTCGGAGTCGAGAGATATGCGCGCGAAACCAAGTCTGGCCGCGCCGGTTGCTCCTCGTGTTCCCGCCAGTCAGGCGCCCACAAGTCGGATACCAGCGCCGGCCGCTCCTGCTCCCGACCCGGTTGATTTCGACCGGCTGCTGCGCGCCATGGTCATGCGCAGAACCATGGGCCGATCTCCGGTTTCTATGTTGACGGCTCTGACGGACTGGGCGGGCCACCTCGCATTCGCCCCCAGCGTGTGCTGGCAGCTGACGGAGCGCGCGGTTGAACGCTGGGCTCAATTCTGGCGGTACGCGCAGATCGGTGGCCTGGGCGGCAAGCCGCCGGAGCATTGCTGCATTGAACCATCGCCGCAGGACAAGCGCTTTGTCGATCCGGCCTGGCAGCATTGGCCGTTCAATCTGATCCATCATGCCTTTCTCGCACAGCAAGAATGGTGGGACCAGGCGATCACAAGCGCGCCTGGCGTTTCACGGCATAATCGGCAGATTGTTTCATTCCTCACGCGACAATTCCTCGATCAATTGGCACCCAGCAATTTCATTGCCACAAATCCCGTCATCTTGCGTGAAACGTTGCGGACCGGAGGGCGAAATCTCTGGACCGGTGCGCAGAATTTCATCGAGGACGCCCAGCGGTCGCTGTCACATCGGCCGCCGGCGGGCAGCGAACGATTCAAGGTTGGCGAGACGATCGCAGCGACGCCGGGAAAGGTGATCTACCGCAACGAGCTGATCGAATTGATCCAATACACGCCGCTCACCGGCAGCGTTCATCCCGAGCCGATATTCATCGTGCCGGCGTGGATCATGAAATATTACATCCTCGATCTCTCGCCCGAGAATTCGCTGATCCGTTACCTGGTGGAGGCGGGATTCACCGTTTTCACGATTTCCTGGCGAAATCCCGCTCCCGAGCATCGCCGGCTTGGAATGGACGATTATCTTACGCTCGGCATCCACAAAGCGCTCGCCGCGGTCAAGGCTGTGGTTCCGGACCGCCCAGTGCACACCGTGGGTTATTGCCTCGGCGGTACGCTGCTCGCCATAGCCGCAGCCGCGCTCGGGCGCCGCTGCGATCCTTGCATCGGCAGCATGACGCTGCTCGCAGCGCAGACCGACTTCGCCGATGCGGGAGAACTGACACTCTTCATCGACGAAAGCGAGATCACGTTCCTCGAAGACATGATGTGGTCGCAGGGTACGCTCGATGCCCGCCAGATGGCCGGCGCGTTCCACCTATTGCGATCGAACGACCTCATCTGGTCGCGCGTCGTGCGCGACTATCTGCTGGGCGGGCGGACGCCGGTCTCCGATCTTGTGGCCTGGAGCGCCGACGCCACCAACATGCCCTATCGGATGCACAGCGAGTATCTGCGCCGCCTTTTCCTGGACAACGATCTTGCCGCGGGTCGCTATGTGGTCGATGGCGTACCGGCCGGGCTTTCGAACATCCGCGTTCCAATTTTTGTCGTGGGGGCGGAATGGGATCACATCGCGCCCTGGAAGTCAGTTTACAAGGTCCATTTGCAGGCCAACGGCGACACCACCTTTGCGCTGACGTCCGGCGGGCATAATACGGCCATCGTCAATCCGCCGAGCTCGTCAAACAAGGAATTCCGCATCGCCACGCACCGCCACGACGACGCCTACGCCTCACCCGATCAATGGATCGCGAACCACACGCCGCAGCCCGGTTCCTGGTGGCCGGCGTGGATCGAATGGCTGCGGCAGCATTCGTCCGCGCGCTTCGCTCCGCCGCCGGTGGGCGCGGCTGGCTACGAGGCGATCGCCGACGCGCCCGGCACCTATGTCCACAATCGCTGAGCGGCGCCATTTTGTTGTTTGCTTGTTTGCGCAATTTGGGTTCAGATGGGAATAATCAAACTAGTGAGGGAGAGCCACCATGAAGACTGATCAGAGTTTCCATGGGTTTGAGGCCATGCAGCACGCGTTCGGCATGTTTGCGCCGCTGCGCGCTGCCTTGGGAGAGAACTCGGTGAATTACTGGCGCAACCAGGACAAGATCCTCGACGGTATGCAGGAGTTTGCCCGGGGATGGTTCGAACGGCGGCATGAGGCCACGAAAACCGCACTCGATGCGGCTCGATGTTCGTGCGAGGCGAATTCGCCGGCCGAAGTGGTACAGGAGTTCCAGGCCTGGATGATGGGCGCAATGCAGCGTGTCGCCGCCGATGGCCTTGCGTGCCAAAAGTATCTCATGGCGATGGCCGAACTTGCGAGCGCATCGGCAGAGGCTCGCGAGGATCAGGAGGCCGAGAGCCCACGTCGCGCTACTGCCCACGTAGGTGAGAGTGCGGAAGAGCGCGCCAAGGCGGCGTGAGACAGCCGCTGCCGGAGCCGTTCAAATCTGGCCGAGCGCGCGCAGAATCTTGTCCGGCGTGAACGGCATGTCAGTGAGCGGCGTGGCGCCGAGCGGGCGGAGCGCGTCGTTGATGGCGTTCATCACCGCGCCCGGCGCGCCGGCGGTGCCGGCCTCGCCCGCGCCCTTGGCGCCGAGTTCGCTGTCGGCGGTGGGCGTAACCACATGGCCGACCGTGATGTCGGGCATTTCCATTGCCATGGGGACGAGATAATCGGCCATGTTGCCGTTGAGCAATTGGCCGCGCTCGTCGTAGCGGCAGTGCTCGAACAACGCACCGCCGATGCCCTGCACCACGCCGCCGCGAATCTGCTCGTCCACGAGCTGCGGATTGATCACGGTGCCGCAGTCTTCAATGCACCAGTGCTTGAGCAGCGTGACGAAGCCGCTCTCGGTATCAACTTCGAGATAACTGGCTTGGATGCCGTTGGTGAAGGCAAAGGCCCAGGCGCGCGGAACATAATGGCGGGTCGCCATGAGTTCGGCCTGGAAGCCGGGCGGCAGCGTGTCGGGGCGGAAATAGGCGATGCGCGCGACCTCGTCGAGGCCAAGGCGTTCGGTGCTGGTGCCGGCATCCACCACCACGCCGCTACGAATATCGAGCGTTTCGGGTTTGGCCTGCAAAATACTGCCGGCGACCGCGAGCACATTCTGGCGGAGCGCCTTGCCAGCCTGCCAGGCCGCTTCGCCGCCGATGCCGGCAGCGCGCGAGGCCCAGGTGCCGCCGCCATAGGGCGTGTTGTCGGTATCGCCCATGATGACGCGCACACGCTCGATCGGCACGCCGAACGAGGTCGCGACGCATTGGGCGATCACCGCTTCCGCGCCCTGGCCCTGCTCGGTGACGCCGGTGTGGCAGAAGATCGCGCCGGTGGCGTCAAGTCGCACCGTCGCGCCGTCCTGCGCGGAAATTTTCGCGCCGCCAACGCCGTAGAAGGCCGCGCTCGGGTTGGTCACCTCGATGAACTGGGCGAATCCGATGCCGCGATAGATGCCTTTCTCGCGTAGCCGCGCCTGTTCGGCACGTAGGCTCGCATAGTTCATCATGGCGTCGAGATGGGCGAGCGAGGCGTGGTGGGAAAGCGCCTCGAACTTGATGCCGGAGGGCCCTTGCGAGGGATGCGCGTCGTCCGGGATCAGGTTCAGCCTGCGAATTTCCAGCGGGTCCATGCCGATCTTGGCTGCTGCGAGTTCGATCAGTCCTTCGGTCACCGCGGTGGCGATCGGATGGCCGACGGCGCGGTACTGGCACATGACGTTTTTATTCTGGAACACCACGCGGGCGCGGGCGCGGTAGTTCTGGCAGGTATAGGGACCGCCGGTAAGATTGACGATCTGGTTGGCCTCGATGCCGGAGGTGCGCGGATAGACCGAATAAGGCCCGATGCCGGTGAGATCGTCGATTTCCCAAGCCGTGATGGTGCCGTCCTTCTTCACGCCGATCTTCGCTTTGACGCGATGATCGCGCGCGTGGATGTCGGTCACAAAGCTTTCGATCCGGTCGGCGACGAATTTTATCGGGCGCCTGAGCAGTTTGGAGATAGCCACCGTTGCCATCTCGTCGGCGTAGGTGTGCACCTTGATGCCGAACGAGCCGCCGACGTCCTTGGTCACCACGCGCACCTGATGTTCCTGCAGGCCGAGATGCTTGGCGAACAGGTTCTGCATCATGTGCGGTGCCTGCGTGCCGTGGTAGGCGGTGAGCCGCTGCTCGCCCGGATTCCAGTCGGCGACGATGGCGCGCGGCTCGTTGCACACGCCGGTATGGCGGCCGAATACGAACGTGGTCTCGATCACCGCGTCGGCGTCCTTAAAACCCTTGTCGGGATCGCCGGCGGTGTGCACGCGCTCAAAGCAGAGATTGTCGCCGAGCTCGGGATGAATCAGCGGCGTTTTCGGGTCGAGCGCGGTCTCGGCGTCGGTGACGGCTTGCAATTCCTGGTACTCGATTTCGACCAGCTCGCAGGCGTCCTCGGCCTCGGCGCGGGTACGCGCGACCACGGCGACGATTGCTTCGCCCTGCCAGCGGGCACGCTCCATTGCGAGTGGATATTGCGGCGCCGACTTGATGCCCTTGAGGTGCGTGAGCACGCCGACCCAGGGAGTCATTATCTTTGCGAGTTCGGCGCCGGTGACGATAGCGACGACGCCGGGCGCCCGTTTCGCTTCGGTTGTGACGATCTTCTTAATCTGGGCATGCGCATGCGGCGAGCGCACGAAGGCCACATGCGCCATGCGCGGCAGGGTCACGTCGCTCACGAATTGCGCGCGGCCTTGGCTAAGGCGCGCGAGATTTGGCCGCGGCACCGAGCGGCCGATGTACGAGTTGGGCCGATCGAGGGCGGTCAGCGTCGACGGGTTGTCCGCGGCGATTTTCATGATTTGCCTCCCGCGCGCGCGTGCGCCACTGCTTCGACGGCGTCGACGATGGCCTGATAGCCGGTGCAGCGGCAGTAGTTGCCGGAAAGATGCTCGCGGATTTGCTCGCGGCTCGGCACTTTGCCGTTCTGCAAAAGCTCCTGCGCGGTGAGCAGCATACCGGGCGTGCAGAAGCCGCATTGCAGCGCGTTGCGCCGCTCGAACGCCGCTTGCAGATCGGCGATTTCGCCCAAGTCGGAGATGCCCTCGATGGTCTCGACGCGCGCACCGTCGCATTGCACCGCAAGCGTAAGACATCCGCGCACGATCACGCCATCGACACGCACCGTGCAAGCTCCGCAAAAACCATGCTCGCAGCCGACATGGCTACCGGTCAGCGCCAGATCCTCGCGCAGGAAATCGACCAGACTCTTGCGCGCCTCGACGGTTTCGGTGACGGTCTCGCCGTTCACCTTAAGAGAGATGGTGCAGCTCGGCGCACTCATGATCGTTTCTCCGAAAGCTGGAGCGCGACGCGTTTGAGCAGCACGCCGGCGAGATGCTTTTTCAGGACGCCGGTTGACTGCACGTCGTCGGGCGGATCAAGGTCGGAATCGAGTGCGGCGACGGCCGCGTCGAGCTTGCCGCTTGCAAGCTCGGCTTCGGCCTTTTTCGCGCGCAGCGGCGTTGCGCCGACACCGAAATAGGCCAGCCGCACATCGGCCAATCCCTTGCCGTCGGCGCGCGCGCTGGCTGCCAAGCCCACCATGGCGTAGTCGCCGCGGCGGCGGGCGAATTCGGCAAATCCGAAACGACTTTGTGCAGTGGCAGCCGGAAGCCGGATCGCGGCCAGCACGTCTTGCGTTCCAAGCGCGGTCTCGAACAGACTCTTGAAGAAGTCATCGGCCTTGATTGTCCGCTTGCCATTCGGTCCAGCGATTTCAACCTCACCGCCGAGCGCAAGCAGACAGGCCGGGAGTTCGGCGGCCGGATCGGCGAAGGCAATCGAGCCGCCGATGGTGCCGCGGTTGCGGATGGCAGGGTGGGCGATGTGCGGAAGAGCGCGCGCGATCAATGGCGCGAGTTCGGTGATCTCGCGTGCGCGCTCGGCCTGGGCATGGCGCACGAGCGCGCCGATCTCGATCTTGCCGTCCTTGCGGTCGATGCGGTCGAGGCCAGAAATGTGGTTGATGTCGATCAGAATGCGCGGGGCGGAGAGCCGCATGTTGAGGGTAGCGAGCAGGCTCTGGCCGCCGGCGAGCAGGCGTGCGCCGTCGCCATGCTCGCCGAGCAAAGCAATGGCCTCGTTGAGCGAGCGCGCCTTGGCGTAGGCGAATGGCGCCGGTTTCACGAAAGCTCCTCCCCATAGACTTTATTCTATTGTGAACGAGAACGGTGGGGCGTCAATGCTGCACGCGCCTCTCCCGCCCGAACTCGGGTTAACCCGAGTTCGGCACTTTAGAATGGCCGAAGTCGGATAAATCCGACTTCGGTTGGTTGGGGTGAGCCGCCTTAGTCGACGATTTTGCGAACGATATCGATCGCGCGGCGCAGCAGTGTCATCGAGGCCTCCAATGTGCGAAAGGCGGCGTGGGCGCTCAGCGTCACATTATCCATGCGCGCGAGCGGATGGTCAGCTTTGAGCGGTTCGGCGTGAAACACATCGAGACCAGCGTGGCGAATGTGGCCGCGCTTGAGCGCGTCGAGCATGGCCGCTTCATCGATCAGCGCGCCGCGGGCGGTGTTGATCAGAATGACGCCCGGCTTTAAGCGCGCGATGCGCGCAGCGTTGAGGAAGCCGCGGGTTTCGTCATTGAGCACGAGATTGAGCGAAACCACGTCCGAATTCGCAAGCAGTGTATCGAGATCGACCAGGCGGACCCCGGCGTCGGGACGCGGCGTGCGGTTCCAGGCGAGCGCCTGCATGCCGATCCCCTGGGCGATGCGGATGACTTCGCTGCCAATGCCGCCGAGCCCGATAACCCCAAGCGTCTTGCCAAGAAGCTGTACGCCTTCCAACTGCTCCCAGGTGCCGGCACGAATATCGCGATCCATGCGTGCGAGCTGGCGGCAGCAGGCGAACATGAGCGCGATGGTGTGCTCGGCCACGGCGGTGTCGCCGTATCCCTTGATGGTGTGGACGGTGATGCCGAGCTTGTTGAGCTCGGCGATGTTCATGTAGCTCGCGGCGCCGGTGCCGAGGAATACGATATGCTTGAGTGATGGGCACTGCGCCACCAGTTCGGTGGGCATGTAGGAATGATCGTCGAGGCAGATGTCGTAGCCCGCCAGCAGGCGCGGCAATTCCTCGCGGGCGAAAGCTATTGTATTGACCACGATCGGTGGGTCGTCGGGCCGATGCACGCGCGTCCAAACAGGGGCGAGCTGGTCGTTGCAATCGAGGAAAATGGATTTCATGGTCTGCTGCGAGTGCTAGAGCGTATGCGATCTCGGTAGAATCAGAGTCGGTCTCTCGCTTTTTGTTTGAGCATGATCTTATCCGACCTTCCTTCGCCCGCCGACCTTGCTTCGCCCGCCGAAGCGGCTGCTTCGGCGGAGTAGGCTCGCGAAGGCGGGAAACCGGTTCCCACTTTTCGGGATTATCCTCAATTGACCGGTGGATCAACTGCCGGCGCCACGGTTGGGCATGGCGCTTTATAACGGCTTGCTGTAACACCAAGCGAGCGTCCCTGCACTCTTATCCGCAATCGATTTTGGCTCCATTACGATGCACCTTGCCAGCTATAATATCCGCGGGCGAACGAGTTTCGGGATTGTGGTTGGCGACGGTGTCGTCGATCTGCGGCCGCGGATGGCGCCGCGGTTTACCAGCGTGTTCGATTTATTGCGCGCCGATGCGCTGGCTGAGGCGCAGGCGGTTGCCCAGAGCGTGCGCGCGGATTTTGCGCTCGCCGAGACCGAGTGGCTATCTCCCGTGGTCACGCCTGAGAAGATTCTCTGCATCGGGGTAAATTACGCCAACCGCGACGCCGAGGTCAGCGGCGGTGCGGAAGGCGCGAAGTTTCCCAGCATGTTCTTCCGCGCACCTAATTCGCTGGTCGGTCACAACCAGCCGATCGTGCGCCCGAAGGTGTCGGAGCAGCTCGATTATGAAGGCGAGATCGCACTGGTCATCGGGCGTGCCGGCAGGCATATCACGCCCGAGCACGCGCTCGATCATGTCGCGGGCGTGACGATATGCAACGAGGGCACCATCCGCGACTGGCTGCGCCACGGCCGGTTTAATGTGACGCAAGGCAAGAATTTCGATGCTTCCGGCAGCATCGGCCCGTGGCTCACGACCGGTCTTGATCTCACGCAGCCGTTGCACCTGACCGTGAGCCTGAACGGCGAGATTACGCAAGACGATACCACTGCGAGCATGATTTTTTCCTTCGCCGACCTCATCGCCTACGTCACCATGTTCATGACGATCAAACCGGGTGACATCATTGCCACCGGCACGCCAACAAAAAAAGGGCCACGCAGCGATCCGCCCCGTTGGCTGGTGCCGGGCGATGTGATCGAAATGTCGGTTCCGGAGATTGGCACACTGCGCAATACAGTCATCGACGAACAATAACGGGAGAACGAGAATGGCAGGAGAATACCAGGGTAAAGTCGTCGTCATTACCGGCGGCAGCCGCGGCATAGGACGCGGCATTGCGGCGGCCTTCGCGCGCGAGGGGGCGCAGACCGTCATCGCGTCCTCGTCGGAGACAAACCTCGCCGCCGCCGCCAAGACCGTCGCGCAAGCCGGTGCCGCGCCCATGACCGTGGTCGGCGATCTGCGCAAGCTTGAGGGCTGTCAGCAATTGCTTGACCGTGTGAAGGACAAGTTCAGTCGCTGCGACATTCTGGTGAATTCGGCGGGTGCGACCAAGGCAGGCAACTTTTCCGATCTGCCCGATGAAGCCTGGATGGACGGCTATGCGCTGAAACTTTTCGGTTGTGTGCGCACGTGCCGGCTGTTCTGGCCATTGCTAAAGGCGGCGCAGGGCCACGTCGTCAACATCGGAGGCGGCGCGGCGCGCTCGCCGGGTGCGGACTTCACCATCGGCGCTTCGGTCAATGCGGCGATGGGCAATTTTTCCAAGGCTCTTTCGCAGCTCGGAAAGCGAGACGGCATCAATGTCAACGTCATCCACCCGGGCGCGACAGTGACCGAACGGTTCGAGGAGTTGATCGCGCAGCGTTCGAAGGCGTCGGGCAAGGGCCCGGAGGAGTTGCGTAAAGAAGCAATTGCCAAGGACGGGCTGCGGAGGCTTGGCACGGCGGAGGACATCGCGGCGCTCACATTGTTTCTGTGCTCGGAGCGCGCGCGCCATATCCAGGGCACGGCGATCGCGGTCGATGGCGGCGCCACCGTAGGGTATTATTGATACGCCGCATGTGATGGACGATGACCGGAGATCTGCGCGCCGCTTGCGTGATCGGCTGGCCGGTGAAGCATTCGCGCTCGCCGCAGATCCACGAATATTGGATCAAACGCCATGGCCTTGCCGCCGCCTATCGGCGCGAGGAGGTAATGCCGGAGGCATTCGCGGATTTCATCGCGACATTGGTTTCACGCGGTTATGTCGGCGCCAATGTCACACTGCCGCATAAGGAGGAGGCGCTGGCGCTATCAGAACCGGACGATCGCGCGCGCACGGTGGGCGCGGCAAATACGCTGTGGCTTGAAGGCGGGCGGCTGCTTTCGACCAACACCGATGTGGAGGGCTTCACCGCCAACCTCGATGACTGCGTCCCAGGCTGGGATGCGCACCTCGGCGAAGCTGTGGTGCTAGGAGCGGGCGGCGCGGCGCGCGCCGTCCTTTGCGGCCTTATCGAGCGTGGTTTTACCCGTATCGATTTAGTCAATCGCAGCTTGAGCCGCGCAGAGGATTTGCGGGCGCGGTTCGGAGCATGCATCCACCCGGCACATTTGACAGCGTTGCCACATTTGCTGAGGCGCGCTTGCCTGCTGGTGAACGCGACTTCGCTCGGCATGGCGGGTCAGCCGAAACTCGAGATCGACCTTACGCCACTACACCAGGATACCGTGGTTGCCGATATCGTCTATGTGCCGCTCAAAACTCCACTCATTGCTTCCGCCCAAGCGCGGGGGCTTGCTACCGCAGACGGGCTCGGCATGCTGCTGCATCAGGCGGTTCGCGGCTTTTCGTTATGGTTCGGCGTGCGCCCGCAGGTGACCGCAGAGTTGCGGGCGCTGATCGAGGCCGACCTCGCCAGTTGATCCGCCGATGCTGGTAACGCTGGGAATAAAGCAGCAGCCATGGGGGTTGTTAGCTTGATTGCGGCGGTGCAAAGTCCGCCGGCTAATCTTTGGGAGGAGATGTGATGCAGAAGATGACAAGACGCGCGCTCGGCGCTGCCGGATTGACCCTGATGTTCGCGACCACGGTGGCGTGGGCGCAGCAACCTCCGACGGTGCGCATCCGCGGCGAGATCACCAAGGTCGAGGGCACCACGCTCTCAATCAAGTCGCGTACCGGCGAGAACCTGACAGTGAAGCTCGCCGAGCCTCCGCGAATTTCCGCCATGGTCATATCGTCTCTGGCCGACATCAAGGAGGGTTCGTTTATCGGCGTGTCGGCCATGCCGCAGCCGGACGGCACGCAAAAGGCATATGCCGTTCACATCTTCATGGATTCGCAGAAGGGCGTTGTGCCCGACCGGTTTTCGGAGTGGGACAACCGGCCCGGCAGCACCATGACCAACGCCAATGTCGCAACGACCGTCGCCGGCAAGGAGGGCCAGGATCTATTGGTCAAATACAAGGACGGCGAGAAGAAGGTCGTCGTACCGCCTG
>CAZNSG010000167.1:0-17075 GCA_964575715.1 uncultured Hyphomicrobiales bacterium | reverse complement strand
CATCGTGCACGCGGGCGGGCCCGGCAACGGCCAGGCCGCCAAGATTTGCAACAACATGATCCTCGGTGTCTCGATGATCGCGGTCTGCGAGGCTTTTGTGCTGGCGGAGAAACTTGGGCTTGACGCGCAGAAGCTGTTCGACATCGCGTCGAAATCTTCCGGGCAATGCTGGTCGCTCACCAGCTATTGCCCGGTGCCGGGCCCGGTGCCGACCGCGCCGTCGAACCGCGACTACCAAGCCGGCTTTACGGCAGCGATGATGCTTAAGGATCTCAAACTATCGCAGGAGGCGGCGCGGGCCGGGGGCGCCACGACCCGGCTGGGTGCCGAGGCGGCCGCAATCTATGAGCGCTATGCGGGCGGCGGCCATGCGGCAAAGGATTTTTCAGGCATCATCAACTATGTGCGTGGCAACTAATATTATACCAACCCGCATAAATCTTGACTTGTCATTCCGGGGCCACCGATCTCGGGTTTACCCGAGATCGGATTTTAGAAGATTCCAAGTCGGCCAAGGCCGACTTGGATCGCGGCTCGGCCGGAATGACGAATTGTGAAGGTTGGTATTAGGCAGCGGTTTACCGTCAATACCAAGTAAAGAAAGCCGCGCGTATTAGAACATCATCAAATGATTCACGATCTCGGATAAATCTAATCTTCATTCTACATTTTTTAAGCTGAGCGACCTATTGTGGGCGTGACGCGACGAGGAACAGGGCTTCGTCGCCACATAGAAACACGGGAAGGCGTCATTATGAAGACCGCTGTTAAGCCGGTCGAACCGGCCGATCGTCAGGCGCGTTACGACCATATTGCGCCGTTCTATCTCGATTCATTGACACTGGTCGAGCGGCTGCATCGCCGTCTGCTCGACGTGATCAAGGATGAGTTCGACCGCCGCGGCCGCGCCGACATCAATTCGGTGCAGGCGCTGCTGCTGTACAATATCGGCGACAAGGAGGTGACCGCCGGCGAGCTGCGCACGCGCGGCTACTATCTCGGCTCCAACGTCTCCTACAACCTCAAGAAGCTGGTCGAGATGGGCTTCCTCGATCACCAGCGCTCGCGCGTCGATCGCCGCTCGGTCCGCATCAAGCTGACCGAGAAGGGCATCGAGGTGCGCGAGATCGTCGACAGTCTCTATCAGAAGCACATCCGGACGGTGGAGCAGGTTGGCGGCATCAATGCCGAGGAATTCGCGACGCTCAACAAGTCGCTGCACCGGCTGGAACGGTTCTGGACCGACCAGATTCTCTACCGGCTCTGAGATTTAAAGCGATATTCGCCTGATCCGATCCCCGGCCGGACACCCGGCCGGGGGTTGATTATTTTATGTCAACGGACGCAATCATTGACTCATCTCCGTCACCCTGAGGCGCTCGGCCACCGATCTCGGGTTTACCCGAGATCGGCATTTTCATGCGCAAGTCGGCTATAGCCGACTTGCGTGGCCGAGCCTCGAAGGGCGACGGCCCGGCTATTGCAGCACTGGGGCCGTTCATCCTTCGAGGCTCGCGGAGTTTACCATCGGGCCGCGCTCGCGCGGACCCGTTGGCTCGCGCCTCAGGATGACGGGTCAAACATCAACGTCGTTGTTATTATTCGATCTTCTTCGTCACAATATCGCCCCGCCGCGCCGTTACAGCCATTCCGCGACTGAATCGACCTAACCCAAGCTTGCGTGCCGCTCGCGGCCGCGCTTTGGTGAGGCGGTGGTTGCGGATTCGGAAAGCGGATGGCCAAGCTGCGAATTCATGCCGATACGACCATGAGCCGGCGCCGCTTTTTGCGGCGCTTGGCCACGACCGGCGCAATGGCCGGGAGCAGTGTGCTCGCGACCCGGTTTGCGGGCGCGCAAGACTCAGCACTGCAATCGCTGATCGAGCAGAACCAGCGCGGCGGTGAATTCGGTCTGGGTTTCGACTCGGCCTCGCGCTCCATCCCGATGCCGAAGGCCGCGCTGCCGACGCTCTCGCCGCTCACGGTGCAGACCACCGAGCAGGCGATCCGCCGCTACGAAGCCATCGTTGGCGCCGGGGGCTGGCCCATGGTGCCGGCGGGCGACCGCTTGCGGCTGGGCAACCGGCATCCGGCCGTCATCACCTTGCGCCAGCGCTTAGGCGTAGCCGGCGATCTCGGCGACAATGTCGGCGTCTCCGACATCTACGATTCCTATGTCGAGGCCGCGGTGCGCCGGTTCCAGGCGCGCCACGGCCTGTCGGTGGACGGCCTGATGCGCGAGCATACGTTCACCGCCATGAACATTCCGGCGCCCACGCGGCTTGGCCAGCTCAAGAACAATCTGGCGCGGCTGCGCAGCTTGAGCATGCACCTGGGCAATCGCTTTGTGGTCTGCAACATCCCGGCGGCGCAGGTGGAGGCGGTGGAGAACGGGATCGCGGTGTCGCGCCATATCGCCGTGGTGGGCAAGCCCGACCGGCCTTCGCCCGACATCGTCAGCCGGATCGTGGAGATCAATTTCAATCCTTACTGGACCGTGCCGGTTTCGATCGTGCGCCGCGACCTCATTCCGAAGATGCAGGAGGCGCCGGATTATCTCACCAGCAACCGCATCCGCATCTTCGATCCGCGCGGCAACGAGCTCACGCCGGCGCAGATCAACTGGTATTCGGAAGAAGCCACCAATTATCAGTTCAAGCAGGACCCGGGCGATTTCAATTCGCTCGGCTCGATCCGCATCAATTTTCCCAACAAGGACGGCGTGTACATGCACGATACGCCGTTCAAGAATTTGTTCGGCGAGGATTTCCGCTTTCATTCTTCCGGCTGCATCCGCATTCAAAATGTGCGCGATCTGGTCAATTGGCTGCTGGTCGAGACGGCGGGATGGGCGCGGCCGGAGATCGACGCCGTGGTCAAGAGCGGCGAGCGCCGGGACGCCAAGATCGCGCGGCCGGTGCCGCTGTACTGGGTGTATGTGACGGCTTGGGCCACGCCCGACGGCATCGTGCAGTTCCGCGACGACATCTATAACCGCGACGGCCTGGCCTCGATTTCGGGGGCGAGGGGGTAGGGGCGTAGCCCGGATGAGCGAAGCGACATCCGGGGCTAACTTCGCCGCATCCCACCCGCATTTCGCTGCGCTTATGCGGGCTACTTGCTGGTCGGGAGACGCCATGCGCACCATCACAATTGCAATCGCTTTGCTCGCGTCGCTTGCGTGCTCGGGCACCGCGTCAGCGCAAGATTGGAAAGTGTGGGTTGACTTCACAGCCCAAGGAAAGAGAACGTCCGGCTATTGGCTGGTCCAAGGCACAAACACACCAGAGGTTTTCGTCAATCAACGGTATTGCGAAGACAGGGCGCAAGCAATTCTGACCTTGCTCCAAAGCCTCAGAGCCGAGATTCGCAGCGTCCGGTGCAGCCGATGAATTACGGAATTAAGGTGAAAGCGCGTAGGATGGGTCGAGCAACGCGAGACCCATCATTTTCGTCGCGACCAAGCGATGGGTTTCGCCATAGCGCGTTGAAGACGCGAGTGAACGCGCTTATGGCTATTGCGTCCTACGCACTGCGACGGTCTATGGGGCGCGCCGCTCCGCGCCTTCAAGCCGTACGCGCGGGAATTGCCGGGGGCCTGCATCGATGCGGCCAAGCGCCACTATTTAAGGGCGAAAAGCGCTCAAGTGGCAAAACAGCGCCGGTTACGGTATGCTGGCGACATGTTCATGACCAGCTTTACCCATGACTAACTCATTGCGATAGGATTTTGAGGAGAATACCGATGACGACGCTATCCCCCGAAACCGAACGGCTGGCGCGGCTTGTCGCTGCGCGGAGCGGCAAGACGACCGAGCAGGTCTTGCAAGAGGCCGTCGAAGCCCAGGCGCGTGTGGCGGGCGTGGCCGTTGCCGAGGCCGCGCGGGCGCGCAAGAATATCGACATGGAGCGCGTGCGGCAGATCGTCCGGCGGGTGGCTTCCAAGCCGCTGCTCGACAAGCGCACGCCCAGGGAAATCCGCGACGAGGCTTGGGGCCGTTCCGGATGATCGTTGTCGATAGCTCCGCGCTCGTCGCCCTTCTCGAAGAGGAATCGGAAGCCGGGAAATTTCTACTAATCATTTCGGACGCACCGCGCCGGCTGGCTAGTGTGGCGGATTTGAAGTTCCTACCACTATTGCCGCGAGTTCGATTAGGAACTTCAAATCCAAAAGCCACACTAGAATCATATGCTTGCTAGTGTCCCTTTGATTCCGAAGTTCGCCTCAGAGCGTGCTGCGAACTTGGGCGAACTTCGGAATCGGGACACTAGCGCCGTCACCGCTTATGAAACCGGAATCGTGATCGGCGCGCGCCGGGGATGGGAGAGTGCGCAGGACACCCTGGCGTTGATGGAGCAACTCGGCATCGAGATCGTGCCCTTCGCCGAGGCGCAAATTCCGGACGCGCTGGAAGCTTACAGCCGCTACGGCAAAAGGGATTCATTCCAAGGCGCGGCTGAACCTCGGCGATTGCGTTGCCTATGCGCTGGCGAGAAGCGTCAACGCGCCGCTGCTGTTCAAGGGCGCGGATTTTTCCGAGACGGACGTTGTGGTTTGCGCCTAAACGGCGTGTGGCATCAGGGCCGGGCGCGCTCATGGATGGCGGCACACGGCCGACAACGCGGGCATCCTATTCCGCTGCTTCCAGTAGCGTAGGGTGGGCAAAGGCGCGTAAGCGCCGTGCCCACGCGACATTTCAAAGTGTGGCGAATTTCCAGCGTGGGCATCGACTGCGTCGATGCCCACCCTACAAGGTTGTTTTTCCCATCCCGGCTGTGTTTATTGCGGGTCGATTTGGTATAATGCCGTCATGACAAAAGACCAGGTTAAGGAAATTCTTGATCGCGTCCTGAGCTGGCCGCCGGAGCGGCAAGCCGACGTTGCGCATGTTGTCGAACTCATGGAAGCACAGGACAAAAGCGAACTGCGATTGTCCGATGAGCAGCTAGTCGAGGTGCGGCGAAGGCGCGCGAAGAAAAATCCGAAATACATTTCGCTAGCCGATGCGCGGCGCCGCTTCGGCGCATGAGCAAGCGTAGCCAGCGTAGCCCGGATGAGCCATAAGCGCGTTCACGCGCGTCTTTGACGCGCTATGGCGACATCCGGGGCTAACCTCGCCGCATCCCACCCGCATTTCGCTGCGCTCATGCGGGCTACAAGCTTACTCACGACATTCATCGCGCGGGCGCGCCGTCCGCCGTGCAGGCGGGCCGGGCCGTGGGCGCTGCCGGCGATACCGGCCGCGATACGGCCGCGCGCGTGTGCCAGTTGCGCCGGTATTCGCGCGCGTTGGGCCGGCTGCCGATGATCACCAGATTTTCCGCATTGCGCTTCTGCGCCGAGGCGGTGAAGTTGAAGCTGCCGGTGAGCACGCGGCGCCGATCGATGACGATGATTTTGTTGTGCTGAATCTTCACCGTGTGATCGATGCGCGGTTCGATGCCGCGCTCGCGCAGGAAAGCGATCACGCCGGCGTAGCGCGTCTGCTCGCTGCTGCGGTCGAGCAGCACCTGCACCTTGACCCCGCGCGCCTTGGCCCGGCCAATCGCCTCGATAATCGGGCACGAGGTGAATCCGTAGGCCTGCACCAGCAGCTCCTTGCTGGCTAAGTCGATGGCCTGCACGATCGCGTTGGTGCAGTCCTGCCCCGGGGTGAAGCAGCGCTGGATTGCCGCGCGCGCCGGTATGGCGGCAACGGCGAGAGCAATGACGAAACCAATGGCGGCGATGGCGGCTGCGAGCCTCATGCCCAATCATAGAGGTTGACGGCCACTGCGCTCAATTAGCAAGCGGGTGGGCAAAGGCATGGCCTTGTCCGCTTCGCGCACCGCGAATTCTCTTTACCTCCCCCTGGAGGGGGGAGGTCGACCGCGAAGCGGGCGGGTGGGGGTGATTTTCTTTAGTGCGATGAGATCTCACCCCACCCCGGCTCGCATCTCCCCCGGATCAAGTCCGGGGTCGATGCTTCGCCGACCCTCCCCCTCCAGGGGAGGGTAAGAAAGGATGGAGGAGCGTTGTTCGCGTTATACGAACGCGCCGGCATTTGCCGCCCGCTAGATATTGCGGATTGGGCCTGCCATCGATCCCAGACTTTGCGTTCCAGGCTTGGCGGTCGGGGGCCAGTATGCTAGGCGACGGGCATCGGGGAAGCGTTCTGGAGAGCCGCGATGTCCGCGACCGAACCGTCAGCAAGAGCCACTGAGGCGGAGGCCATGTTTTCGGCGTCGCTCGCGCAAACCGACCCGGAGATCGCGGCGGCGATCGCGCTCGAGCTGGGCCGCCAGCGCGACGAGATCGAGCTGATCGCTTCGGAAAACATCGTCAGCCGCGCGGTGCTGGAGGCGCAAGGTTCGGTGCTGACCAACAAGTACGCCGAAGGCCTGCCGGGCAAGCGCTACTACGGCGGCTGCCAATATGTCGATATGGCCGAAACGCTGGCGATCGAGCGGGTGAAGAAACTCTTCGGCTGCGGGTTTGCCAATGTGCAGCCGCATTCGGGCGCGTCCGCCAATGTCGCGGCGTTCTACGCGCTGATGGCTCCAGGCGACACCTTCATGGGGCTCAATCTGGCCGCCGGCGGACATCTATCCCACGGCTCGCCGGTCAACATGTCGGGCAAGTGGTTTAGGGCGGTGCCCTATGGCGTGCGCCGCGACGACCATCGCATCGACATGGAGGAGGTGGCAAAGCTCGCGCACGAGCACCGGCCCAAGGTCATCATCACCGGCGGTTCGGCCTATCCGCGCATCATCGATTTCCGCCGCTTTCGCGAAATCGCGGACAGCGTCGGCGCCAAGCTGATGGTCGACATGGCGCACTTCGCGGGGCTGGTCGCGGGCGGGGCGCATCCAAGTCCGTTCCCGCATGCCCATGTGGTGACCTCGACCACCCACAAGACGCTGCGCGGGCCGCGTGGCGGGTTTATTCTGTGCAACGACGAAGAGCTGGCCAGGAAGATCAACTCGGCGGTGTTCCCCGGGCTGCAGGGCGGGCCGCTGATGCATGTGATTGCGGCCAAGGCGGTGGCCTTTGGCGAGGCGCTGCGGCCGTCCTTCAAGCTTTACGTGAAGAACGTCATCGAAAACGCGAGAGCGCTCGCTGAAGCCCTTAAATCCAGCGGGTTTGATATCGTCTCGGGCGGTACCGATACCCACCTCATGCTGGTCGACCTGCGGCCCAAGCGCCTGACCGGCAAGGTGGCGGAGATAGCGCTCGGACGCGCCCACATCACCTGCAACAAGAACGTTATCCCGTTCGACCCGGAGAAACCGGCGGTGACCTCGGGTGTGCGGCTGGGGACGCCGGCGGGCACCACGCGCGGTTTTGGCATCGCCGAATTCCGCCAGGTGGGCGAGATGATCGTGGAAGTGCTCGACGTGCTCGCGCAGAAACGGCTCGACGCCGATGCGACGGTGGAGGCGGCGGTGCGCGCGAAGGTCAAGCAGCTGATCTCCCGGTTCCCGATCTATCAGGATTAGAGCATGATTGTCTGGATTGGAAACACGTGTCCCGGGCGCGGCGCAGCACGAAGCCATAAGCGCGATTACGCGCGTCTTCGACGCGCTATGCGCGCTCACGCTGCACCGCATCCGGGACACGTGATTCAATTCCGAACGATCATACTGTAGAGAGGGCGCGATGCGTTGTCCGAGTTGCGCCAGCCTCGACACCCAGGTCAAGGATTCCCGGCCGACCGAGGATTCGGCCGCCATCCGCCGCCGCCGCGTGTGTCTGACCTGCCATTTCCGTTTCACCACGTTCGAGCGGGTGCAGCTGCGCGATCTCACCGTGATCAAGCGCAACGGCCGGCGCGTGCCGTTCGACCGCGACAAGCTGCTGCGGTCGCTGCAGGTCGCGCTGCGCAAGCGGCCGGTCGCACCCGAGCAGATCGAGCAGATGGTGTCGAAGATCGTACGCGAACTGGAAAGCCTGGGTGAGAACGAAGTGTCGTCCGAGACCATTGGCGAGATGGTGATGGAGCATCTGCGCGCGCTCGATGACGTGGCCTATGTGCGCTTTGCCTCGGTCTACCGCAACTTCCGCGAGCCCAAGGATTTCGAGGAGGCGCTGGCGGAACTCTCCGGCGAGGATGAGCCGAAGCCTGCCGCGACTTCGCGCAAATGAGCCTCGCCCCGGCGATCGCGGCTCCCGATCCGGAGCAAGATCAGCGCTTCATGGCGCTCGCGCTGGCGCTCGGACGGCGTGCGCTCGGACGCGCCTGGCCCAATCCGGCGGTGGGGGCTTTAGTGGCCAAGGATGGCGTCATCATCGGCCGCGGCTGGACGGCTGCCGGCGGGCGGCCGCACGCGGAGACCGAGGCGCTCAAGCGCGCGGGCAAGGCCGCGCGCGGGGCCACCTTGTACACTACGCTCGAGCCGTGCTCGCACCAGGGCAAGACGCCGCCCTGCGCCGACGCCATCATCCGCGCCGGCATCGCGCGCGTGGTGTCGGCCCTGGAGGATCCCAATCCGGAGGTCGCCGGCCAAGGGCATGAGCGGCTGCGCGCGCGCGGGATTACAGTCGAGATCGGTCTTGCGGCCGATGAGGCGCGGCAGGCGCATGTCGGGCACTTCCGGCGCATCCGCGAAGGCCGGCCGCAGGTGCTGCTCAAGCTCGCGCTCTCGGACGACGGCAAGGTAGGCGCGGCCGGGCGCAAGCCGGTGGCGATCACCGGGGAAGCAGCGCGCACCCAGGTCTCTTTGCTGCGGGCGCACAACAATGCCATTTTGGTGGGTCTCGGTACGGTATTGTCGGATAACCCCGCGCTCACTTGCCGGCTGCCGGGCATGCTGGATCATTCGCCGGTGCGCGTGGTGCTCGATGCGCAATTGCGCGTGCCGCTCTCCTACAGCGTGATTGCGACCGCGCGCGAAACCCCGACCTGGGTGGTCTGCGCGCCCTCGGCGTCCGCCATGGCGGAGCAGGTTTTGCGCGACAAGGGCGTCGAGGTGCTTCGGGTGGATGCAAAAGCGGGACGGTTCGATCTTGCACACGTGCTCAAGGCGCTGGCAAAGCGGGGCATCACGCGGTTGATGGTGGAAGGCGGACCTACGGTGGCAGCCTCCTTCGTCAAGGCCGAACTGCTGGACGAGGTCGTATTGTTTCGCTCGCCCAAGACCATTGGGCCGGATGGCATTGACGCGCTCGAAGGCTTGCCGCTCACGGCGCTCACGCAATCGCCGCGCTTTAAATCGCTTGGATCGCAACAGTTCGGTGCCGATACCATGGAACAATACGCGCGAGGTTGAATGTTCACCGGCATCACCACGGATATCGGCGAAGTTCTCGATGTGCAGGTGCGGAGCGAGGGCTTGCGCCGGCTCAAGATCGCGTGCGGCTACCCGCGCTCCTCCATCGCGCTGGGTTCGTCGATCGCCTGCTCGGGCGTTTGTCTGACCGTGGTCGATAGCGGCGAGGAGGGCGGCCGCGCGTGGTTTGCAGCCGATACCGCAGCGGAGACGCTCAACGTCACCACCGCCGGCCGCTGGATGCGCGGCACGCGGCTCAATCTGGAGCGTTCGCTGAAAGTTGGCGACGAGCTTGGCGGCCACATGGTTGCCGGCCATGTGGACGGGATTGCGGAAGTCCTCGTGTACGAGGCCTTGCCGGACATGGCACGCCTGATGCTGCGTGCGCCCACGCTGCTCATGCGTTTTGTCGCGCCTAAGGGCTCGGTCGCGCTCGATGGTGTTTCGCTCACCGTCAACGAGGTCAAGGCTGACACTTTTTCGGTCCTTATCATCCCGCATACGCTTGTGGTGACGACGTTCGACAAGCTGAAAGTCGGCGACGCCATGAACCTCGAAATCGATCAGATGGCGCGCTATGTGGCGCGGCTCGCGGAATCGCGCTAATCCCAGCGTAAATCCTTCTTGCGGGGAGAGGGAGGCTCTTGCTACTCACGCTGCGAACGGAGTGCAGTCATGGCCAAGCCGCAGCGGACAAAAAGCGCTAAGAACACCAAGAGCGCCACGACCAAGGTAAAAAAGGTCAAAGGTGCGCATATCCTCGTGGTGGAATCGCGTTTCTACGACGATATCACCGATGCGCTGCTCGAAGGCGCGACACGTGCGCTGGAAGATGCCGGTGCCACGTGGGATCGTATCAGCGTACCGGGTTCGCTCGAAATTCCCACTGCCATCGTCATCGCGCTGGAAGCTGCCGAACGGGCGCGCCAACCCTATGACGGCGTGGTCGCGCTGGGCTGCGTCATCCAGGGCGAGACATTCCATTTCGACATTGTCGCAATGCAATCCGCGCGCGCCCTGGTGGATATTTCGGTCGCGCAGCTCCTGCCTATCGGTAACGGCATCCTCACGGTCGATACCATGGCGCAGGCGCGGGCGCGGGCGCGTCTGGAAGATGGCAACAAAGGCGGTGACGCCGCACGCGCCGCGCTCGTGCTGGTCGAGATCAAGCGCCATATTAAGCGCCAGGGCGCCAAACGGTAGGGCCATGGCGAAGTCGATCGCACCCAAGGACGGCCGCCGCGCCAATCGCCGCGGCGCCGCGCGGCTGGCCGCGGTGCAGGCGCTCTACCAGATGGATCTGGCCGCTACGACGCTCGACGATATTCTGGCCGAATTCGAGAAACATTGGATGGGCCGCGAGGTCGAAGGCGAGCAATATCTTCCCGCCGAGGCTGCGTTCTTCCGCGAGGTCGTGAGCGGCGTGGTGGCGGAGCAGCGCAAGCTCGATCCGCTGATCGATGCCGCGCTCGTGCACGGTTGGCCGCTCAAGCGCATCGAGACCGTGCTGCGCGCGATCTTAAGAGCGGGCGCCTACGAACTCGACCATCGCCGTGATGTGCCGGCGCGCGTCGTGGTGTCGGAATATGTCGATGTGGCGCACGCCTTCGTGGATGCCGATGAGACCGGCATGGTCAATGCGGTGCTCGACCAGCTCGCGCGGCAAATACGCGCGGAAGAGTTCGGAAGGGTGGCGGGCTAGACCATGGCCAAATCGCTGGCAAAGTCGCCGTCACAAGCTTTGTCGGGCGAGGACCGTTTGATCGCACGCCACTTCAAGCCGCTGGCGCGCCATCCCGGTGCGTTCGGGTTGGAGGATGACGCCGCCATTCTTTCTCCGCCGGCCGGGCATGACGTGGTGCTCAAGACCGACGCCATCGTCGAGGGAATGCATTTCTTCGCAAGCGATCCGGCCGACGCGGTGGCGCGCAAGGCGCTGCGGGTCAATCTTTCCGATCTCGCCGCCAAGGGCGCCAAGCCTGCTGGATTCCTGCTCTCGCTCGCCCTGCCGAAAAGTGTGGGCAACAAATGGCTTTCCGATTTCGCGCGCGGGCTCGGCGACGATGCGCTCCGCTACGATTGCCCGCTCATGGGCGGCGACACCGATCGCACCAGCGGACCGGTGACAATCGCAATTGCCGCGTTCGGCACGCTGCCCGCGGGCACCATGGTGCGGCGTTCCGGCGCGCGCGCCGGAGACCGGGTTGTGGTCAGCGGCACGATCGGCGATGCGGCGTTGGGGCTCAAACTGCGGCATAAACCCGCAAATGCCAAACGATGGAAGCTGACGGGCGCGATGCGCAAGCATCTCTTGGGACGTTATCTGCTGCCGCAGCCGCGCAATGCGCTGGCGGAAGCGCTGCGCACGCATGCGTCCGCGGCCATGGATGTCTCCGATGGGCTCGCGGGCGATCTGGCGAAGCTCTGCCGGGCTTCCGGCGTGGCGGCCGAGATCGATGCCGGGTGCGTGCCGCTCTCGGGCGCGGCGCGCGCGGCGCTTGCCGCCGATGGCAGGCAGATCGAAACTATTCTCACCGGCGGCGACGACTATGAGATCGTCGCGACGGTGGCGCTGGCAAAACTCGCGGTCTTGCTGGCGGCGGCGCGCGCGGCCGGCGTGGCACTCACCGAAATCGGAACCATCGTGGCGGGGAAGGGGGCGCGATTCCGAGCCACCAATGGCAAGGTGCTCGCATTCGCGCGCGCCTCGTATAGCCACTTCTGAGCCTGCTATAATGGCGGCCGATATGGGAACTTAAAGTCTTGGGAACTTGAGCGATGCACGACGTCATCAACAAAGAGGCGGCCCCGGCGCTGGCAAAAAACCCGCGCTTTGCCGCTTTGCAGCGCCGGTTCCCCACCATTGCCTATTTGCGGGCGCATGCCCGCCGCCACGCGCCCCGCTTTGCCTTCGAATATATGGACGGCGGCGCGGGCGCCGACACCGGCATTGCCCGTAACTGGGCCGCGCTCGACGCGGTCGAGCTGGTGCCGCGTTACGGCGTAATGCCGAGCTTGCCGCCGATCGGGGTCGAGCTGTTCGGCCGCCGCTATAGCGCGCCGTTCGGCGTTGCGCCAATGGGCGGGCCGTCGATCGTGTGGCCGGGCGCCGATCTGCTGCTGGCGAAGGCCGCACAGCGGGCGCGCGTGCCCTATACGCTGGGGCTTGCCGGCGGCGCCACCATCGAGCAGATCGCGGAAGTAGCGCCCGATGTTTTCTGGTTCCAGCTTTATCGCTGCGCCAAGAACGACCATGCGATCGGCTTTGATCTCGTGCGGCGTGCGGCTGCGGCCGGCGTCCATGTGCTCATGCTCACCCTCGATGTGCCGGTGCGCACCACGCGCTCGCGCGAGGTTATGGTTGGACTCGGAGGGGCCGGCATGTTTCGTCCTGGCCCGCACATGCTGTGGGACATTGTCACCTCGCCGGGCTGGGCCTGGGCGATGTTCAAAAACGGCCAACCGCGTTTTGTCAATATCAAGCATTATGCCGGCGCCAATGCGAGCCTCAATGAAGTCATCCGCTTTGCGCGCAGCGAAATGGGCGGCGCTTTCTCCTGGGAGGAAGTGGCGCGCTATCGCGAACGCTGGAAAGGGCCGCTGGTGGTCAAGGGCATTATGCATCCGGCCGATGCCGAGCGGGCGGTGAAGCTCGGGGTCGACGGCATCGTGGTGTCCAACCATGGTGGGCGCCAGATCGAGGCGCTGCCGGCCGCGATCGACTGCTTGCCGGCGGTTGTGAGAACCGTGGGCAGCCGCGCCGCCGTGCTGATGGATTCCGGGATTCGTAGCGGCACCGATGTGGTGCGTGCACTCGCGCTCGGTGCGTCCGCCGCCTTTGCCGGCAAGGCATTCCTTTGGAGCCTTGGTGCGGCCGGCCCCGAGGGGCCTGGCCATGTGATCGATCTCTTGGCCGAGGAGACTCAGGCCGCCTTGGGCCAGATCGGCGCGCACGCGCCGGCTGAAGCACGCGCCGTGGTCATACGGCATCCCGGGGAACTGCACTTCTGATCTGCGTTGCGGGCAGTGGCGCCGCGCAGACAAGCCCAGTAAAAGAATCTGGTTTTCCGGAGAATCCCTGCATGTCGGCCATTGCGGAGCCTGCGGTTGTCGTCGCCGATGACCGGCTTGCCAAGCACAATGCGCTTGTGCTGGCGGTCGCGCAGGCGCTCTCCGGCGGAAATAATGCGGTCATCGTTTCGACCGGCGGCATCGTAGGCGCGATGCTCGCGCCCGATCGCGGAATGGCGACGCTGTCCATCACCATGATGGTGATCGGCATGTGGGTAGGTGCGCTGCCCATCGGCTGGCTCGCAGCGAAATTTGGCCGCCGCTTCGCGCTGCAAATAGGCACCGCCGTTGGCATGCTGTCAGGATTGATTTCGTGTGCCGCCGTGCTGATGGGATCGTTCGCGCTATTCTGCTTCGGGGCCTTTTGCGGCGGGCTTTATGCGGCCGGGCACCAATCCTACCGCTTCGCCGCGGCCGATACCGCAAGCGAGCGGTTTCGGCCGAAGGCAGTATCGTGGGTGCTGGCCGGCGGCGTGTTCGCGAGCGTGATCGGGCCCCAGCTTATCATCTTCACCCAAGACCTCTGGGCGCCGTATCTCTTTGCCGCGAGCTACATCGGGCAGGCCGTGCTGGCGGCGCTCGCGGGCGGCGTGCTCATTTTCCTGAAAATTCCGCGGCCCATTGCGCGTAGCCACACGAGCGGCGGCAGGCCGCTGATGGAGATTGCGCTGACGCGGCGTTTTTTGATCGCCGTAGCGTGCGGGGTTGCGTCTTTCGCCATGATGAATCTGGTTATGACTTCGGCGCCGCTCGCGATGGTCGATTGCGGGCATTCGGTCACCGATGCAACGCTCGGCTTGCAGTGGCACATGCTGGCGATGTTCGCGCCGAGCTTCTTTACCGGCAGTTTGATTCAGCGATTTGGCGTAAATCGGATCGTGCTGACGGGCTTGGCGCTCATGGTCGCAAGCGCGCTGATCTCGATCGCCGGCATCACGATTGCGCATTTCTGGACCGGGCTCATTCTGCTTGGGCTTGGCTGGAACTTCGCGTTCATCGGGGCAACCACCATGGTGACCAAGTGCCACCGGCACGAGGAGCGCAACAAGGTCCAGGCGTTCAACGATTTCCTCATTTTCGGGTCGATGGCGATCGGCTCATTCGCCTCCGGAAAACTGCTTGCGACGCTTGGCTGGATCGCGGTCAATGGGGTCTTGATTCCGCCGGTGTTAGCGGCCGCTGCCCTGATGCTGTGGCTCGCTATGCGCGAGCGGCGTAGTGATGCCTGACGCTGCCCACGGGCGTTTCTTCCCTATCACAAAACCACCGTTCATGTCTGGCGTTGCGTTGGTTGCCGGATTTTGGCTATATCCGCGCGACTTTGAGCCGGGTAGGGGCCTGCTCGGCATTTCTCAGCCAATCAAGGATTCGTTTCCATGACAGCTTTGGGGTTGATTGTCGTCTGCGGTCTGCTTGCGATCGTTTACGGTATCTGGGCGATTTGGTCGGTGATGCAGGCGAATGCCGGCAGCGCGAAGATGCAGGAGATCGCGGCGGCCGTGCGCGAGGGCGCGCAGGCCTATCTCAAGCGCCAATACACCACCATCGCTGGCGTAGGCGTCGTGATCTTCTTCGTGGTCGGATATTTCCTTGGCTGGCTGGTGGCGATCGGATTTGCCATCGGCGCGGTGCTCTCGGGTGCGGCCGGCTTCATCGGCATGAACGTCTCGGTGCGCGCGAACGTGCGCACGGCGCAAGCGGCCATCGGCTCGCTGGCGGGCGGCCTCGAGCTCGCCTTCAAGGCGGGTGCGATCACCGGCATGTTTGTGGCGGGACTGGCGCTGCTCGGGGTCACCGTCTATTTCGGAATCCTCACCGGCCCGCTCAAGCTTGCGGTCAACGATCGCACCGTGATCGATGCCATGATCGCGCTCGGCTTTGGGGCATCGCTGATCTCGATCTTCGCCCGTCTCGGCGGCGGCATCTTCACCAAGGGCGCCGACGTGGGCGGCGATCTCGTCGGCAAGGTCGAGGCCGGCATTCCGGAGGATGATCCACGCAATCCGGCGACGATTGCCGACAACGTGGGCGACAATGTCGGCGATTGCGCCGGCATGGCGGCCGACCTGTTCGAGACCTATGCGGTCACCACGGTTGCCACCATGGTGCTGGCCGCGATCTTCTTTGCCGAAACGCCGCTGCTCTACAACATGATGCTATTGCCGTTGGCGATAGGTGGGATCTGCATCATCACCTCGATCATCGGCACCTTTTTCGTCAAGCTCGGCGCCAGCCAGTCGATCATGGGCGCGCTCTATAAGGGCTTCATCGCCAGCGCCGTGCTCTCACTGGTCGGCATTGCGATCGTGATCTACTGGCTGATCGGCTTTGATACGCCGTTGACCGTGGCGGGGAAGGCGTTCACCTCCACGACGCTGTTCTGGTGTGGCGTCGTCGGTCTTGCGGTGACCGGTCTTCTCATCTGGATCACCGAATACTACACCGGCACAAACTTTCGTCCGGTGCAGTCGATTGCAAAATCGTCGATCACCGGCCACGGCACCAACGTGATCCAGGGTCTAGCGATCTCGATGGAGGCAACGGCGTTGCCGGCCATCGTCATCATCGCTGGCATCCTGGTCACCCATGCGCTCGCCGGCCTGTTTGGCATCGCCATCGCGGTGACAACCATGCTGGCGCTTGCGGGCATGGTCGTCGCGCTCGATGCATTCGGACCGGTGACCGACAACGCCGGCGGCATCGCCGAAATGGCGGGACTGCCAAAGGACGTGCGCAAATCAACCGATGCGCTCGATGCGGTCGGCAATACCACCAAGGCCGTGACCAAGGGCTATGCCATCGGTTCGGCCGGCTTGGGCGCACTGGTGCTGTTTGCGGCCTACAACGAGGACCTCAAGTTCTTCATCGCCAACTCCGCCACACACAAATATTTCGCCGGCGTACAACCCGACTTCTCGCTCAACAATCCCTACGTCGTCGCGGGCCTCCTGTTCGGCGGTCTCTTGCCGTATCTCTTCGGAGCGATGGGCATGACGGCGGTCGGCCGCGCGGCCGGCGCAATCGTGGAAGAAGTGCGCCGGCAGTTCCGCGAGAAGCCGGGCATCATGAAAGGCACGGAGAAGCCGGATTACGGCCGCGCCGTCGACCTGCTGACCAAGGCCGCGATCAAGGAGATGATCATTCCTTCGCTGCTGCCGGTGCTCTCGCCGATCGTGGTCTACTTCGTGATCTATTTTGTCGCGGGCGGCGGTGCGGCCGGAAAGTCGGCGGGCTTTTCGGCGGTCGGCGCCATGCTGCTCGGCGTGATCGTCACCGGCCTGTTTGTGGCGATCTCGATGACGTCGGGCGGCGGCGCCTGGGACAACGCCAAAAAATACATCGAGGACGGGCACTACGGCGGCAAGGGGTCGGATGCCCACAAGGCGGCGGTAACCGGAGATACCGTCGGCGATCCCTATAAGGACACCGCAGGGCCGGCGGTGAACCCGATGATCAAGATCACCAACATCGTGGCGCTACTGCTTCTGGCGGTGCTGGCGCGTTGATCGCGCCTTCTCTTGGATCGAATATTCGATATCTCACAATGCCCAGGCTCGACCTGGGCATTCTCTATAGCACCGATGCAGATGCCCCAATCGGAGATGCGCTACTGCTTCCGCTGGAGTATGCTGCCGCCGGGGCCGGCCTTGGAATTGAGCAAGCCGCGGAAGATATTCTGGAGAATGCTGAGATCCTCGCCAACGACCGGAGTCTTGCGCGAATTGACATCGATGATGCGCCCGTCCTCCAGGCCG
>CAZNSG010000166.1:0-5000 GCA_964575715.1 uncultured Hyphomicrobiales bacterium | reverse complement strand
AAACCCCTATGTGCCGATGGTACTAGGTCTCAAGGCTTGGAAGAGCAGGTCGCTGCCAGGCCTGCCAAGGACGGAAAATCAGACGGAAATCTCCTCGCCACGATGATCTTTATTCGGTGATCAAACACCAACATGGCCGCCAGCAATGGCGGCCGTTTGCGTTTGCAATTCTGCTTGGCTCTGTGCGGCGGTTGTCGGATATGCTGGAGGCAAGACGAGGAAAGCATGCCCGGCCTGCGCATCTATGGAATCGCCCGCACCCGCGCCTTTCGCGCGCTCTGGATGGCGAAGGAGCTTGGGCTCGACTACGCGCACATTCCGGTCGAGATCGGTTCCGCCGGTGCGCGCGGACCTGAGTATCTCGCCATCAACCCGAACGGACGCCTGCCGGCGATCGACGACGACGGCTTTGTGCTGTTCGAATCGCTCGCCATCACCCTCTATCTCGCCAAAAAGCATTCCAACGGCCGGCTCTATCCGGCGACGCTGCAAGGCGAGGCCAAGGCCTGGCAATGGAGCCTGTGGGCGGTGACCGAGGTCGATCGCGGCGTCAACATCTGGTCGCTGCACGCCGTCCGTCTGCCGCCCGACGAGCGCGATGCCGCCAAACGCGCGGAGGCGCTTGGCGTGCTGGCGGCGCCCTTCAAAGTGCTCGACGATACGCTGGCCGGCCGGCGCTATCTCATCGGCGACGACTTCACCGTGGCGGACCTCAATGTGTCCGCCGTCATCAGCCGCGCGCTCGACATGGACCTCGCCGCGACGCCCAATCTGAAGGCCTGGCTCATGCGTTGCCTGGAACGGCCGGCCGCGCGTGAGGCGCTCAAGCTCAAGGCGCTGGCCGACGGTGAAGTTCCCCTCGATGTGACGCGGCAGATCGCCCGGCGCAACAGGCTCTAAAGCCAATGGCGAAACCCGGCTCCCGCACCCCGGACCTCGCGCAATCCCTGTCGGAGGCGCTCGGCCTGCACCAGCAGGGCCGCCTCAATGAGGCGGAAAAAATCTACGCGCGCATTCTCAAGAGCATCCCCGATCATTTCGAGACGCTGCAACTCATGGCGGAACTGAAAATTGCGCTCGGCAAGCCGGGCGAAGCATTCCGCCTGGCAACGGCGGCGGTTTCGGTGCGGCCGCGCTCGGCCGACGCGCTGGTGCAGCTCGGCCATATCCTGCGCGCGCTCAAGCGCGATGACGATGCGCTGCGCTGCTTCGAGCGGGCGCTCGCGCTTGAGCCCGATCATGTGGATGCGCTCGGCCTGCGCGGCGACGTGCTGCTCTCGGCCCGCAGGCCCGCGGAGGCGCTGCACTGCTTCGATCAAATCCTGCAAACCGCGCCCGATCATGCCGAAGCCCGCACCAGCCGCGGCGTGGCGCTCGCCATGCTGGAGCGCACCGAAGAAGCGCTGGCGGAATTCGACGCGGTTCTGGCGCGCGCGCCGCAGCACCCCATGGCGCTCTACAATCGCGCCAATGCGCTCGCCAGCCTGGGACGCTACGCCGAATCGCTCGCCATCTTTGACCGTGTGGTGGCGCTGCTTCCGCAGCACGTTCTGGCCTGGAACAATCGCGGCAACTCGCTCTCGGCGCTCAAGCGCCATGCCGACGCGATCGCAAGCTTTGCAAGAGCCATTACGCTGCAGCCGGATTATGCGGATGCGCATTTCAACCAGTCGCTCGCGCTGCTGGCAACCGGCGACTATGGGCGCGGATATACCGCCTACGAATGGCGCTGGAAGCGCACCGGCATGCCGGCCCGGCGCAATTATGGCCGCCCGCTTTGGCTGGGTGAATTCCCCTTGGCGCGCAAGACCATCCTGGTTCATTGCGAGCAGGGTCTCGGCGATACCATCCAGTTTGCGCGCTACGTTCCCCTGCTCGCGCACACGGGCGCTACCATCGTGCTCGAAGTGCAGGCGGAATTAAAATCGCTGCTTGCGCGGCTCGCGGGTGTCTCGCGTATCATTGCGCGCGGCGAGGCATTGCCCGCCTTCGATGTGCAATGCCCGCTCGGCAGCCTGCCGCTCGCTTTTAGGACCGAACTCTCCACCGTGCCGGCAGATGTTCCTTATCTGGCTGCGGATGAAAACCGCATCGCGAAGTGGCGTCCGCGTCTCGACGCGTTGAAAGCTCCGCGCATCGCGCTGGTGTGGGCCGGCAATGTCAGCCATGTCAACGATCGCAACCGTTCGATCGCGTTCTCAAAGCTCGGACCGCTCATGCAAAGCGGCGCGGCGCATTTCGTGAGCCTGCAACGCGAATTGCGAAGCTCCGACCCAG
Organism: uncultured Hyphomicrobiales bacterium; assembly: GCA_964575715.1. Classification (GTDB taxonomy): domain Bacteria; phylum Pseudomonadota; class Alphaproteobacteria; order Rhizobiales; family Xanthobacteraceae; genus PNAI01. The sequence continues at coordinate 2,723 of CAZNSG010000166.1, read as the reverse complement.
ATGAGCTGAAAAACGCACCCGGCGTTTTGCACCTCGGCGATGCGTTGGCCGATCTCGACGATACGGCGGCCATCATCGCACTCTGCGATCTGGTCATTTCCGTCGATACTGCGGTGGCCCATCTCGCCGCCGCCATGGGACGACCCACATGGGTGCTGCTGCCGTTCTCGCCGGACTGGCGCTGGACGCTCGATGGCGAGCAAAGCCCGTGGTATCCGGCGGCGCGGCTGTTTCGCCAGCCGCAACTGGGCGATTGGGATGGCGTGATCGAGCTCGTGCGCACTGAGCTGGCCAGGCTTGGCGGCTCATTGATGTGAAGAACCGCACAATGCGCCGAATGATCGATGCGCTGGGCTTCCCATGCGCGGGCCTCGTTGCTACATAAGCCTCGCGCGGGAGGTAATAATCCGGCGTCAGTCGTATTGGCGCGGGGTGGAGCAGCCCGGTAGCTCGTCAGGCTCATAACCTGAAGGTCGTAGGTTCAAATCCTACCCCCGCAACCAATCTAAGACTTTGAATTTTATACGTATATTGAAAGCCACCCTTTGGGGCGGCTTTCATTTTTGGGGCCAAAATCGGCAACATGTCGGCGCGTGTCGGCACCGCAGCGGACGGCCCCGGTGAGCGTCGAGCGGCGCCGGCTATTTCTGCAAGTACGTGATCAAGGCCTCGACGTCGCCATTGGCGCTTTGCAGGACTGCAGCGAACTCGTTGCGCGCGTCACCGATTATGCTGCGACCTTCGATGATGACATCGATAGCGCGCAAGCTGTCGGGACCGAAACCTTGCAGCCGCCATGTCGACAGCTTGCCGTCGTCCTGCGCGCCGAATCGGATGGTTGCGAGCAGATTGCCGCCGTCGGCTGTTCGAACCCCCACGAGCTGCAGAACATCGCCTTCGTATTGCCTGAATTGCCGCACGCACATTCCGATCATCCGATGTTCGAAGGCTAATCGGAGGGTATCGCGCTGGGGCAATGTTATTTTATCCCAAATTTCGGCATTGCTGGATTGCGCCATTGCCTTGAGGTCAAAAATTTCGTTCGTTAATTCACGGCACCCCTCGCGAATGGATAAGACGTCCTTCCTGGAGTTCGCGTGCATGGCGCGGGTGGCGTTGTTGAGCTTGGCAGTGAAAGCTTCGGCCGATGATGCATTCTTCTGCGCAGCCGACACTGGCTGCGCGGCCTGCTCGGTTTTCGTGAAAGGGCCGGTCTTGGCAGCGACATCGGATTGCGCGGATGATTTAATTTGGGCATGAGCGGTTAACGCCGGTGCGATCAACATGCCGGCGATGCAGCCACATGCTGCCAAATGACGCATATTTACAAAATAACTCATATCGATGCGAGTTTGCTTAGAGTTCAATTTTGTTGCAAGTGTTTACTGGCGCAATTTCGATGACAAGTCGCATTGAGATGGCTCCACGAATGAAAAGGCGAGCGTGTTCTTTTTGCAACTGATGCAAATCGTGAAATCCTGTTTTTAGAATATGGCCTGCACCGATATTAACCGAATTGTGCCGGAGCATAGGCTACCCAGCGCGTTCGAATTGACGTAACATGTTGAAATATCCATCGGCAGGTGATCGGTTTCTGGGTAAGAGGCAGTTGGCTGGCATCATGTCCAGGCGGAGGATTGGGCATCTGTTAACGGCAATTGCGGCTTTTTTGGCCGTATGGGTGACGCCATTTTCGGCCGTCGCAGAAACCAAATTGACCGAGCTCAATGGCGAGTGGCGCGGTAGCGGCACTGACCGAGATCTGCCTATCGAATTTTTTCAGAAAACAAACTGCCATACGAAGATCAAAGCCGACGAACGTCATATGAACTCCGTGACGGTCTGCGATGGACAACAGGGTCTGCACAAAGTCATTCGCCTAACGGTTACATTGGACGGAGATAAGTTCACGGGTAGTGTTAGCCAAACGACTAAAACTCGCGGCAGTACGTCCCCGGATGTGATAAAAGGTTCGGTTTTGGGACGGAGAGTTAAAGATACGGCAAACTTTCTGGTCCGATTGCCGGGACTGCTGCCCAACTCGTCAGTGATCCTCGTGCTGCTGAACCCATCTACCTATACCATGCACGTAAGCAGCCTTGGCATCACGATGATGAACGTGACGTTCAGTAAGATCGACAAACCTTGAAACTTATGCCGAAGGTCATCGGTAATTTGGTCGAAGCAGATTCTTCACGATCTGCTTTGTGACGGCATTATCGAATAATCTGCTACGCATGAGGCTGGCGGTCTCTGGCGGCAATGCCGAATATTCTGATCGCATAGCGGGGTGCTGATTCTGCTGTAATTGCCGGCCGCATTCGCGATCGGATCGCCGGGCGTTACGGCGAACAGTCCGATTTCATGGACGGTCAAATCGCGTCGTTCAGCGCGCTGCGCAGAAAATAGGCACGGGTGCCGAGCGAGCAACTCATTAAGAAATGCTATTTCTTCACAAATGGGCAGGAGGTGCTTCCCGGTTCAAGCAAACAGGCCCCGCGCCTGCTCTCGGTTTGCTCTCAACGCGTGAAAGCGACCGTGTCAATCGCGCATCGCAATACATTGTACTCGAATGGCTGCACGCTGCGGAATCCGGTGCAACGCGGACACTGATTCCAGCGCAAGGCGGACAGCAATCCGGTGATTGCGGACAGCAGGTGATGGCGGCGTAGAGCGCGCTCCCGTCGACAGTCGAATCAGCCGATCGGTCTCCCTGGCAACCA
>CAZNSG010000165.1:0-17971 GCA_964575715.1 uncultured Hyphomicrobiales bacterium | reverse complement strand
CAACCCGGATCACTCGCGCCCGAAGATCGTTCGAATAGCCCAAGCCCATCGCCGGCCTCCTCGAATTGAGGAGATCACAGAATCTTATTCGCGGCCGCTTGGGAATCCCCTACGATTCATCCCAGGTGGAAAATGCTCTAGAAGTGATAGTTCACGCCGGCACTGAGGATGTGGTCGGTTATGTTGCTGCTGACCGTTGCAGGCGTAGGCCCCAAGGGATAGACGTCCACACTCGTCTCGCCGAGATCGACATACGAATAGTGGAATTTGACTCCCCAATGCCGGTTGATCATCCGTTCGAGACCCGCCCCGACGAACCACCCGGTTTTGATCCGCGAGACACTTCTGTCGTCAATTAATGATAATGTGCCGCTGGTGAAGGTGTTGACGGCGCTCAACTTCACCTTGCCGAACGCTACACCGCCGGTGATGTACAGATACAGCAGATTATTGTCGAGCGCCGGCCCGAGCTTGGGCCCCAAGGTCAAGACCCAGTCCACCGACTCTGTCTTGTCGATTCGGTTGAAATCGCCGGTAACGACACCGGGAACGGTAGACGACCCGCTTCCGCGCTCGCGGCCGATATTGAAGTTCGCTTCGACGCAAGAGACCCACGGGACGTTGGTTGCGGCGGGCATGTAGGGGGTTTGGGGACGATGTTGCCAGCAGTAGCCGCCTTCCACGCTGCCCTGCCATCCCCTGATCCGCACCTTCGTATCGGGATTCTGCACGTTCAATGCTGGTAGCGTCGCGTGCTTGTTTTTCGCTATTCCCCAGCTGTAGCCGGTATTGACCCCGACATACCAGCCGGTCCAGTTGAATAAAGGAAGCGCCTTCACCGGCATGTCGGCGGCGGAAGCGCTCGGTGTGCCGGCGCCCAGCGCCGCAAAGGTAAGTGCTGTGGTGGCCATAACGGCCAATGCAATGCGACGCATGGTACGCAACTCCGCACGCGAAAACTCAGCGCCGCATCTGGAGCAAGTTGTACAGCGTTAACGAATATGACGCAGCGAATTCCGACTAAAAATGCGGACTGAATGGGTGTTTTTTGATCGGCGTTGCCGCAAAAGCACAGTCAAACGCCATCGGTTTTTTGAACATTTCCACTGCCGGAGAGAGCGAAATTCGTACGCCGCAAGCACCGCTTTGTATTTGAAAAATCACCAATATCTCCAGGTTTTCACCAGAGTTCACAGCCATGTTCGGAGATCGTTTTTTTACAACCGCCGCAGCGTTTCATCGGCGTGATCCGACACGGCGGCTGCATTAAACTCCGCCGCATCGTGCTGCTCCAAGTCCGAAAGCCACGAATGAAATCCTTCTGGCGCTCGATTGCGATTTTTCTGCTCGCCGAAGCGTCAAAAAGCTCTTACCGGCAGGGGCCGGCCATACTTGACGGGTCAAAGGATTATTCCTTCGCCGGCACCGTGCGCAGATAGGCGACCATAGCGTCGAGATCGGTTTTCGTCATGCCGGCATAATAGGAATAACCCATCGGCCCCTTGAGCTTGCTGCCGTCCTTGGTAACGCCTTGCGTGATCGCGCGCTTGATTTCCTCGTCGGTCCACGCGCCAATCCCCTTGGTCTTGCTCGACGTGATGTTTCGCGAAACCGATATTCCCCACGGTCCTGGCGGCATCTGGAACCCGCCCTTGCCAAGATCGTTGACATAGTCCCTTCCCTTCGGCCCCATCGGCGTGTGGCATTCCATGCAATGCCCGATGGTGACCAGATAGAACCCGCGCTTGACCTTGTTGCGCATTGCAGCCGCCGTCATCGGCTTCTCGGCGCCCGGGAAAACATGGTGCGGCAGCGCGATCTTGTAGACCGGATCGGGCACCTGGTTTTTGATCGGCTTGAGACTGCGCAGATAGACAACGATTGCATTGAGATCGCGCTTGGTCAGAATCGGATAGAAGCTCGACGGCATGATCTCCGCGAGCGGGGTGCCGTTCGGCCGCTTTCCTTCTATCAGCGCCTTTCTGATATCGACGGCACTCCATTTGCCGATGCCGGTCTCTTTGTCCGGCGTGATGTTGGAAGCGGTGACCTTAAACGGCGGCTCATCGAATTCGAGGAAGCCGGAAAACGCCTTTTCCTTGATATCGACACCGCCTGGCCCCTTGGGCGTATGGCAATTGCCACAGGTCAAAATGGTATTGACGAGGTAGTCCCCCCGCTTGACCGCGCTTTGCGCATTTGCGCTCACTGCAAAAGCAACCGACATTGCTACCACTGTCATTCCAACCCGAAGCATTCAATCCTCCGTTTATCGACGAGCGCGGCATCGTCCAGCTTGCCGCGTTGCAATAGTACCCTGTCATTATCGGCGACCCATATTGCCCGCGGCAATAACCTATTCGCCGCAATAAACAAAAAAGGACGGCCATAAGCCGTCCTTTGCACCAAACTCCACAATACCCGCGATCACGCCGCCACCGTCTCCTCGGCTTCGGCCTTATTCGCGATAACCGGCCCGGAATCGAGCCCCTTGGCGGCCTCGTCCCGGTCGACGAATTCGATCACCGCGACCGGCGCGGCGTCGCCATAGCGGAATCCCGCCTTGAGCACGCGGGTATAGCCGCCATTGCGGCCCTTGTAGCGCGGGCCGATCACGTCGAACAATTTCTTGACCATGGCGATGTCGCGCATCTGCGCGATGGCCTGGCGGCGGGCGTGCAGATCGCCGCGTTTGCCGAGCGTGACCAGTTTTTCCACCACCGGCCGCAAATCCTTCGCCTTCGGCAGGGTGGTGATGATCTGCTCGTGCTTGATCAGCGCCGCCGCCATGTTGGCGAACATGGCACGGCGATGCTCGTGCTTGCGGCTGAACTTGCGATGAGCCTTGCCGTGACGCATGGGCGTCTCCTTCGGAGACAGGAATCAGGCATCAGGTGTCGGGGATCAGGACGTCCTGATACCTGACCCCTGATGCCTGACCCCTGCTCAGTAGTGATCCTCGAAGCGCTTGGCCAGCTCTTCGATGTTTTCCGGCGGCCAACCCGGCACTTCCATGCCGAGATGCAGCCCCATCTGCGCCAGCACTTCCTTGATCTCGTTTAGCGACTTGCGGCCGAAGTTCGGCGTGCGCAGCATTTCGGCTTCCGACTTCTGCACCAGATCGCCGATATAGACGATATTGTCGTTCTTGAGACAATTGGCCGAGCGCACGGACAGCTCGAGTTCGTCGACCTTCTTGAGGAACGCGGGATTGAAGGCGAGATCGGGGATGACCTCGACCGCAACTTCTTTTCTCGGCTCCTCGAAATTCACGAACACGTTGAGCTGGTCCTGCAGGATACGCGCGGCATAGGCGAGCGCATCTTCCGGTCCCACCGCGCCGTTGGTCTCAATCTGCAAGGTGAGCTTGTCGTAGTCGAGGATCTGGCCCTCGCGCGTATTCTCGACCTTATAGGACACCCTGCGCACCGGAGAATAAAGACTGTCGACCGGGATCAGCCCGATCGGCGCATCCTCCGGCCGGTTGCGCTCGGACGGCACGTAGCCCTTGCCGGTATTGACCGTGAATTCCATGCGAATCTCGGCGCCCTCATCGAGCGTGCACAGCACCAGATCCGGGTTGAGCACGACGATATCGCCCACGGTCTGAATGTCGCTCGCGGTCACGGTACCCGGACCCTGCTTCTTCACCACCATGCGCTTGGGTCCATCGCCCTGCATTTTGATGGCGATGTCCTTGATGTTGAGCACGATGTCGGTGACGTCCTCGCGCACGCCCGCGATCGAGGAGAATTCGTGCAATACCCCGTCGATGTGGACCGATTGCACGGCAGCGCCTTGCAGCGAAGACAGGAGAACCCGCCGCAACGCGTTTCCAAGCGTCACGCCGAAGCCGCGCTCAAGCGGCTCGGCAACCAACGTCGCCATCCGCTTGGCATCGCTGCCCAAAGCCACTTGCAGCTTGTTTGGCCTGATCAGTTCTTGCCAGTTCTTCTGGATCACGTTCGCACCTGTTGTATTGAGCGGCGCATTCGACTGCGCGCCCCATTTCGCCCCCAGTGAACTCTCAGCCGGCGGTGTGCCCGCCGATCGCGTGAATATGTCGGTCATACGCGCCGTCGCTTTCTCGGCCGGCAGCCGTTGTGTGGTATCGGAGTTACATCGCGGATCGACGTGATAGTAAACCCGGCGGCCTGCAACGCCCGCAGCGCCGACTCTCGCCCCGAACCTGGTCCGGCGACTTCCACTTCGAGTGTCCGCATGCCGTGTTCTTGCGCCTTCTTGGCCGCGTCCTCAGCCGCGACCTGCGCGGCATAAGGCGTCGATTTACGCGAGCCCTTGAATCCCATAGTGCCCGAAGACGACCAGGCAATGGTGTTGCCCTGGGCATCGGCGATGGTGATCATTGTGTTGTTAAACGATGCATTCACATGCGCGACGCCCGACGCGATATTTTTTCGTTCGCGACGGCGAACGCGGGCGGTAGCTTCCTTACCCATTCATATTCCTTTCGTTGCTCCGCCGGCGTGACTGCCCGAGCAAAATCCGAAAATTTCTAGGCGACGACTTTTTTCTTGCCTGCAATCGCCTTGGCCGGACCCTTGCGGGTGCGGGCGTTGGTATGGGTGCGCTGTCCACGGACAGGCAGGCCCTTGCGATGACGCAATCCCCGATAGCAGCCGAGATCCATCAGCCGCTTGATGTTCATCGAAACCTCGCGCCGCAGGTCACCCTCGACGATATAGTCGCGGTCGATCATCTCGCGGATCTGCAGCACTTCCTGGTCGGTCAGCTGTGACACCCGGCGGTCTTGCGGGAGGCGGACATTTTCCATGATCTCGTGCGCCTTTTTCGACCCGATCCCATGAATATATTGAAGCGCGATAACGACGCGCTTGTTGGTCGGGAGATTCACACCTGCAATTCGCGCCACGACTTCGCTCCTGTTCCGGCCGACGCGAGCGGACGACCAACGCTGTCAGTTCTGATCTTTCTGGAAGGTCTTGCCAACGCAGCAACACGACGCCCACCCCGCCTTCCCGGGGCCCGGCATCGTTTGCTTTGTCTCCTACTGAATGTGCAACTTATTAGGGGATTCTCCATCACTTCGTCAACCTCCGCGCCTGCGCTTTCCCGCCGGATTTTCGCCCTGACGCAGGTCCCCGAGCTGTTCGAGCCTGTCGGCTGGCCGCTTTGGATGCTTTGGCCGGCTTGGATGGCTTGGCTGGCTTGGATGCCTTGGCCTGCTTATCCCGCCTCCCCTTGGCGGCCCCCATCTTAGGCCCGGCCGCCTTGGGGCTAGATGCCGTTTTCCCGCTGCCGCGCCCGGCCCACTTGGCCGGCGCGGGCCGAAATGCGGCCTCCGCCATCTCCCGCCCGATCGCGGCGGTCACCTCGTCGATCGCGGCCATGCCATCGACCGTCTTGAGCATGCCCTTACCGGAGTAGTAGGCGAGCAGGGGCGCGGTCTGGGCGCGATAGGCCGCAAGCCGCTCCTGGAGAATTTCCGGGCTGTCATCGGTGCGCAGCGCTTCCCCGCTCACGCGCATTTGCGCAATCCTGGTCTTGATGCGATGGACCAGCACCTCTTCGTCCACCTTGAGCGCGATCACAGCGTCGAGCTTGAGGCCTTTTTTCTTGAGCATTTGCTCGAGCGCCTCGGCCTGCGGCACGGTGCGGGGAAATCCGTCAAGGATGAAACCGCGCTTGGCATCGGCTTGATCGATGCGGTCGGCCACGATCGCCACCACCAGATCGTCGGGCACCAGCGCGCCGCGCGCCATGATGTCCGCCACCTTGCGCCCGACCGGCGTGCCGGCTTTCACCGCCGCGCGCAACATATCGCCCGTAGAGAGCTGCGCGACGCCATATTTAACGACAAGCCGTTGCGCTTGCGTGCCTTTGCCGGCCCCCGGCGGGCCGAGCAGTATCACCCTCATCGCCGCCGCCCTCGCAGCTTCGACTTTTTGATCAGACCTTCGTATTGATGCGCGAGCAGATAACCCTGAACCTGCGCCACCGTGTCCATGGTCACGCTCACCACGATCAAGAGCGATGTGCCGCCGAAATAGAACGGCACCGCTGCATAGGAGATCAACATCTCCGGTATCAGGCACACGATCGCAAGATAGGCCGCGCCCACCACCGTGACGCGGGTCAGCACGTAATCGATGTACTCGGCCGTGCGCTCGCCGGGGCGAATTCCAGGAATGAATCCGCCATGTTTCTTGAGATTTTCAGCCGTCTCGGTCGGATTGAACACGATCGCCGTATAGAAAAAGGCGAAAAATACGATCAATGCGATATAGAGGATGAGGAACAGCGGTCTCCCGTGGCCAAGCAGCGTGGTAACGGCGACGAACCATTCCGGTCCTTGCCCGGCATTGATGTTGGCGACGGTGGACGGCAGCAGCAGCAGCGAAGAGGCGAAGATCGGCGGGATCACGCCCGAAGTGTTGAGCTTGAGCGGCAGGTGCGAGGATTGACCCTCGAACATGCGGTTGCCGACCTGCCGTTTGGGATATTGGATCAGGAGCCTGCGCTGCGCGCGTTCCATGAACACGATGAAGGCGATCACCGCGACCGCCATCACGATGACGATCAAGATCAAACCCGTGGAAAGCGCGCCCTGGCGGCCGAGTTCCAGCATGCCGGCGATGGCGGATGGCAATTCCGCCACGATGCCCGCCATGATGATCAATGAAATACCGTTACCGATGCCGCGCGAGGTGATCTGCTCGCCGAGCCACATCAGGAACATGGTGCCGCCCGTGAGCGTGATCATGGTCGAAATCCGGAAGAAGTAGCCCGGTTCGCTTACCGCGTTGCCAGCGCCTTCGAGTCCGAGAGCGATCCCGTAGGCTTGCAGCGCGGCCAGGAACACGGTGCCATAGCGCGTGTACTGGTTGATGACCTTGCGGCCCTGCTCGCCTTCTTTCTTCAGCTGTTCGAGGGTGGGCGACACCGTCGTCATCAGCTGCATGATGATCGAGGCCGAGATGTACGGCATGATGTTGAGCGCGAAGATCGCCATGCGCTGGATACCGCCGCCGGCGAACATGTTGAACATGCCGAGGATGCCGCCGGCCTGCGACTTGAAAATCTGATCCCACGCCGAGGGGTCGATTCCGGGCAACGGAATGTAGGTGCCGAAGCGATAGATCAGCAGCGCGCCAAGCGTGAACCAGATGCGTTTCTTCAGTTCCTCGGCCTTGGCCAGCGCCGAAAAATTTAAATTGGCCGCCAATTGTTCCGCAGCAGAGACCATGAGAGCTCCCGTTCCCGCCTTGCCCCTACCCGGCCAGAATCTGCCCCGCCAAGGCCGGGCATCCAGCAATCCAGGCCTCTATGTGGTGCGCGGCAATCATAAATCCATGGTCGCAATGACGCAGTTTCCCATGGCAAGGCCGCGCGACGGCCGCCCGATCAGGCGGCCTTTTCGTCCTCTTTCTTGGCCGGCGCCAATATCTTGACTGAACCGCCGGCCTTCTCGACCGCGGCCACCGCCGATTTGGAGGCGCCGAATACCGCAAACCCCACCTTGGCCTTAAGCTCCCCGTCGCCGAGCAGCCGCACGCCATCCTTGACCCGGCGCAAGAGGCCAGACTTGACCAGCAGCTCGGCATCGACCACGCCGTTCGGGTCAAGCCGGCCGGCATCGATTGCGGCCTGCACGCGGCCCAAGTTGATCTCGTTGAGCCGCAGGGCGAACTTGACGTTCTTGAAGCCGCGCTTGGGCAAGCGGCGATGGATCGGCATTTGGCCGCCCTCGAAGCCCTTGATGCGCACGCCCGAGCGCGCGGTCTGGCCCTTGCCGCCCCGGCCACCCGTCTTGCCCTTGCCTGAGCCGATGCCGCGGCCAATGCGGAAGCGGTTCTTGCGCGACCCCGGCCGCGGGGCGATCTCGTTAAGTTTCATGGCCGCTCTCCTTATTTGCCTTCGGCCACGCGCACTAGATGCTTGACCTTCTCGATCATGCCGCGGGTCATCGGCGTATCCGGCAGATCGCGCACGCGGCCGATCTTGTTGAGCCCCAACCCGACCAGCGTCTCGCGCTGATCATGATGGCGCCGTTGCGGACTGCCGGTCTGCTCGATCTTGATGGTCTTTGCCGCGCTCGCCATGGCCCGCTTCCTCTTATTCGGTTGCCGCTTCGGCATCGACATCGCGGCGGCGCGCCTGCAGCGCCGAAACCTTGATGTTGCGCCGCGCCGCGACCGAACGCGGCGAATCCTGATGCTTGAGCGCGTCGAATGTGGCGCGCACCATGTTGTAGGGATTAGACGAACCGATCGATTTCGCCACCACGTCCTGCATTCCGAGCGTTTCGAACACGGCGCGCATCGGGCCGCCGGCGATGATGCCGGTGCCGGGGGGTGCTGCGCGCAAAAAGACGCGGCCCGCGCCGTGGCGGCCGAGCACATCGTGGTGCAGCGTGCGGCCCTCGCGCAACGGCACGCGCGTGACATTGCGTTTGGCGGCGTCGGTGGCCTTGCGAATTGCTTCTGGCACCTCGCGCGCCTTGCCGTGCCCAAAGCCGACCCGGCCTTTCTGGTCGCCGACGATCACGAGTGCGGCAAACCCGAAACGCCGGCCGCCCTTGACCACCTTGGCCACGCGATTGATATGCACGAGCTTGTCGATGAACTCGCTCTCGCGCTCATCCCGCCCCGCACCGCGCTCACGATCTCGTCTGGGTTCTCGTGCCATCGTAATCTGCTTTCCGTTCGGGCTCTTGCGCCCGTTATCATCCGATCAAAACTTGAGGCCGCCCTCGCGCGCGGCATCGGCGAGTGCCTTGATCCGGCCGTGATAGCGATAACCACCGCGGTCGAACACAACGTCTTTGATCCCCTTCTGCAGCGCGCGCTCGGCCAGCAGCTTGCCGACCGCCTTGGCCGAATTGATGTTGGCGCCGGTTTTCATGCCTTCACGCATGGCCTTCTCGATTGACGAAGCCGCAGCCAGCGTCTGCCCCTTGGTATCGTCGATCACCTGCGCATAAATGTGCTTCGACGAGCGGAACACGGAGAGCCGCACGCGCACGCCGGCCGCGCGCTTGACGGCGCGCCGCACGGCCGCCTTGCGCCGCTCTGTCCGATCCTTGACCGTCGCCATCGTCAACTCCCGTTACTTCTTCTTGCCTTCCTTGCGCAGGATGTATTCGCCTGCGTATTTCACGCCCTTGCCCTTGTAGGGTTCCGGCGGGCGGAAGGCGCGAATTTCTGCCGCGGCCTTTCCGACTTTCTGCTTGTCGAGGCCCGTGACCACGATCTCGGTCGCCTTCGGCGTCGCAATCGTGATACCCTCCGGAATTGGGAACACCACGTCGTGGCTAAATCCGAGCTGCAACTGCAAGTTCTTGCCTTGCACCGCCGCGCGAAATCCGACGCCGCTGATTTCGAGGCGCTCCTCGAAACCTTTGGTCACGCCGGCAATCAGATTGGCCACCAGCGTGCGCGAAGTGCCCCATTGCGCGCGCCCGCGTTGGGTTTCCACACGCGGATCGAGCTTGATGCTGCTGCCCTCCACCTTGGCCGCGATGTCGTCGTGCAGCACCAATTGCAGCGCGCCTTTCGGGCCCTTGATCTTGACGGTCTGGCCCTCGACGTTCGCGGTGACGCCGGAGGGAAGCGCGACCGCCTTTTTACCGATCCGAGACATGGTCCGTTTCCCTTAAAGCTCTCAAGCCTCAGAATACCGTGCAGAGAATTTCGCCGCCGACATTGGCGTCACGTGCGTCGTGATCGGCCATCACGCCCTTGGGCGTGGAGACGATCGCAACGCCCAGTCCGTTGTTGATGCGCGGCAGATTGCGCACCGAAGCATAGACGCGGCGGCCCGGCTTCGACACCCGCGAGATTTCGCGGATCACCGGCTGACCGTCGAAATATTTCAGCTCGATATCGATCTCTGTGCGGCCATCCTTATGTTCGACGGTCGCAAAGCCGCGGATATAACCCTCGCTTTTCAGCACTTCGAGCACGCGCGAGCGCAGTTTCGAGCCGGGGGTGGAAACCTTCGGCTTGCTGCGCATCTGCGCATTGTGGATGCGCGCGATCATATCGCCGAGCGGATCAATCACTGCCATGAGCTGATCCTCCTCACCAACTCGACTTCAACAGGCCTGGGATCAGGCCCTTGGAACCGAGATCGCGCAATGCAATGCGTGACAATCTATGCTTGCGATAGTAGCCGCGCGGCCGGCCGGTCATCTCGCAGCGATTGCGGATGCGCGTAGCCGAGGAGTTGCGTGGCAGCTCCGCGAGCTTGAGTGTGGCTGCAAACCGCTCCTCCATCGGCCTCTGCTTGTCGCGCGCGATTGCCTTGAGCCGTGCGCGCCGGCCCGAATATTGCTTCGTCATCCTGCGCCGCCGGTTGTTCTTCTCGATCGAACTCTTCTTCGCCATTCGCTTCTCCTGACTGTCCGCGTTTGAGGACTAACAGACCTCACTGCCGGAACGGGAAATTAAACGCCGCAAGCAGCGCGCGCGCTTCTTCGTCGGTGCGCGCTGTTGTGCAGACCGTGATGTCCATGCCCCAGATGTCGACGACCTTGTCGTAGTCGATCTCGGGGAAAACGATGTGCTCCTTCATGCCGACGGTATAATTGCCGCGCCCGTCGAAGCTCTTTGGACTAAGGCCGCGAAAGTCGCGCACGCGGGGCAGTGCGATGGTCACCAGCCGATCGATGAACTCGTACATCCTCGTTTTGCGCAACGTCACCTTGCAGCCGATCGCTTGTCCGGTGCGCAATTTGTAGGTGGCGATCGATTTGCGCGCCTTGGTGATGACCGGTTTCTGACCCGCAATCAGCGCCAGATCCGCAGCGGCCTGCTCGACCTTCTTGCGGTCGGCCACGCCCTCGCCGATGCCCATATTGACGACGATTTTCGAAATCTTCGGCACCTGCAGACGATTTTTGTAGCCGAACTGCTCGGTCAATTGTTTGCACACGACATCGTCGAAATGAGTCTTCAGACGTGGCGTGACCTTCTCCTCTGGCACGCGCGGCTTTTTCTCGGCAGGCGCCGCAGGCTTCTGGCCTTTATCGCCCTTTTTAGCCTGCTGCTGCTGGCCTTTTTCGCCCTTTGGCTGCGCCTGCTGCTGGCCCTTGTCGGGCCGCGGCTGCTTATCGCTCTTAGGCGCCTTATCGCCGGCGCCGGCTTTCTGCGCCTTGTCGTCGTTGTCAGCCATCGATCTCGACTCCCGAACGCTTGGCCATCCGCACCCGCTTGCCGTCCGCCATGATCTTGAAGCCGACGCGCGTGGGCTTGCCGTCCTTGGGATCCGCCACGGCGAGATTGGACAGATGGATTGGCATTTCCTTGGTAATGATGCCGCCCTCCAGTTGCGCCGTCTGCTTCTGATGGCGCTTGACCACGTTGATGCCGCGCACCAGCGCGCGTTCCGCCTGCGGGTGCACCTCGATCACTTCTCCGCTGCGCCCCTTGTCGCGGCCCGTGAGCACGATCACCTTGTCGCCCTTCTTGATCTTGGCCGCCATCACAGCACCTCCGGCGCAAGCGAGATGATCTTCATGTGATTCTTGGCGCGCAGTTCGCGCGGCACCGGACCGAAGATGCGCGTGCCAACCGGCTCCATCTGCGGGTTCATCAGTACTGCCGCATTGCGATCGAAGCGGATGACCGAACCATCCGCTCTTTTGATGTCCTTTGAGATGCGCACCACCACCGCACGCATCACTTCACCCTTCTTGACGCGCCCGCGCGGGATTGCCTCCTTGACCGACACGACGATGACGTCACCGACGGTGGCGTATTTGCGCTTCGAGCCGCCCAGCACCTTGATGCACATGACGCGGCGCGCGCCGGAATTGTCCGCCACGTCGAGATTGGTTTGCATCTGAATCATGCTGCGCCTCGCATTCCACTACACATCGTAGCCGCACTCATTTCGCTCTTGCTTTCCGTGGCTTCTTCCCGGCATCCGCAATCTCTTCGTCCAGCAGCCCTTCGGTCTTCTTCTTTTTCTCGCCCCGCACCACCATCCAGCGCTTGAGCTTGGAAATCGGGCGATGCTCCTCGATCCAAACCACATCGCCCACCGAAAATTCGTTTTTCTCGTCGTGGGCATGGAAGGTCTTCGACCGTCTGATCGTTTTCTTAAGGACCGGATGGGTAAAGCGGCGCTCGACACTGACGATGACCGTCTTGTCCTGCTTGTCGCTCAACACCACGCCCTGCAGCGTTCGCTTCGGCATTTCGATCCCCTTAACCCTTCGACTTTGACTTGGCCGGCGCCTTGGCTTTCGCCGCGCGCTTGGGCTTGGCATCACTCCCGGCCGCCGCTGGCACTGCTTGCGGCTCCGTGGCACCCGCGCGTTTTTGCCGCGCGATGGTCTTGAGCCGCGCGATGTCGCGCCGCACGACGCGCACGCGCACGGTATTTTCGAGCTGGCCGGTCGCGCGCTGGAAACGCAGGTTGAACTGCTCCTTCTTGAGCTTGAGCACCTCGTCGTCGATCTGGTCGACCGTCATGGCGCGCGCGTCGGAGGCTTTCATGGCGATATCTCCAGCTACTCAGCGATTCGCCGTACGAAACGGGTTTTGATCGGCAGCTTGGCCGCAGCCAGCGCGAACGCCTCGCGCGCGATCTGTTCAGACACGCCGTCGACCTCGAAAATGATGCGTCCCGGCTTGACTCGCGCGATCCACAGTTCGATCCCGCCCTTGCCCGAGCCCATGCGAACTTCGAGCGGCTTCTTGGTCACCGGAACGTCCGGAAAAATGCGGATCCACACCCGGCCGGAGCGCTTCATGTGGCGGGTCAGCGCGCGCCGCGCGGCTTCGATCTGGCGCGCGGTGACGCGTTCCGGCTCGAGCGCCTTCAGTCCGTATTGACCGAAATGCAGATCGACGGCGCTGGTCGCATAGCCGTGGATGCGGCCCTTGTGCGCCTTGCGGAACTTGGTGCGGACTGGTTGCAGCATGTCGAATTTCTTTCGTTTCTTCTTGTCCGATTACGCGGTTTCGCGCCGCGGACGGCCCGCTTCGGCCTCGGCCAGGCGTTTATCCTGCGCCATGGAATCGTGCTCCAAAATTTCGCCCTTGAAGATCCACACCTTGACGCCGCAGGTGCCATAGGTGGTGTAGGCGGTGGCAACGCCGTAATCGACATCGGCGCGCAGCGTGTGGAGCGGCACGCGTCCCTCGCGATACCATTCCGTGCGCGCGATTTCCGCGCCGCCCAGCCGGCCCGCGCAATTGATTCGGATGCCCCCGGCGCCAAGCCGCATGGCCGATTGCACGGCGCGCTTCATAGCACGGCGGAAAGCAACGCGGCGTTCGAGCTGCTGCGCGATCGATTCAGCGACGAGTGTCGAGTCGAGTTCCGGTTTCCGGATCTCGACAATGTTGATGACCACATCGGATTTGGTCAGCTCGGCAACCTTGCGGCGAATTTTTTCGATGTCGGCGCCTTTCTTGCCGATCACCACGCCGGGACGGGCGGAGTGAATCGTCACCCTGCATTTCTTGTGCGGGCGCTCGATGACGATCTTCGATACCGCCGCCTGCTTGAGCTGCACCGAGAGTTCTTTGCGAATTTTCATGTCCTCATGCAGCAGCAACCCGTATTCGTTCTTGCCGGCATACCAGCGCGAATCCCAGGTTCGGTTGATGCCGAGCCGCAAGCCAACCGGATTGACCTTCTGACCCATCGATCTTCTCCTTAAGCCGCGCTCTCGACCTGACGCACGACGATGGTCAGGTTCGAAAACGGCTTGAAAATCCGTCCCATGCGGCCGCGGCCGCGCGGGGTGAAGCGTTTGAGCACCAGCGCCTTGCCTACATGCGCCTCGGCAACGATCAGATCGTCGACGTCGAGCTCGTGATTGTTCTCCGCATTCGCGACCGCCGACTCCAGGCATTTCTTCACTTCGCGCGCGATGCGCTTTTTCGAGAATTGCAGGTCGGCGAGCGCGGTTTCGACCTTCTTGCCGCGAATGAGTTGCGCGAGCAGATTAAGTTTCTGCGGCGAGACCCGCAGCATGCGCGCCACCGCCTTGGCCTCGTTATCCGAGAGCACCCTTTCGCGTGAACGTTTGCCCATGATCGTTTCTCTTTTTTCTTTTCTCGTGATCCGGTCAGGTCTTCGCCGCGGGTGCAGCAGCCGGCGCCGCGGGCGTTGCACCCGGAGCGGCAGGCGCCACGCCTTCACTCACGCGCTTGGACTTGCGGTCGGACGTGTGTCCATAGAACGAGCGCGTCGGCGAGAACTCGCCGAACTTGTGCCCCACCATTTCTTCCGTCACCATCACCGGAATGTGCTTCTGCCCATTGTAGACGCCGAAAGTCAGCCCTACGAACTGCGGCAGGATGGTCGAGCGCCGGCTCCAGATCTTGATCATTTCTCGCCGGCCCGAGGATCGCGAAACCTCTGCCTTTTTGAGCAGATAGCCGTCGACGAACGGGCCTTTCCAAACGGAACGCGTCATGGCTCTTGCCTATTTCTTCCGCGCATGGCGGCTCATCATGATGAATTTGGCGGTGGACTTGTTCTTGCGGGTCTTCTTGCCTTTGGTCGGGAATCCCCACGGTGTGGTCGGATGGCCGCCGCCCTTGGTGCGGCCGCCGTGCGGATGATCGACCGGATTCATGGTAATGCCGCGATTGTGCGGCATGCGGCCCATCCAGCGCGTGCGCCCGGCCTTGCCGATCGAGATGTTCATCTGGTCGGGATTTGACACCGCGCCCACGGTCGCCATGCAGCGGCCATGCACGAGGCGCTGTTCTCCGGAATTGAGCCGAAGGATGACATAATCTCCGTCACGTCCGACGATCTGCGTGTAAGTGCCCGCCGAACGCGCGATCTGCCCGCCTTTACCGATCTTGATTTCCACATTGTGGACGATGGTGCCGATCGGCATGTTGCCGGTCGGCATGGCATTGCCGGGCTTGATGTCAACTTGCTCGCCCGCGACGATCGTATCGCCGGCCGCAAGCCGCTGCGGCGCAAGAATATAGGACTGTTCGCCATCGGCGTACTTGACGAGCGCGATGAAACCGGTGCGGTTGGGATCGTATTCGATGCGCTCGACCTTCGCCGGCTGGTCGTGTTTTTGGCGCTTGAAATCGACGATGCGGTAGGCCTGCTTGTGGCCGCCGCCGCGAAAACGCGAAGTAATTCGCCCGTGATTGTTGCGCCCGCCGCTTGAATTCTGTCCTTCCACCAGCGTCTTGATCGGATCGCCGCGATGCAGGCCCGCGCGATTGACGAGGACAAGCTGGCGCTGGCCGGGCGTGACTGGCTTATAGCTTTTGAGTGCCATGGTTGCCCTGCCCTTACAAACCCGTGGTTACGTCGATCCTGTGGCCCTCTTCCAGGGTCACGATCGCGCGCTTGGTTGACTGCTGCTCGCCGAGCCTGCCTTTGAAGGCCTTGATCTTGCCGCCGCGGATCAGCGTATTGACGCGTTTGACCTTGACATCGAACAGCTTTTCCACCGCCTCCTTGATCTGCGGCTTGGTCGCGTTGCGGTTGACCTTGAACACCACCTTGTTTTGCTCGGACGCAGTGGTCGCCTTTTCGGTAATCACCGGAGCGATGATGACGTCGTAGTGGCGCGGATCGGTGGTGCTCATTTGAACCGCGCCTCCAGCGCATCCAGTGCGGCCCTGGTCAGCACCAGCTTGCCGCGCCGCAGGATGTCATAGACGTTGATGCCCTGAATCGGCAGCACGTCGATGTTCGGAATATTGCGCGTCGCCGCGCGGAAACTCGCCTCGATCTCGGGGCCGTCGATAATGAGCGCGTTGTCGAACCCGAGCTCCTCGAATCGACTTGCCAACGCTTTGGTCTTTGCATCCTTCACACTCGCCTTGTCGAGGACGACGATGCCGCCGGCCTTGGCCTTGGCGGAGAGCGCATGCCTGAGCGCGAGCGCGCGCACCTTCTTGGGCAGGCCGATCTCGTGGCTGCGCACCACGGGGCCAAACGAGCGGCCGCCGCCGCGGAACAGATTGACGCGCGCCGACCCATGGCGGGCGTTGCCGGTGCCCTTCTGCGCGTACATTTTCTTGCCGGTGCGATTGATGTCGGCACGATTCTTGACCGCGTGCGTGCCGGCGCGCCGCTTGGCAAGCTGCCATACCACGCAGCGTTGAATGAGGTCGCCGCGCGGTTTGAGCCCGAAGATCGTGTCCGATACCGTGACCGATCCCGCTGCCTTGCCATCGAGAGTGGTGACTTTCAGCTCCATCTCACGCCCCTTCCTTGGCGGGAGCGGGCTCAGCCGTCTCGGCCGCAGGCGCGCGGAATTTGCCCGGCTTCGGCAGATCCTTTGGTGCCTTCTTCTTGATCGCGTCGCGCACCGTGATCCAGCCGCCCTTGGCGCCGGGCACCGCGCCCTCGATCATGATCAGGCCGCGCTCCACATCGGTCTGCACCACGCGCAAATTAAGCGTGGTGATCCGATCGACGCCCATGTGGCCGGGCATCTTTTTTTCCTTGAACGTCTTGCCGGGATCCTGCCGCCCGCCGGTTGATCCGATCGAGCGGTGCGAGATCGACACGCCGTGCGAAGCCCGCAGGCCGCTGAAGTTCCACCGCTTCATCCCGCCGGCGAATCCCTTGCCGATGGAGGTTCCGGTGACATCGACGAATTGCCCGACCAAGAAATGATCCGCTGTAATCTCCGCGCCCACGGGAATAAGGGCATCCTCGCTCACGCGGAACTCGGCGAGCTTGCGCTTGGGTTCCACCTTGGCGATCGCGAACCGGCCGCGTTCGGCCTTGCTAACGTTCTTGACCTTGCGCTGCCCCGAGCCGAGCTGGAGCGCGACATAGCCGTTCTTATCCTTGGTGCGGTGCGCGACCACCTGGCATTGCGCAAGGCGCAGCACCGTCACCGGCACATGTTCACCGGCCTCGGTGAACAGCCGGGTCATCCCGACCTTTTGTGCGATCACGCCTGTGCGCATTGTTGTTCCCTCGTTCCCGGCTTAGAGCTTGATCTCGACGTCCACACCCGCGGCCAGATCGAGCTTCATCAGCGCATCGACCGTCTGCGGCGTGGGATCGACGATGTCCAGGAGACGCTTGTGTGTCCGCATTTCGAATTGTTCGCGGCTTTTCTTGTCCACGTGCGGCGAACGGTTGACCGTGAACTTCTCGATCTTAGTCGGCAGCGGGATCGGCCCGCGCACCTGCGCGCCGGTACGCTTGGCGGTATTGACGATCTCGCGCGTCGACGCATCGAGAATGCGGTGGTCGAACGCCTTAAGCCGGATGCGGATGTTTTGACCGTTCATTTTGTTCCCGTCAGGCGTACTTCGCCTGGACCTCTATCGCGACATTTTGCGGAACTTGCTCGTAGTGGTCGAACTGCATGGTGAATGTGGCGCGCCCCTGACTCATGGAACGCAAGTTGTTGACGTAAGAAAACATGTTGGCGAGCGGCACCATCGCGTTGATCACGTTGGCATTGCCGCGCATGTCCTGACCTTGGATTTGACCGCGCCGTGAATTGAGATCGCCGATCACCGAGCCGGTATAATCCTCCGGTGTCACCACTTCGACTTTCATAATCGGCTCGAGCAGCACCGAAGCGCCCTCGCGCAAGGCCTCGCGCAGCGCTGTCCGCGCAGCGATCTCGAAGGCCATCGCCGATGAATCAACGTCGTGATAGGCGCCGTCGATGAGCGAAACCTTTATATCGACCACCGGAAAGCCCGCGAGCACGCCGGAGCCAAGAACGGACTCCAGACCCTTCTCCACGGCTGGGACGAATTCCTTCGGCACCGCGCCGCCGACGATCGAATTCTTGAACACAAAGCCCGTCCCCGGTGCGCCCGGCCCAAATTCGATCTTGACGCGCGCGAACTGGCCCGAGCCGCCGGTTTGTTTCTTGTGGGTGTAATCGATGGTGGCGGAGCGGCCAAGTTTTTCGCGGTAGGCCACTTGCGGCGCGCCAACGGTGGCTTCGACTTTGTAGGTGCGGCGCAGGATATCGACTTTGATGTCCAAGTGCAGTTCGCCCATTCCCTTG
>CAZNSG010000164.1:0-7218 GCA_964575715.1 uncultured Hyphomicrobiales bacterium | reverse complement strand
ACCCCGCGGCGAAATCCCCATAGCGCCCGCGGCAACCTCTGCCCGTAACCGACCGCGATTTCGTGCCTTGGCGCTTTTCGGACGCCGGTCGTCGGAGCGCGTGGATGGCGCCGTCATGCCGGCATCCGAAAACCTGCACATGAACCGACATGGGACCAGCCCGATGATGAGTCCAGTTATCGGGAACACTTGTAACGGAGACAATCCCGCGGTGGACTGACCACACCGCCAATTATTTTTAAATGAACCCATCTACGCGGCCCTAGACCGGGGCCGGCATATCGATGCCACGGGTTGCCCATCCGGTCATGCGCCGCTCCACATAGGATGCGACGAGATACATGCCGATACCCATGACACTCGTCACCAGCAATCCGGCAAATGCCAGCGGTACCTCGAAGCGTGAGGAGGCAACTAGCATCAGATAGCCAATACCTTTATTCGCAGCCACCGTCTCCGACACAATCGTGCCGACGAATGCGAAAGTAATGGCGACCTTCAGCGAGGCGAAGAAATAAGGCATCGACCGTGGCAGCCCGACTTTCTGAATGATCTTCCATCGCTTGGCGCCAAGAGCTCGCAGCACGTCGTTCAACTCTGGCTCAACAGTGGCAATGCCGGCCGCGACATTCACCAGAATTGGAAAAAACGAAATGAGGAATGCGGTGATGACTGCCGGCACTGTGCCAATGCCGAACCAGATCACAAGGATCGGAACGACCGCGACTTTCGGGATTGAGTTAAACCCGATCAACGCCGGATAGAAGCTGTCGTAGATCAGAGTAGATGAGCCAATCGCAATTCCCGTCGCCAGGCCAAAAATTACCGCGATGCCAAATCCAATCAAGGTTGTGATGAACGTCTGCCAGGAATGATCGAGGATAGCCCAGCGCCATTCCCAGGCGACCGAGAATATCGCGGATGGGGCCGGCAGCACGAATTGCTCGATCTTAAATAGCTGAACGGCGCCTTCCCAAAGCAAAAAAGTGGAGATGATGACGACCCACGGCAATACGTGCCGCAATGTCTTGCGTTGCAATAGAACATGCCTGCGCGGCCGGACGGGAAGAGGATCGAGGATGTCATTGGACATGTCGCTCACCCGTTCACATTGACTTGCGCGCGCGCCGAACTGATGTGTTCGCGCAACTCATGGACAAGCGCGACCGAATAAGGCTGGTAGGTCATATCGAGATTGCGCGGTCTTGGCAGGTCGACAAATCGTTCTGCAACGATGCGCCCCGGCCTTGCGCTCATCACCAACACGCGATCGGCGAGAAACGCCGCTTCGCGCAAGTCGTGGGTTACGAGAATAACCGTCGGCTGGCGGGCGAGCCATAAATCCTGCAAGGCCAGCCACAATTCCTCGCGCGTGAACATGTCGAGTGAGGCGAACGGCTCGTCGAGCATGAGCAGCGATGGATCGTGAATCAATGCGCGGCAGAGCGAGGTGCGCTGCTGCATGCCACCCGAAAGCTGCCAGGGATAGTGGTCCTCGAAGCCCTTGAGGCCGACAAGCTGGAGAATACCGCGCGCCTTCGTCTTATAAGCCGCGCGTTCGCGCTTGAGCCGCGTGCAATGTGGTTGGACGATCTCAAGCGGCAACATGACATTGTCGAGCGCTGTCCGCCACGGCAGAAGGGTCGGATTCTGGAACGCCATGCCGACAATGCTCAGCGGTCCCGAAACCTCCTGGCCGCTCACCGTCACTCTACCCGCGGTCGGCGGCCAAAGGCCGGTCACGACTTTCATGAGTGTGGACTTGCCGCAGCCGGATGGTCCCACCACTGCCACGAATTCGCCAGTGCGTACGCTGAGCGTGGCGCCGTGCAGCGCAAGCGTGCCGTCGCCGTCGTCGCCGTAACGCAACGAAACGCGGTCGAGCTCGACGAGGTTCATGCAGATTCAACCTTGTTCGGCCAACAACGAAACACGTCCGCTGCGCGTCGCAATGAACGATAAAACATTAAGCACTTTTGCGTAGGATGTTCTTTTCAATCATTGCGTGAATACCTTTGACGTTATTGACGGTCTGGGTCACGTGCAGATCGACGGCGAAGCTGCTCAGCGCGTAGGCCTCATCCTTCGAGATGCCGGTCAATACCGTGATCCACTCGATCATTTCGTGCAAGGCTTGGCGTGCCGCGTCGTCGAGATCGGTATCGAGACCAAAGGCGATATAATGCGTTGCCGTCTCGGCGCGCGGCAGCTTCCAGTGCAAATCCTTGCGGACATGAAACTCGAAAGTGCCGGTTAGCGCAGTCTCGACCGCGGTGCCGTTCACCTCGCCATCGCCCTGGGCGGCGTGGCCGTCGCCGGTCGAGAACAATGCGCCCTCGTTCCAGACCGGTAAAAAGATGGTGCTGCCCTTGACCAGTTCCTTGCAATCGATGTTGCCGCCGAACTCGCGCGGTTCCTTGCTGTTCTGTCGTCCAAAAGCCTTGGGCGGCGCGACCGCGAGCTGACCGAAGAATGGCCGCATTGGCACCTTCAGGCCGGAGGGCAGGATCACCATGTTGCTCTTATGGTCGAGCGCTACGTGAATCAGCCGGTAATAGGGGAATTCTTCCGGCAAGGTGCCGCCATAGGAACGGAATAGATTGAACCCCCAGTTTTGGCGCAGGACGATATCGAGGATGCGGACCTCAAGCACATCGCCGACGCTGGCACCGCGTACATGAATTGGTCCGGTGAGGATATGATTGCCGGTGCCGCGCTTGGCCAGCTTGTGAATCAGCTGAAGCTCGGGAAGAATCTCGAAACCGGCTGTGGCGGGCGGCATCCATTCCGGATTGCCTGACACACATTCGATCACGACCCGTTCGCCGGAATCGATAGTGAGCGTGGGTGCGAGCGAGCCGTCGAAAAAGCCCCAATGAACCGTGTCGGGCTTCGATTGCAGCAGATGTGTCTTGGCTGCGCCTTTGGCGATGGGGGCATTCATCGGCTCTCTCCCTGCTTGTGGCTACGGTTTTTTACGTCCGATCAGCGGCCAGGAATGACTCCATCTGGCTGCGAAAAGCAGAACTTCGCGATTTCGCCAGCGCGCGTGATCCACAGTCGGTCCTTGTTCTTGTGCTCAACGCAATGCTTGATCGCCTTGCGCAAGGCGTGCAGCCGGAATGGCTGGCCGACGATGAAGCCATGCAGCGACAGGGAGAACACGAGCGGCTCATGCTGCGACTGCTCTAGCATTTCCTCAAACTGATCGACGATCATGTCGGCGAACTCACGGCCGGAATGATCGCGAGCGACCAGCGTGCCGGCATCGTTGAGTTCGAGCGGATAGGGCACGGCCAACAGCGGCCCCGAGCGGGTCCGCATCCAGATCGGCTGATCGTCGAATGGCCAGTCGAGCAGGTGGGTGTAACCAGCTTCCTTCAGGAGATCGGGCGTCACGCTGGATTCGAGCGCACCGGGTCCCATCCATCCGGTTGGCCGCACGCCGATATGTTTCTCGATGGTCTCGGTGACTTCCTTGATGACGCGCGCTTCATCGTGCTCCCAGAGCGGGCTCAACAATTCGGCATTGGTGCGGCCGTGGCCGAGCACATCGTCACCGCGCTGTTTTATTTTTTCGATGATATCCGGATAGTGCAGGCAGACCGTGCTATTCAACAGGATCGAGGCGGGTAACTTGAGCTGATCGAGCATCTCGAACAAACGCCAGTTTCCAATCCGGTTGCCGTAATCGCGCCAGGCGTAGTTTCGCGTGGTCTGCGGTCCGCCGCGATTGGTTGGGTCCATTCCGAGGCCGGCCTTGAATGCGAAATGCTCGATATTGAGTGCGATATAGAAGGCGAGCCGCTTGCCGCCCGGCCAGCTATAATCTTTCCGCTTGACGATGGCGGAATGGTCATAGCGGGTATGGCCGGGAAGTTTCAGCATCGATCTTCTCCTCGACTTGGGGTTACCTGATTAGGTTGCTGGAAATCGATATCTCAACGAAGCCGCGCCGTTTCAAAACGAATTGGAACACATTCACGTGATACATTGCCGCCACAAGTGTTCGAAAACCGGTGCACAAGCTCGATGACATGGCGCGGAACGCGCCACTGAAATGCTAGCAACCGATGACCCCCCTGCCAAGCAAGAATATTTCTGATAAGCTCACCACAATGCGATTTCGGGTGTGCACAAGGGAGACAACAGATGGTTGGTCATCGCTCGCTCAACAGAATCCGGAATGCTCTTGGTTTTAGCCGTTTAATCGAACAGCTCATACTGGTCATGGCGGTCTTCCTGATCGCCTCGCCTACGGCCATCGCCGAGGTAAAGAACGTCAAGATCAGTCTGGACTGGATCATCCAGGGGACGCATGCGCCGTATTTCGTCGCTCAGGAGCGCGGATATTTCAAAGCAAGTGGAGTCACAGTCGATGCGATCGACGCCGGGCGTGGCGCGACCAATGTCGCGGTTAACGTGGCGAGCGGCGCCTATCACTTCGGCTGGGTCGATATGCCGAGCCTTGTCAGATTCAATGCGCAAAATCCCACGACGCCTTTGCTCGCGGTCTATGTCAGCTTCGACCAGACGCCGCTCGCCGTCATCACGCGCAAGGCGGCGGGCATTCGCACGCCGGCCGATCTCCATGGTCGCAAGATTGCGGGCGGACCCGGCACCGCGGTGCATGATACGATTTCGATTCTTCTCAAGGCTGCGAAAGCGGAGCACGTGAAGGTCGATTGGGTGGCCGTGCAGCCGCAACTGTTCGGCCCAATGCTCAAGCGCGGTGACGTCGATGGAACTGGCGGATTTACGAATTCCAATATTCCTGCGGCACTCGAACTCGGGTTCACGATGGACGATCTGTTTGTGATCCGCTACGCCGATTTCGGCGCCGACATGTACGGTTTGGCTCTGGTGACGACGAATAAATTCGCTAATGAAAATCCGGAGACGGTGCGCGGCGTGGTCAAAGCGCTCAATCAGGGCACCAAGGACACGATCGCCTCGCCATCGAAGGCGCTCGAAATTCTGAAAACGCGCGATGCGATGATGAAGTTGGATATTGAAAAAATTCGTCTCGACATCGCGCTTGGTCTAACCAACACGCCGCATGTCATGAAAAATGGGTTGAGCTCGGTCACGCCGGAGAAGTTGAGGGGCACGATCGAATCCACGCTGTCGGCCTATCAATTGCCGACCAACATGAATCCGGCCACGGTCTATACTGACAGGTTCCTGCCGCCCGCGACTGAACGCATGGTGCCAAAAGTGGGTAACTGAGCTGCCGGTTGCACACAAACGACTAGCGCGGGGTCGGTTGACTGAAATCCGGTCAGTTGTACCGATCTCGCGCCATATCAAAAAGTTAGAGCATGGCTGGACGTTACCTGACGAATTATTTTGTACCAACGGATCAGAGAGATTGCGACATCGGTAGGACTTGATCTAGCCGGATGAGACAAGAGTGAACGTTGGTGATGCTGGCGAGAGAATGTCGCATGTGGGTCAATCACGACGCTTCCACCAATGCCGGACGGCTGCAATCGTCTGAAAGCGGACATGGCGCACTACTTGGCGGACTGAAGTCTTGCTCAGCGATCCGCCTCTGAAAGCGCACCGAACGAGTGCTGGGAATGGTGTGGGCGGTGAAAAACTAATCCACCGCCACGCCGGTCTGTCTGATCACATCGCCCCAGCGCCGCGCCTCGTCCTTGATGAAGGCCGCCGTCTCAGCCGGCGTCATGGGAAGCGGCTCGACCGAGAGCGCGCGGAATTTGGCTTGCACGTCCGGCAGCTTGAGCACCTCGACGGTCGCCTTGGAGATTTCGTTCTGCAACGCTGCCGGCAGCTTGGGCGGACCGACCATGGCGAACCAGCCGGCCGATAACAGGCCAGGCAGCCCGGCCTCCGCCGAGGTCGGCACGTCCGGCATGGCGGCAGTGCGCGCGCTATCGGTCACCGCCAGCACCTTGATCCTGCCGTCGCGCCAGAGCGCGAGCGCCGCCGAGACGTTGCCGAAGAACAGATCGACATGCCCGCCGAGCATGTCTTGCAGCACCAGCGTCTCGCCGCGATAGGGCACGTGGATCATCTTGGTGCCGGTCAGGCTCATGAACATGTTGGCGGTAAGATGCGGCGTCGCGCCATTGCCCTGGCTGCCAAAGACCACTTTTCCGGGATTCGCCTTTACATAGTCGATCAGCTCTTTGACCGAGTTGACCGGCAAATCCTTGCGCACAATGAACACGTTCGGCACCTTGCCGATGCCGGTGATCGGCACGAATTCCTCCGGCTTGTAGGAAAGCTGCTTGTAGAGCGACTGATTGATCGCGAGCGGGCCGGGCGGCGCGACCAACAGCGTATATCCGTCGGGCGCGGCCTGGGCCGCGAGATCGGCGCCTATATTGCCGCCGGCGCCGGTCTTGTTTTCGATGACGACCGGCTGGCCCCACTTCGCCTGCAATTTATCGGCGACGATGCGCGCAAGCACATCGTTGATGCCGCCAGGCGGGAATGGCACAAGAAATTTCACGGTTCGATTGGGGAAGGTGCCTTGCGCGTTGGCGAAGCCTGGCAGCGCGATCATGCCCAGCCAGGCTAGAAGACAAAATGCGAGCCGGCGATGCATAGATGTGGTTCCTATTCGGGCTTCAAGCCCGCTTCCTTGATGATTTGTTGATACTTTTCGGCTTCCGTTTTCATGAATGCTGAAAATTGTCCGACCGGAATCGGGGTGACTTCGGCGCCATCGTCACGCAGCCTGGCGTTGATGTCCGGGACAAGCCCGGCCATGACGATGAGGAGAGTCATCGTTAAAGGCCAATGGTATCACTCCGCCTTGATGCCCGCTTCCCGGATGATCAGCTGGAACTTGTCGCTTTCCGCCTTCACGAACGACGCGAACTGGGCGACCGGCAGCGGGCTCGGGTCGGCGCCCGCCGCCAGCAGCTTGGTGCGGATGTCCGGCTGCGCGAGAACTTTATTGATCTCCGCATTGAGCCGATCGACCACTTCCTTCGGCGTGCGCGCCGGCGCAAAGAAGCCCTGCCAAAGCGTGATGGCGAAATCCGGAATGGCGGCGGCCTCGGCGACGGTCGGAGTATCGGGCGCCGCCGGCGAGCGCGTCCCCGACGAGACCGCCAACAGCTTGAGCTTGCCCGACATCACGTGCGGCATGGCGGCCGGAAATCCGGAAAAGAACATGTCGAGGTGACCGCCGAGGAGATCGTTCAACGCGGGTCCCGCGCCCTTGTACGGCACATGGGTCAT
>CAZNSG010000163.1:0-29085 GCA_964575715.1 uncultured Hyphomicrobiales bacterium | reverse complement strand
GGGGCAAGCGACCTGTTCGAGCGTATCGAGATCGGCGTCCGACATGGCACCGACCGAATGTTTGCCGACCGCTTCGAACACATCTTGCACGGTGACCGGCTTGCCCTTGAAGGTGCCGGGCAGGATCGATCCGCCGTAAATGAAGATCGCAGGCACGTTGAGCCGGCACATCGCCATCATCATGCCGGGCAGCGACTTATCGCAGCCGGCAAGTCCGATCAGAGCATCGTAGCTATGGCCGCGCATGGTGAGCTCGATGGAATCGGCGATCACCTCGCGCGAGGGCAGTGAGGACTTCATGCCCTCATGGCCCATGGCGATGCCGTCGGTGACGGTGATGGTGCAGAACTCGCGCGGCGTGCCGCCGGCGGCTGCGACGCCCCTCTTGGCGGCCTGCGCTTGGCGCATGAGCGCGATGTTGCAGGGGGCGGCTTCGTTCCAGCAGGTTGCGACGCCGACAAAGGGCTGATGGATCTGCGCCCGCGTCAGCCCCATGGCATAGTAATAAGACCGATGTGGAGCCCGCTCGGGGCCCTCGGTAACGTGTCGACTGGGTAGCTTCGCTTTAAGCTTGGTCCTGGCGTCCATTGCTGTTTTTCGGCCCCCGCAGACGAAACCCCCGCCGTCTCTTCCGGTGAAGAAAACCGGAATTGCCGCAACGGTTTGGGAGATCGCCTGGTTGTGGTTTGGTTTCAGCGAGGCGTGTGGCTAAATCACGGCGCGATGCGGGCTGGCGTGTTGCATGACATAAATGTTCTAGAGATGTTGCCGGCGCGCCACACAACACCCTCGCCTGCCCAGCACAGCCAGCAGGATTAAAGTTAACGCAATGCCAAAGCCGCGCAGATTTGGTCCGGCTTTCTTTGCCCGCAGTGTGCACAAGGTGGCACCGGAGCTCATCGGCGCAACCCTGCTTTTCGATGGTGTCGGGGGTCTAATCGTGGAGGTGGAAGCCTACGACCAGAGCGACCCGGCCGCGCACAGCTTTGGCGGACCCACCGCTCGCAATGCCGTGATGTTCGGCCCGCCCGGCCATGCCTACGTCTACCGTTCCTACGGCATGCACTGGTGCCTCAATTTTGTCTGCGATTGCGAGGGCCTTGCCAGCGCCGTGCTGATCCGGGCGATCGAGCCACAAACGGGATTGCCACGCATGCGCCGCCGGCGGCGGCTCACGTCCGATGACGATCGGCTACTATGCGCGGGGCCCGGCCGGTTGTGCCAGGCGCTCGGAATAACCGGAGCGCATTACGGGCTCGCCTTGGATAGGCCTCCTTTCGAGCTGTGGACAGCTGTGGATAACTTTGCGGTCGTGACCGGGAAACGGATCGGCATCAGCAAGGCGACCGAACGGCCATGGCGATATGGGCTGGCCGGTTCACGCTACCTGAGCAAGCCATTCCGCTAGCACAAAAATATTTATACCGCCTGAGCGCCCACTTATTAATTCGTGCGCGGAGTTAACCATCGTGAACTGATCAATGAGCGGTGTTAACCGCGCGCTTTGCGGCGAAATTAATGTGTTTTCGTTGCAACAGTCGAAATTATTTCATAGCTCGATTGCACCCGGACCTAGTGATTAATCTGAAAATCCATGGTTAAGTAAATTAGATGCGGCGTTGGTTTGAGTACGGAGTAGCGTACAATGCGTCGCATCGCGTTTGGTTGCCTCGCCATTGCAGCTTTATCCACCACGATCCTCGCCGCCGGCACAGACAGTGCTTTGGCTGCCAAGCCCAGCAAAAAAATTCTGGCAAGTTCCGAGCGTTCTTCCGACATCATTGTCGAAGCCAAGCGCTGGATTGGCACCAACCCAACCGGCTGGGACCGGGTCTGGTGCGCGCGCTTTATGAACTTCGTGCTCAAGCGCACAGGCCATCCGGGCACGGGCTCCGATGCGGCGAGTTCGTTCGCATCTTACGGCAAGCGCTTATGGTGGCCGCAGGTCGGCGCAATCGCGGTCATGACTCGCGGCAAGAACGGCGGCCATGTGGGCATCGTCACTGGCTTTGACGATAACGGCAACCCAATCATCATATCCGGCAACCACAATAAACGCGTTGGCGTGGCGGTCTATCCGCGCGAGCGCGTGTATGCGTATGTGGTGCCGAAATGAGGGAGTGAGCGTCTAGCGTAGCGTTCAATAAAAACAAGTTTGCGTGCTACTAACTTGGCTCCATTGTCGGTGTCGCGGGCAATTCCCACGGCACCATTTTTTTGGCGTTTCGGAAGGTCGCCAGATGAACAAATCATATTGGCGTAACCGAAGTTATGTCAGTGTGCGTGAAATCGTTGCCCTTGAATAACAGAGGCTCGTCCATGGTTTTTGCCAGAGCGTAAGCGAAACAATCTCCGAAATTTAGCTTGGCGGGATGCCCGCTGCCTCGGCCGAAATCCCTGTAGGCGTGGCGGGCAATTTGCGCGTGGATTGGGGTGACGGCCTCAATCGAAATTCTGGCTGTCTTAAAAAAATCATCGACGCGCCGGCTGGCGATCGGATCACCGCTCGCATCAATGACAACGGCGGCTTCCACATAATTGACAGCGCTGACCCGGCAACCGTTAGCGTCCGCGATCGCTCGGGCAAAGAAAGCTGCCTCTGGTTCGTAGCGAAGAATGGCAATGATTGCCGAAGTGTCGATGATCATTTTGGCAGTCCACGCTCATCGTAGAGCATCTTGCCGTGATCGATGGTGCGGAATGGCTTCTTGAGATGTGTCGCGCAATCTTTTCCAATCGTTAGGAGGCGATCGGCAAGGTTGGTCCCGCGCGCGCGACGCACGCGATCCAGACGCTCTCGAACGGCTTCGGTGACGGCCATTGTTAGGCTTTCGCCCGTAAGATTGGCGAGCTCTGCCGTCAGTCTATGCGCTTCCTTGTTTTTGATGTTCATACCCATAGGTATACCTTTCTACCATATTTATATACCATTATACCCTCTAAATTCAATTTGTCAACCGGATTTGTCGGCACGCCCTGCGATTGCGAACCGGCGCAGCCTGGTATGACGAATTGAGAAAGTTGCTGTCAGCGATACGCCACGATGAACTCGCAGCCGGCGGCGGTGGCGAAATTGCGCGTAAGGCGCCCGCTCGCCAGATCGAACTCGCACACCAAAGCGTCGTCGTGGCAGCACAGATAGGCGTGCTTGCCGTCGGCCGCGAAGCCGAAGCCCATGGGCGCCTTCCTGGTCGGAAAGGTTGCGAGCAGTTTGAGGTGCGCGGCATCGTAGATCGCGGCGTGACAATCCACATGCGAGGACACGACGACATATTTATTGTCCGGCGAGACGCGCACGCGCCGCATCTGGCGCAGCGCGCCATTGGCGCCGTCGATCGCGATCGTTTGGCACAATACGTGGTTCTTGGCATCGATGGCATAAAATTCGGCCGCGCTCTGTGCGCATGCGTAGAGCGTCTTGCCGTCGGGCGCGATGGCAATCCCCTCAACCACATGCGGCAGCTTGATGCGACCGGTCACGGCGCGACGGACGCGGTCGACGACCACGAGCTCGTCGCGTTTGATGGAGACGAAGACCTTATCGAACTTGTGACTGATGACGAGCCAATGGGCGGTGCCGACCTCGATCCGCTCCGCCTTGCCAGTCGAAAGATCAAGCGCGAATACCGATCGGTCGAGCTCGCCCGTGCACCACAGCACGCCTTGCGCGTCCAGCATCACGCCGTGGGGAGCGTACACGCCGCCAAGATCGATGGTGCGCGTGAGCGACTTCGACGGCAGATCGATCACCGCAATGCGGCGGTCCGGGTTGATATTTTTTCCGAATATGCCGTCGCCATAAATCGAGGCGTAGGCGGTGCGGCCGTCCGCCGCGAGCGCCATCTCGTGTGTGGAGCCCGGCATGTCGAGCGTAGTGGATATCGTGAGCGTGGCGGCATCGAGAAAATGCACCTTGTGCGCGGTCTTGGCCGTCACGATCAGATTGGGCCCGCCGGGCCGGTTATTGAGATCGAGCAAAGCCGGGTTCCTCCATGCAATCAGACTGTCATATTACTTCTTATTTCATTCGAAATGCCGGATCGAAGCCCAGCTCATGCTTGGCCTTGTCGATCGATACCGCGCCGTCCGCCTCGGCGACATTGTAGATGCCGGGGATCCCGCGGGTGACTGCAAGCAGGGCGGCGTGGGCGGCGGCATCGATGTAAATGGGCGGCCGGCGGGTCGGCGCCTCGTCCCAGGTGCCCGGGCCGTAGAAATAGCCGTAGCGCAGCACGATGCCGTCGATGCCGCGCGCGCCGGTGACGGCATGTTCGAGCGCCAGCACGCCCTCGACCAGTGCGCGGCGCGTGCCCTCGGCAGCGCGGTCGAGCGGAGCGCCCTCCCCATGTGGCTCGCCGCCCGGCGCATAAGCGAAGGCGACGCTCTGCGCGATCATGCGCCGCGCTCCAGTCATGTGGGCAGCCGCGACGAGATTGCGTGTGCCTTCGATGCGCAGGCGCGAGTTGCGCGCGAGTGCGGCAGGGTAGGTCTGCGGGTCGACGGTGTCGGGCAGATCGGTCAACTGATGGATCACCACGTCGGGGTTCGCGGCATACATCGCTTTCAACAGGGCGCGCGCATCGTACACGTCAACCACGACGCCTTTCGCCCCGAGCGTCTCAAGGGCAACGGCCTTTTCGGGAAAACGTGTCGTGCCGGTGACCATGTGGCCTGAGTCGCGCAAGAGCGGCACCAGGCGGCGGCCGACGACACCCGAAGCGCCGGCAAGAAAGATGTTCACGGCTTGCTGCCATCAGCAGGCATGCGCGGCAGCGGGACGAGGCCAGCCCGCCATTTGAGGTCAAGCAGCAGCCCCTGTGGCAGTGTCGCGAGCACCGGCGCCGTCGGCACACCGGCCGCGGACAACAGTCGTGCAACCCAATGATTGCAGACATTGAAGATATTGAACGTCTCCACGCCGCGAAAGAACTTGCTCGGCCCATACAACCCGATGCCCAGGTCTTCCGGCGTGCCGCCCTCCCCCGTGCGGGCGATACTGGCATCGAGTCGTTCGAGCATGTGCGCAAAGCCGTTTGCGCTGAGATTGATCCGCACGATTTCGTTATTTGGAAATGACATGCGCGGGGGATCTTTCAAGCCAACCACGTGCACCACCGACGGATTGCCCGGCCAGAACAAGGCGCGCGCGGCATGGGCGAACTTCAGCGACGATAAATCGGGCACCGAACGATAGAATTCTTCGTCGCCCCAGCCGATTTCAAGCCATTGATACGTCGCAAATCGCTGCGTAACGGCAAGCAGCGCGTGGTTGCCCTGCCGGCTCGCAAGTTCGGCAGTGGCAGCGCGCATGACAATAATGCCAGAGTGATAAGCGTGATTGACCACATGAATTTCCGCCGCGGCGCTGCCGGCAGGAGGCGGCCAGAGTGCGGCATCTCCGGGACGCGTGGTGAGAACGGCCGCCGCCAGTAGGACGATGATGCCGCCCAGCAAGCCCCAGCCAATCCACTTGGCGAGCGGGCGCATCGGATCACGCCGCGCCCTGGAGCCGTTCCAGCGCTTCGAGGATTTTCGCTCTGCGGTTTACCGCCTCCTCGCGCTTTTCGCGCTCGCCGTCGACCACTTCTTCCGGCGCGCGCGCAAGAAAGTCGACGTTGCCGAGCTTGGCGTCGATGCGGGCGATGTCGGATGCGACCTTTTGCATTTCTTTTTCCAGCCGCGCGCGTTCGGCGCCCAAGTCGATCACGCCCTTGAGCGGCAAGGCCGCGACTTCGCCGCGCACCAGCAGCTGCACCGAGCCCGGCGGCGGCTTGTCGGCGAAGGAAATGTCGGCAACGCGCGCCAGGCGATTGAGGAATTCGGACCACCGCTGCGCGCGCGCCTTGGTCTGCGCGGAGGCGCCCGCGAGCACGAGCGGAACTTGTGCGGTAATGTTCATCTCTGCGCGCACCGAACGGATGGCGGTGACGAGATCGACCAGCCAGCCGATCTCGGCTTCGGCGTTAGGATCATCCAGGCCTTCAAGAGTGGGCCACGAAGTCAAAGCGAGCAATGACTCTCTGAGTGTCATTCCGGGACGGCGCGCAGCGCCGGACCCGGAATCCAGAGACGACCCCGCAACATTTGCCGTATTTCTGAATTCCGGGCTCGCGCTTTCAGCGCGCCCCGGAATGACGGATGCAGAAGCCGTGACCGCCCATAATTCCTCGGTGATGAAAGGCATGAACGGGTGCAGGAGTTTTAAAATTTTATCGATCGCCCAGGCGGCGGTGGCGCGGGTTTCCGATTTGGCCGCGCCATCGGGGCCGGTGAGCACGGGCTTTGAGAGCTCCAGATACCAGTCGCAGAAGACGTTCCACACGAAGCGATAAGCAGCACCGGCCGCGTCGTTGAAGCGATAGGCCTCGATCGCGGCGGTGATGTCGCGCGCGGCCTTGGCGGTCTCGTGCGCGATCCAGCGGTTGAGCGTCTCCTTCGTGCTCTTGGGATCGAAGCCCGGCGCGCGCGCGCAGCCGTTGAGTTCGGCAAAGCGCGCGGCGTTCCACAGCTTGGTCGCGAAATTGCGATAGCCCTCGACGCGCTGGGGCGAGAGCTTGATGTCGCGCCCTTGGGCCGCCATGGCGGCGAGCGTAAAGCGCAGCGCATCGGCGCCGTAGTCGTCGATAATGCTGAGCGGGTCGATGACGTTGCCCTTCGACTTCGACATCTTGGCGCCGCGCTCGTCGCGCACCAGCGCGTGGATATAGACGGTGCGGAACGGCACTTCTTGCATAAAGTGCAGACCCATCATCATCATGCGCGCGACCCAAAAGAAGATGATGTCGAAGCCGGTGACCAGTGCCGAGGTCGGGTAATAGCGATTGAGTTCCGGCGTCCGGTCCGGCCAGCCCAGCGTCGAGAACGGCCAGAGCGCGGAGGAGAACCAGGTGTCGAGGACGTCCTCGTCGCGCCAGAGGTAAATTACGCGATTGTTATCTCGCATAGCTGAAATAATATCGTCGCGTGTTAAATCCTGCGCCGAAGAAATAAATTCGACAGGTTTTTTGTAAAGTTCTTCGGCGTCGCGACGCGCGTGATCTTCAGAGAGCGCTACAAAAACCTTATTCTTTCCTCCGTTCCCGACTTCATACGCCAGCGCGTCGTTCTCAAAATATGGTCCGTACCAAGCCGGGATTTGATGACCCCACCACAACTGCCGTGAAATGCACCAGGGCTGGATGTTCTCCATCCAGTCGAAATAGGTCTTCTCCCAATTCTTCGGCACAAAGTTGGTCTTGCCCTCGCGAACCGCTTTGATCGCGGGCTGCGCGAGTGTCTTGGCGTCGACGTACCATTGGTCCGTCAGATAAGGCTCGATCACCACGGTAGAGCGATCGCCATGGGGTACCACATGCGTATGGGCCTCGACCTTATCGAGCAGGCCGGCGGCTTCCAAGCGCTCGACGATTGTCTTGCGTGCCTTGAAGCGATCGGTGCCGTGCAGTTTTATCGTCTCGGCGAGCTCAGCCGATGCGGGTACGCCCGATAGAAACGCGTCATTGTCATTAAGCGCTACTTTGGCTTCGACATCGAGCACGTTAATCTGCGGCAGCTTATGCCGCTTGCCGACCTCGAAATCGTTGAAATCATGCGCGGGCGTGATCTTCACCGCGCCGGTGCCTTTCTCGGGATCGGCGTAGTCGTCGCCGATGATCGGAATTTTGCGGCCGACCAGCGGCAGGAATGCGGTCTCGCCGATCAGGTGTTTCAGCTTTTCGTTCTCGGGGTGCACCGCGACCGCGACGTCGCCGAGCATGGTTTCCGGCCGCGTGGTCGCAACCGTGATGAACGTCGAAGGATCGTCCGGGTCAAAGCACCGCCCCTCGATCGGATAGCGGATGTGCCAGAGGCTGCCTTTCACCTCCACCTGCACCACTTCGAGGTCGGAGATTGCCGTGAGCAGCTTGGGGTCCCAGTTAACCAGCCTTTTGTCCTTGTAGATCAGACCGGCTTTATAAAGTTCCACAAAAACTTTAAGAACGGCCTTGGACAGCCCCTCGTCCATGGTGAAACGCTCGCGCGACCAATCACAAGACGCGCCCAGCCGTTTGAGCTGCTTGACGATGGTGCCGCCGGATTCCGCCTTCCAGGCCCAAATCTTCTCAAGGAATTTCTCGCGGCCCAGCTCGCGCCGGCCCGGCTGCTGGCGCTCCATCAACTGGCGCTCGACCACCATCTGGGTGGCGATGCCGGCATGGTCGGTGCCGGGCTGCCAGAGCACATCCTTGCCGCGCATGCGCTCGAAGCGGCAGAGCACGTCCTGCAACGTGTTGTTCAGGGCGTGGCCCATGTGCAGCAAGCCAGTGACGTTGGGCGGCGGGATGACGATGCAATACGGCGCGGCCTTGGCGCGCTCCGGACGGCCGGCACGGAAGACGCCCGCCGCTTCCCAGGCGGCGTAGATGCGGCCTTCGACCTCGGCGGGTTGATAAGTCTTGTCGATCATTGGCGTTTTCTGGGGCATGCTGCTTGCATCGGATCGCGCGGTACAAAGCCCCGCACGCTCGGGCCTGTCAACGGTTCGTGCGATTGCGGCCCCTGCCCCGGATTTCGACGTGCCCCCTGCCCCGCACCGATGCCGCACGCGCGCGGTATCGCGGTCGCAATCTTTGCTTCGGTGTATTACCTGGGTGATCGGTGTGACTGTCGCGGGACCGATCGTCGAACGCGCGGCGCGCAGTTGCTATTCGCGGTCAGCGTCATGATGCGGCCGATCCTGGCGTGGTGCCGCCGCAAGCAATACTAAATTGAAGATCAGTTGCGGCCGCGGGAAACGCGGTCGATCTCGGTCCTGACCAGCCGCTCGACAATGCCCGGCAGATTGTCGTCGAGCCAGTTCTTGAGCATCGGGCGGAGCATTTCGCGCACGAGGTCCTCGAGCGTGCGGGCATTCTGCACCAGCACGGTATGGGCGAGCGAGTTGAATGCGGAATCCACCGCCGACCTGGTCGTGCTCGATAGCAGCGGCCGTTCGGGCGCAAATTCTGGAAACGGTCGGGGCGGCTCGGGAATTGCCCTCGCCAGATCCTGGGTGGGCTCGATATCGCGGAAAACAACATCGGGCTCGCCGTTGATGTTTTGGAAGCTGGCAGCGGCCGGCGCGGCCGTTGGAGGCGCCTGCGCGACCATGGATTCGGTGAGGTCGAGAACATCCGCCGGCTCGCTGGCAAGGGTTGTCGGTTCCACCCGCCCGTCGTCCTCCAGCATGACTTCGGCTTCGTCCTGCTTGAGGACTTGCTCCGGTTCAGCGTGCACCGGTGCGGGAGGTGGTGGCGGTGCCGCCTGACGGGGCGGAGGGGCCGGAGGCGGTTCCGGCGGTGGTGGCGCGGGCTGAGCAGCAGCCGACGGTTTGGTATCATCGTCGGCGATAATTCGACGAATTGAGGCGAGGATTTCCTCCATTGACGGTTCTTGTGCTTTTGCCGCTTGCGTCATTGCCGATTCCTCGTAGCCAATTCTTTGCAGCGAAGTCCTGGTAACCAAATCCTCGCGAGGCTTACATCACGCGCTACCAAGTTTGTGACCATGGAGGTACGCCCATGCACAGCGACGTTCAAACAATCACGAGTTCTAGGCCTACACTTGGTCGCCCTACGCAAACTCCAGCCGCCGAGAGCTATTCAGGAGCGATTCCAGTCGTCATTCCAGTATGGCATGGCGGCAGGCGGACGCCAAAAGCATATGTGAGGATATGTCAAAATATGTGGATAGGCAGGGACCCATCTGCGCCGATTCTGCGCTCAGAGCAAGCGATTCACTTGCCGTCCGGCGTACGGACCCCGATCCAACTGTCGCGAACCTGCTGGTAATGCACCATTGGATCGTAGGCCGGCACTTTGAGCCCCAGCACCGGGACCGAGAGCCGCCCGACCGCGGCAAGCAGCGTGAATGAGGCGACCACGCGGTCGCGCTGGGCGGTCACCAGCGACACCCGGGCAGAGACGAGTTCCTGCTGGGCATTGAGTACGTCGATCGTGGTGCGCTGGCCCACGCGCGCCTCCTCGCGCACGCCGTTGAGCGCGATCTCGGAGGCCGCAACCTGGGCTTCCGTGGCCTGGATCTGGGCCTTGGCTGCCTCAAGTTGGCCCCAGGACTGCACCACGGTCTGCTGGGCCTGCTCACGGGAGGTGTCGAGGTCGAGGCGGCGCTGGCTGAGAGTTTCCTTGGACTGGCGGATGGTCGCGTACTCGGACCCGCCTTGATAAAGCGGGACTGAGAGCTGGCCGGTCACGCTTGCGGCCGACGAGCGCAATGTACTCTGGCTCCCGGTGGAGCCGTGGGTCTGCTGCGCAGCGGTTTGCAATGTCAGCGTTGGGTAAAGCGCGCCTTCGGCAATCTTGACCTGCAAGGTCGCCGCATCGACGTTGTACATCGCGACGGTCACCGATGGATGCTGCGTGCGCGCCTCAGCCACCGCCGGCGCCAGCGAACGGGGAGAGAGCCGATCGACGGGGGAAGCCGGCGCAAGCTTGCCCGCTTCAACGCCGATGATTTGCCGGTAAGCAGCGCGCGACGTCACGTAATTGGATTCGGCGGTGCCGACCGCGGCGCGTCCCCCCGCTAGCCGCGATTCGGCCTGGGCAACGTCGGTCCGCGTGACTTCGCCAACATTGAAACGGTCGCGCGTCTGGCGCAGCTGCTCGGCCAGCACCTCGACGTTGCGGCGCTGCAATTCGAGGATCGCGGCGTCGCGTATCAGATTCATGTAGGCGGTTACGGCCGCCAGCAGGATTATATGCTCGGTCAGGCGCAGTGATTCACGCGCGGCGGAAACTTGGCTCTCCGCTTGGCGCGTGCGGTTGGCGGTCTGAAAACCGTTGAGCAGCGTCTGTGTGCTGGTGAGGCCGTAACTGGTAACGGCCGTATTGCCGTATGTGCTGGAATACGGTGGCGTGGTACCGGTTTTCGAATAGGTGTCCAGATATTGCTCACTCGCGCTGCCGCTCAACGAAATCCGCGGGCGATAGCCGGAAAGCGCCTGCGGCACGTTCTCGTCGGCGACACGTACCGCGGCGCGCTGCGCGTTGATTTGAGGGTTGTTCTGGTAGGACTGGACAAGCGCCCATTGCAGGGTTTCGGCCGCCGCAGACACCGGCATTATTGCGTCAACGAGCAGGAGAACTGCTCCTCCCGTTAATATGCTTGCCCCCAATACACGTGCCCGACGCCATACGCTCGGCATTCCAACTACTCCACCAACGCATACTCGCCCGCTCCCGCTGTGCACGTTTCAAGTGCTCATCGGCGCCCTTAGAGATACGCACAAACCTAGTTAGTCAATAATACGCGGCTCAACGTCGCCTTGTAACCCCCGGTAACGGCAGATTGTGCATGAAATGGATCGCTGCTGCCCCAGCGCCACAGTGGGCAAATATCAGCACGTACCGTCTGCACTTCATTGAAACTAGAAGACAAATTCCGGGGTCTTGGCAAAACCAGGCAAAAGAGGGGCAGCGGCATCAAAGAGCGGTCTGCCGCTGAGCTCGCCTTCGAGCGAGCGAAAAAGCATGGCCCGACTCGCAGGTCCGCGCCCGATCACGCAGAGGAGCCGACCGCCTTCCTTTAATTGTCCGCGCAACCCGTGCGGGATCACCTCGCCTGCTCCCTCGAGCAAAATGACGTCGTAGGGGCCGCCAGCCGGCCAGCCCGCGTTGAGGGCCCCGGTCACGACCGTCACATTCGCGGCGCCGAGCGCGGCAAGCGTCTTTGTTGCGAATGCGGCGAGCGTTGCGTCCTCCTCGAGCGCATTCACCGATCCGGCCAGCCGCCCCAGCAGCGCCGATGAGTAACCGGTGGCGCAGCCAATATCGAGCACATGGTCGGTTGCCTCGATGTCTGCCGCCTGGACAAGTTTGGCAAGGACCATGGGCTTGAGCAGCCGGCGCACCGGCCGGCCGGCGGCGCTCACCGAAATATCGAGATCGTGATAGGCGAGCTCCGCCTTTTCACGAGGCACAAAACGCTCGCGCGGCAGAGCGAGCATGGCCGCAAGCAAGCGTGGATCAGTGACGTCGCTGGTACGGACCTGGCCATCGACCATCGTCCGGCGCAAGGCAGCAAAATCGGGCATCTTCGTTCCCCGCGACGCTCGCTGGAATCGACGACTTTTGCCGCAAGCAATGAAAAAAGGCAAGCTACCGGATGCAGCCGTCATCCGGTACATTTTTATTTGCAGCCTGATTCGTTTGGTTTCGACTGCGTGCGACCTACTAGCTTTCGTCTCGATCGCCTTACCTCGCAATTGATATTATGCAACACCAAAACAAAAAAAACGATCTTATTTTTCCGACGGATTTGATCGCGCTGATTTATGGAATATCCCTGTTTGCGCTTTCTGTTTTTGTTTTCCATGAACGCTTTTTGCAAGACCCTGATACTTATTGGCATATCGAAACCGGGCGATGGATTTGGCTTGAACATAAATTCCCCAGATTCGATATTTTTTCACACACGATTTTTGGGCAGCCGTGGACAAATATGGAGTGGCTCTCTCAGATCATCTTGTTTTTTTCCTACGAACTCATGGGATGGCATGGAGTCATCTTGACAACTGCGCTGGTCCTAGCACTGACCTTTGCGCTGATGTTTTTCCTTTTGGCGCGCAAGCTGCGGGCAACGATTGCGCTGGGCGTCACCACCGTTAGCTTTTTGTTTGCCAGCATTCATTTTATGGCACGTCCTCACCTGTTGTCTTATCCAATCGTCGTGATCTGGGTTTATAGTCTCGCTACAGCCTGCGATGAGAACCGGCGGCCTAGTCTTTGGCTTCTGCCGCTCATGACGCTATGGGCAAATTTGCATGGCGCATTTACGCTTGGCCTCGTCTTTGCAGCCGGTTTCGGGTTCGAAGCTGCCGTTCGCGCTCACGCCGCTATTCGCCGGCGAGTTGTAACTGCGTGGCTGCTATTTTGGTTTAGTGCACTCGCGGCTGGATGCATTACGCCCATCGGCTATCACGGCATGTTGGAGACCTATAACGTCTTGAATCTTGGGCCCATCTTGCAAAATATTGGCGAGTGGCGGCCGTTGAATGCCGGCGACGACTACGCTCACGAAGCCATTTTGCTTATGCTATTGGCGCTGGCATTGATCTTCGGGGTGAAGATTGGCTTCCCGCGCGCGTTGCTGGTGCTCGGAATTCTTCATTTTGGATTGAAGCACGTCCGCGGCTTACCGATGGTTGCCTTGTCATGGCCATTCCTGCTGGCGAGCTCCCTGCAATCTCAGTTTGCTTTTCTTCGGCCCACGGTGGACTCATGGCCATTATTCGGTGCGCGCAAACCTGGATCGCTCCCGGCCATCATCGGCGTCGCGGGGACTATTATCATCATCGTTGCGCTCGGTGCGGCGTACCCGCGCGTGCGGCCGGTCATAAATTATTCGCCATCGGTCAGCCCGAAAGCGGCCGTCGATTATTTTTTGCAGCAAAACATCAGCGGACCGGTTCTAAACGACTATAATTTCGGCGGATATTTGATATTTCGCGGCATCAAGACCTTCATCGATGGCCGAGTGTTGCCGTTCGGAAGAAGGTTTGCCAACGACTATTTTGAGGCACGGAATATTCAAAATCTAGCGAAGCTCGACGAGATGGCCGACACTTACAATGTAACATGGACGCTGTTGAGACTCGACACAACGGTAACGTACTACTTCGATCACTCGCCGCGCTGGCGCCGGCTCTATGCGGATGACATCGCGGTCATACACGTAAGGCGGTGAACAAGCGCGTCATTTGGATAGAATAGCGTGGCAAATTAGCATCTTTATGAACTTTCCATTCGCTACGCGCCCATCGGAACTGGATTTTCACCATCAACCCGATCGGATCGCCACCTATCGGTTCCGTTGGTGCGGTCGCAGCTCCCATTCTCAGCAAGATTTCATTGTAACCTTGCTCCGACCTTGCCAAAATACGCTTTATATATATACATACGTAAACTTCAGCGCAGAGCATCGCAGGAGCGGCGCCGTGCTCCCATAAGGCCACGTGGCGGAGTGGTTACGCACCGGTCTGCAAAACCGGGTACGCCGGTTCAATTCCGGCCGTGGCCTCTCTTTTTGCTTCTTGTTCATGACGCTCTCGCCAAGATGGCCTGAAAATAATTGTTCGATAAGCTCAGCCGACGCGTTGCGTGCCGATCGCACGAGAACCGTCACGATCGTTTTGGTCATAAATGAGCGGATCGATCGTTCCGACTACGCCAGGGATCGAAAGTCACTTGCTCGGCAAGGTATCGCCGCTTCGCTGGAGAGCCTAGAGTCCTGGAATACACATCAGCTGACGCGAAGTCCGGAGGCGCTGGCGACGGAGCGTCTCGCCGTCGAGGTGATATTGCGCGGCCTTTTGCATTAAACTCAGAGCGAATCAGCCGCGACGCCTGCGCACCGCACCCATTGCGCGCAGAGCTATGGAATGGCAGTAGATAAATTTACTCCGCACCCAAGCAACTTCCAATGCCGGCCCGAATATGACGGTGGAAAACAACAAGCTGGGCAAGTTCTATGCGGGCAAGACCATTCTTGTCACCGGTCACACTGGATTTAAAGGCGCGTGGCTGTCGCTGTGGCTTACGAAACTCGGCGCGCGGGTCATCGGATTGAGCTTACCGGAAATAGGTGATCTCACCCGCGCTATGTTTCAGCCCCCAATCGCGGTCGCCCTTGCGCTCGATCTGCGCGACCGTGATGCAGTGAACAAGGCGGTGCGCGCGGAGGCGCCAGAGATCGTGTTTCATCTCGCCGCGCAGTCGCTGGTCCGTCGTTCGGTGGAGGATCCGCTCGGTACATTTGCCACCAACGTCATGGGCACCGCGCATCTGCTCGATGCCGCTTGCCGCAATGCCCGCACGCAAGTCGTGCTCAACGTGACGAGCGACAAATGCTACCTCAATCCGGGTCCGGCGCGTGCATTTGTCGAGAGCGATTCGCTCGGCGGCCACGATCCCTATAGCGCAAGCAAAGCTTGTTCGGAAATCGTCACGATGGCCTGGAGCGCGAGCCTGCGAAACGCCGGGAAGCCGGCTCTGGCGACGGCACGCGCGGGTAATGTCATCGGCGGCGGCGATGATGCCGCCGATCGCATTGTACCCGATATCGTGCGCGCGATAACGACCAGCCAGCCGGTCGCGCTGCGCAATCCCGGCGCGACGCGGCCATGGCAGCATGTCCTCGATCCACTCTCCGGTTATCTCATGTTGGCGCACGCGTTGTACGAAGACGCACCACGCCACGAAGGTGCATGGAATTTCGGGCCCGATACGGGAAAGGTTATCAACGTTGGCGAATTGGCGCGGCGTGTCATCGACCGTTTCGGACGCGGCAGCATCATAGAGGTCCCTGGGCAGAACGGCCCACGGGAGGCGCAAAATCTTGCACTTGACGTTTCGAAGGCGAAGCGCGTGCTGGGCTGGAAGCCCATGATCAACCTCGATCGCGCCGTCGGCATGACGGTAGATTGGTATTGCCGGGTGATTGAACGCCGCGAGGATCCCGTCGCGGTGAGCGAAGAACAAATTAATGCGTTCCAGGCACTGTGCGCACAGCCGCGCGCGGATGCGGCAAGCATAATCCCCGCGAAAGGAAGGGCATGAAGCTCATTTCGATTATCGTGCCGGTCTATAACGAGGAAACCAATATAGAGCCGCTCTACGAGGCAGCGGTCCGCGCGATCGCGCCGATTGCGGACAAGTATGAATGGGAGTTTGTCTTTACCGATAATTGCAGCATCGATCGCACGTTCGAACGTATCCAGCAGCTTGCCGCGCGAGATCCGCGCGTTCGCGGCTACCGTTTTTCCCGAAATTTTGGTTTCCAACGCTCGATCCTGACCGGTTATCGCCTGGCGCGCGGTGCCGCCGCGGTGCAGATTGATTGCGATTTGCAGGACCCACCTGATCTCATACTCGATTTTGTCAGACTCTGGGAGGCCGGATACAAAATTGTGTATGGCGTGCGGCGGTCGCGCCCGGGCTCGATCTACCTGCATGCGATGCGCCGTTTTTTCTATCGGCTGATCGCCTGGCTCAGTACGGACAGTCTGCCGAACGACGCGGGCGACTTCAGGCTTGTCGATCGTTGCGTGCTGGAATTGCTGCACCAGTACCATGACGAGAACCCGTATCTCAGGGGCTTTATCGCGACGCTCGGGTATCGACAAATTGGCGTGGATTATGACCGCGGCGAGCGTCAGCGCGGGAAGAGCGCTTTCAACTTCGGCAGCCTGCTCAATCTGGCTCTCGATGGCATCGTCAGCCATTCGATATTGCCCTTGCGGTTGGCAAGCATAGTCGGTCTGGCTACGGCCGGTTTTGCCGTTGTGATGATTTTGATCTATTTAACCCTGTGGGCTACCTTTCACGAATCCTGGCCCGCGGGTTTCATGACGCTTGCGATCCTCGTTCTACTTTCCATCGCTTTGAATGCGATATTCCTCGGAATCATTGGTGAATATCTCGCCCGTATTTATCGCCAGGTGACCCCGCGTCCCGTCACGATCGTCGAGCAGTTCGTTGACC
The DNA here is from genome assembly GCA_964575715.1 of uncultured Hyphomicrobiales bacterium. Lineage (GTDB taxonomy): Bacteria > Pseudomonadota > Alphaproteobacteria > Rhizobiales > Xanthobacteraceae > PNAI01. The sequence goes on along the minus strand of CAZNSG010000163.1, from coordinate 12,568 downwards.
TCACCGGGGCGGCCGGTCGAGCGGCCGATAGCCAGGATCGGCCCGTCACCGGCGTTGTCCTGCCGACGCGCGCAAGCGCCGAGAGCGATCGAATCCCCGCTGGTGGTTAAGCCCATGGATTTCGATCGCCATGCCGATGCGTATCAGGCTGCGGTCAGCACGGCGGCGGGGGTTTCCGCCGACATACTCGCCGGCGAAAAGGCGCGACTTATCCGCGAGGTTCTCGCGACCACGCTTGGCGATCCGAAACGGCAACGCGTGCTCGATGTCGGTTGCGGCATCGGCCTGATCGAGCGCGACCTCGATCGGGAGGTAAAGGAGCTGTGCGCCGTAGACGTGAGCCTGCGTTCGCTCGACTACGCCAGAGAGCGGGCTCCCGGCACCCGATTTATGCATTACGACGGCGGCCGTTTGCCCTTCGCGGACGCGATGTTCGACGCCGCCTTTGCAAGCTGCGTTATCCATCATGTGCCGCCGCCTGCGCGTCCGGTTTTCATGGCCGAAATGCTGCGAGTCCTGCGGCCTGGTGGCACTGTGATCGTGATTGAACATAATCCGCTCAACCCAGCAACGCAGTTTATCGTCTCGCGTTGCGCTTTCGATGCGGATGCTTCGCTTTTCACGTGCTGGAAAGCAGCAAAGCTGATCGAAGGCGGTGGTGCGCGCATCGCGGGCCGGCGCTATATGGGATTCTCACCATTCCGCAGTGCGATCGTCGAGCGGGCCGAGCGCATCATCGGATGGCTGCCGGTCGGCGCCCAGTATTGCATCTGGGGCATCAAGCGCGCGGCATCCTAAGCAAAGGAGCGGGCTAGACGCCGCGCGGCAGTCCCAGCTGCACTGCGAGCCAATCGAGGATCCCTTCGACGGAATCACGCGGCTCTCCAAGCAACCATGCGGGACTGGGCGGAAAGCACAGATGCATGTTTTCACCCTTGGGAGTGCCAAGCGCACCAATTTGCAGAAGATCAGCGCGGTCGAACGCGTTAAATATTTTTGTTGCAAGATCGTACAGCTTGATTGACTTTCCCGTACTGAGATCGAATACCATGGGCATCCGCCATTCGCGCTCTAACAGAGTGATGAGCGAACGTGAGACGTCGTCGACGTGGCTGTATTCCCGTAATTGCCTGCCCGCGCTCATGGTAAATGTTCGGTCCGCTTTGATGCTGGCGTAGATCTGTCCGAGAAAGGAATGCGGCGCGGGCAAGCCACCATAGAGCGTATGGAGCCGCAGATGAGCGATACGCCCATGCAGGCGGCGCTCCTCGGCAAAACCGCTGACTTGTCTCCACAGTTCAGCCTTGGACGCAAAATAGGGATTGCCGACTGCAAGCTCCGCGAAGGTTTCGAGCACCGAGCCGATCGTCAAGTAGCGAAATCGCGGGTCGTCGGCCGTCGCCTCGATCGTACGGGCGGGCAGTTGTGCGTTGGCAAGCATGAGATCGGCCGCAGGTTGGCTTGGATCGGTCATGCCCCCTGCAAAAACGAGGTCGACGCCATCCTCCGCAACCGCAAGACGTCGCAAAATGGCACGCGCCTCGAGCTGCAGCCAGTCGCGAGCTTCCAGCCAGCGAACCGGCTCGACTCGGAGCCCTTGTCGCATCGCCGCCGCGGCTATGGCGCCCCCCAGCCGGCCGCTCGCTCCGAAGAGAACCAGCGTTCGAGGTTTCAATCTTGCCACAGTTTCCATGGCGCCGCGCCGGTAGCCCATTGTTCTTCCAGGTAATTGCGGTCGCGCAGCGTATCCATTGGATGCCAGAAGCCGTCGTGACAATAGGCGGCGAGCTGCTCTTGCTCGGCCAGATCACGCAGCACATCGTATTCGAGCGATGACGCATCGCTAGCGACGCGGTCGAGAACCGAACGGTGAAATACGAAAAAACCACCGTTGATCCAACCCTCGCGGCCCTGCTCCTTCTCGGAGAATTCGACCACCCGATCGTCCGCTATTCTCAGGCTGCCGAAGCGCGCCGGCGGACGTACTGCAGTTACCGTTGCAAGGCGACCATGCCGTCGGTGAAAGGCAACCAACTTGTTCACGTCGATATTGGCTACGCCGTCGCCATACGTCGCAAGAAAGTGCTCGTCAGCGATCCAATTTTTCAACCGTCGCAACCGTCCGGCCGTCATGGTATCAAGGCCGGTATCCACGAGCGTCACATTCCAGTCGGGCAGCGCGCCCCGCTCCAGGCGTCGCTCGCCATCGGCCAAGCTTATGGTCCAATCACTGTTCAACGCAGAATATCGATCGAAGTAATCTTTGATGACAGCTCCCTTGTAACCACACGCAATGATGAAATTCTTGAAGCCAGAACTATTGTAGATTTTCATGATGTGCCAGAGCATAGGCCGGCCACCGATCTCGACCATCGGTTTGGGAACGCGCGTCGTCTCCTCCAATAGCCGGCTGCCGTACCCGCCCGCCAAAATGATGACCTTCATTCGGCCCCTTGCTCTAAATCGAAAGTGTTATCCCCCCGGCTAACTTGTTTGACAATACACTATAAATTGTCCGATCTGCGCAAGGCCGTCAGTTTTGGGAGACACGAATCCGCAAATCGAATCATACCATCGCATGGGGCTAGAGCGCATTCCGATTAGGTTGAATCGGAAACGCGCTCTAGATTCCTTATTTGGTCGCATTTTCTGCGGAAAACCGGTGTCCACTTTTCCGGAAAATGCTCTAATATATTGCGGTTTGTGATCACAGCGGCCAGCAGAAAAATGTTTACTGGAGGCATGTTGGCCCGCATGTCACCCTGCATCCGTCAAGGCGCCTGAACGTTTCGATATTCCCCGATTGCATCGGCGACACGCTTGAGTGCGCAAGGACAGAGTAATGGGCAACACTATGTTTACCTTAATTAAGTTCTTGGTTCACGGGAGAGAGTATTAACGGAACGATCAAGCATTTGTATTAGTGCTTTGCATCATGTCCCGGCTCGCAAAGCTCCAGATTATCGGACCCGCCGTCCTCTCAGCCGCGATCGTCGCCGGAGAACTGGCGGCGCACGCGCTTGCGCTAAAGCCATCGTCCGAAATCATATGGTACCTCAACCTTCAACTCTTTGGCGTTTTTCAAAGAAGTCACTACATATTGAGCGACCACTTCGCAATTCCGTATTTTCAACTGCTATTTGTCGCGGCACCAATCTTGCTGTTTACTTGGATTGGGCTTGCATTTCATCGCTCCTTGCCGATCGCGGTCGCAAGCAGTCTCAGCTTGGTCTATTCGTGTTTTCTTGCCTATGCGTGGCAGATGGTTGAAACACCGTCACTGCAGGCCGCCTCGCTTGCTGGGTCATTGAATTCTAGCGCAATGAACTTTTCCGCATTCAGCTTTTCGGCCGGATCGCATGCGTATGTCTTGACGATATTGCTCTTTCTGTCACTCGTTTCTTGTATCGCTTCACATTTCTCATTTATTCGCACCCTGCGCGCAACTTGCTGATGTTGTCTGCCATACTGACCGATAATGCGCTATCGATCGTCGCTGTGATTCCAATGGTGGCACGCGCCCATGTCTGAATTCCGTGAGATTCTCTCGCAGATTGTGTTGGCGATTACCGCCACTACCCTGTTTTATATGGCGATGAAGGACCTGCGCGAATTCAAGATTCGCAACGAGCTGGTTATAGCTCTTGCTTGTCTTTATGGCATTTACACAATCTTGTCAGGTCAATGGGTGAGCGCGCATTGGAATCTGGCGCTGGCACTTTTCATGTTCGTGGTTTTATTGATTTTCTATGGAAGAAACTGGCTCGGCGGCGGGGATGTCAAGATTTTGACTGTCGGATTCTTGTGGGTTGGAATTCGTTATGCCTTACCGTTCGCTTTTTTGCTGCTGGCATTTTCGCTCATGCAAGTGGTGGCAGCAAAATTTGAATGGATCAAAGTGCTTCGGGTTGATAATCGCGTACGAATGGCGTTTGCGCCATCGGTCGCTGCCGCGCTCATTGGAGTATTCATGCTCCAATGGAGCGGATTTTGAAGTATTTTTGAAGCAATACAGCTTGTCAGTTGGCGGGTTGGCTTTCGGCGCGCCGAACGAACTGACGGCTGGAATCCAACAGCTGAAGATTGTTGAGAATGACCGGATTGTTCGGCTCGCGCGCATTGGCTTTCACAAGCTTCTGTCGAGCCAGCGCAAAGTTTCCGCGCAGCATGTACGAGTAGCCCTGGTTATTCAGAATTTGGGTCGTTTCTCCAGCGAGCTTGATCGCATAGCGGTATGCGCGATCAGCAAGATCAAAGCGCGCGAGACGATCGTAGCTTGCGGCAAGCCCAACCCACGCCGTCACGTCCCGCGGTGTTTTCTCAACCGCATCGCGAAAATAGCGCTCGGAAAGCCCGTAATTGCCACGGTTGAAATGCTCAAGCGCCAGCCGCAATGGCTCATCGGAGGCATGGTACTTGACCGTCCCCGGTTCCTCCACCGTCGCCGTCGTTGCCGGTTCAGTAGCTGCCAAAGCCGGTGGCGGCGCATTGTCAGCGGTTGTCTGGCAGCCCGCAACCCCGAGCGCAATCAACGCGCTGGCCAAAGCCGTTATAGCCGTTAATGAGTTTCGCATGAGCATTGTCCTTACATTCCTACGCCACTTAGTGCCGCTATTACCCTGATGGCTAGCGGCAACATTATAACAAGCAGAATGACAGGGAAAATGAATAATCCCAGCGGAAGCACCATCTTAACAGGAAGTTTGTTGGCTCTCTCTTCGGCTCGAAGCAGCCGTTTTTCCCGCATTTCATCGCTAAACACATGTAAAGCTTCACTGATATTACTACCAAGCTCAAGCGATTGACGCAATACGAGGACCAACGAGCGCGCCTCGTCTAATCCAAGCCGTTCGGCAAGTGATTCGAGCGCCTCAACCGTACTACGACCGGCCCGCGTTTCCGCTCCAACCATCGACAAGTTAAGCCCAAAAATGCGGTCTTGCTTCACAATCTCGCTGGTGACGCGATCGAGTGCTGCTTCAAGGCTCAATCCTGCATCAACGCAGACCGTGATCAGATCCAGAAAATCCGGAAAAACAATCCGGTACCCGTCAGCCAAGGTCCGTTGCCGTTGAGAAATGTATGCATCCGGTCCCAAAATTGCGAGCAAGAGCGTGATGAGAAGGATCGCAAATTTGAGCAAGAGCGGCGCAGACACAAGAAACATTTCCAAAATCGCGTATGCGATCAATGGGAGCACGACAACAAATGCAAGTCGCGAAAAAATGTAATAATTCAGCGCGTCAGATCGAAAGAAACCCGCTTTCACCAGCTCACGACGTAGCTTGCCGCGCAACGTACTGTCGACTCCGAAGCTCATTTCGTCGAAATGCCGAGCGATGAACGCATGGAGTCCGGCGGCTAAATGAGTGGACACCAAGTGACCACCAGCCATATTTGCCGGAAGACGTCGCTGCACTTGCATCTGGATCGCCAAATAGCGCCCTGCCACGAGGACCATGGCGGTAACGGCAATGAACGCAAGAAAAGCAACGAATATGGGGATGAGTTCTGACATTGGTGTCCTAGAATTTGAAATTAACCATGCGGTACATGATGAAGTTTCCGATTGCCAGCATTGTCAGGGCGAACATTCCCCCAAGCACGATGAGCGGATGATTTCGAACGCTGCCAAAATATTCCGGTGACAGCAGACTAATGATTGCGACCAGAATAAATGGCATCAGCGAAAGAAAAATCGCGGAAAGCCGGCCTTCTGCCGTTAATGCCCTTACCTTAAGCCGTAGCGTCGTCCGCTGCCGAATAAGCGTGGAGAGACGTGATAAAATTTCAGAAAGCGCGCCACCAGTCTGACTCTGAATACTTATGGCGATAACAAGAAACAGAAGATCTTCTTGTCCGACTCGCCGATAGAGATTTTCCAGCGCCGCGCGCACATCTAGACCGAATGTCGTTTCATCGGCAGTCATGCCAAATTCCGTTCCGATTGGATCCGGCATTTCTTGTGCGACCAGCGCAAGAGCATTGGACAATGGGTATCCTACCTTTACGCCACGAACGATAATATCGACGGCGCTCGGAAGCTGTTCTGCAAAGCGCGCGATGCGTCGCCGACGTACTGCCTTGAGATACAGCAAGACTGTTACAGCCGCAGCCAAGGGCGCAAGCACGAGCGCAAAAGCGCCAAAGTCGAGCACAAATCCGAAGACTACAAAGTAGACCGCACCAAGCCCAAAGCTCACAAACATAAAATAATTGCGATCGAATCGCAAACCGGTCTGTGTCCAAATATCATTAAAATACTTGACCAGAGGCTGGCTGTTGTCAGAAAAACCGCGCTCTCGACGCAACGTCTCAAGCACGGCGCTCGGGCTGTCACCGCCTGAGCTCAATGCAAGCCTTCGGTTGACTACTCGCTGCGTCTTTCGTGAGCGGTAAATTATCCAGTAGCCGGCTTGAATACTAAACGCGGCCGCGCCAAAGATCAGCGCGTAGATGACCCACAATTCGCTCACGACTAAGCCTCCCCTAGAGCGGTTTTGACGAGTCGAAATGGGCTGCCGACAGCTCGATGCCGTAAGCTTTTAGATCGCCAAGGAAGTTTGGTCTGATACCAGTGGCTCGATAATTTCCGTGTATGTTACCTTTTTCGTCCGTGTGTTCCTTCACGAAACGATAAATCTCATGCATCTGAATGATATCACCTTCCATTCCGGTGATCTCGCCAACACTGGTGACGCGCCGTTTACCGTCAGGCAAGCGTTGCAATTGGACAACGACTTTGATCGCGGATGCGATTTGGCTGCGAATGCTCGCGGTGGTCATGGGCATGCCCGCCATGCTCACCATCTGTTCGAGGCGTTTTAACGCGTCGCGCGGTGTATTGGCATGGATTGTTGTCATCGAACCTTCATGGCCAGTGTTCATTGCCTGCAACATATCGAAAGCTTCATCACCGCGGCACTCGCCGATGATTATTCGATCGGGTCGCATACGCAGCGCGTTCTTGACAAGATCGCGCTGGCGAACCTCTCCCTTGCCCTCGGTATTCGAGGGTCTGGTTTCCAGGCGCCCGACGTGGGGCTGCTGCAACTGCAATTCTGCGGCATCTTCAATCGTGATCAAACGCTCATCTTGCGGAATGTAGCTCGACAGCGCGTTAAGCAGTGTCGTTTTTCCGCTGCCAGTGCCGCCACTTATTAGCAGGGAAACCCGGCCCTGTACCGATGCCTTAAGAACTTCGATCATTTGCGGCCGAATCGATCCTACCGCAAGCAACCGATCCATCGAGAACGGTTTTTCGGAAAACTTTCGGATTGATACGAGCGGCCCATCCACGGCAATCGGTCGTATTGCGATATTGACGCGCGAACCGTCAGGCAGCCGCGCATCCACCATCGGGGAGGATTCATCGACACGACGTCCAATGCCGGCAACAATTCTGTTAATAATTCTTAGGAGGTGCGCTTCGTCCTTAAAGTGCACCGCAGTCTTATGAAGTTTTCCGAATCGCTCGACATAACATTGCCGATGCGTATTGATCAGAATATCGTTGATCGTCGGGTCCTTCAAAAGCGGTTCGATCGGCCCGAACCCGGTCATTTCATTAATGATTTCCTCGGTAAAGACAATTAGTTCTTTCTGATTGAGTGAAATTTTCTCAGCTTGAACGTGGTCGGCAACATATGCCCGCACGTGCTTGAGCATTTCCTCACGCGGCAATTTCTCCAGCAATGCGAGATTGAATTCGTCGACGATCCGTGCATGCAATTTGAGCCGTTCATCGAGCAAGGCTGGACGCCGCTCGATCAATTCGCCGTAAAATTTTGTGGGATCGACGCTCGTGTCTTCGGCGACAACGGGCGCCGGTTGCGACGCGTGCGCGGAAGACTTGCTATTGCCAAATAGAAAACCCATGGAAACTTCCCTCTTATGACGCACTAAAACTCGACAAGCCTATAGCTGAGTCGCCAACCTTGGCGTGGAATAACGGGGTGTATTCCGCCCTAAGAATAGCGAACGCAACTTTTCATATTCGGGGCAATGTCTAACCTGAAATGTTCGATATGTTGAGCAATAATTGCATTCAGTCTTAATAATACTTGTGGGTAGTCTTACTTGTACACGGTGTTACGTGGTTGCCGCCTTAATTGCACGCTGGTAATCTTAATCTCGAATCACTTGAGGAATCCTGAACTCAGGCTGCCGCTACGATGGCTGGCTTGATCCCAATGCAAAATGCGGCAATCGCAGAAATCTCCTTGGAGGTCCTGCGGGAGTTCCCGCTCATTGCCAATGGGGTGCCGGTATTGGAGGCTTCCACCATGACCATTGGATCGTAGCCGACATAAAAGATCTGTTGCTGCGAGAGCACACTTTCGACGTGCTGGCGCCGATCTACGCCGCCCAAAAGCGTGCGTTCGCATCGATTGATGACGACGGACACCGAATCGATGCTGGAATTCTGGCGGACCGCACGAACTTCTGGCAGGGTCTGCGCAAGCTGCCGCAGACAAGGGATAGTATTGATCCCGGTCACAACGACGGCGTTGGAATTAGCAATGATGTTACTCGTCCATGAGTACCAGGTTACCGGCAAGTCAATCAGAATCAAATCATAGCGTTTGGCAATCATCTCAAACAGCGCTTCGAGCGCCAACATATCGAGAGCAGAAAAATCGAATTTGCTGCGTGGCGCGGCAAATACATCAAGACCGCTCGAATGGTGGCTGACAAAAATTTCAAATAGCTGCGTATCGAAACGCTCCGGGTTCTCCGAAATCTCCTGAATTTGTAGACGCGCCTCGATGTCGAGATAGTCGCACACGTTGCTGGTCTGAAAATCGAGATCGACGATGCAAATCTTGCGATCTTTGGTGGCTTTTTGCAGCTTGAGCCCGACACCGATCTCAGCAACCAGCGTCGTATTGCCAACTCCGCCGGCACTGGGGAGAAAAGCGATGGTGGACGGGGTCGTGCGTTCGTCGCTGCGCCCATGCGCGACAAGCGTAAGACTGGTCCGCTTGGCGAAAATCTCCGTGATCTCTTGCGCGGCGCCCGCCGTGGAGACCCAATCGGCGCTGCCAGTCCGCACGAGGCGTTTGTAATTGCTGGCGGAAATGTCGTCGCTGATGAGGATGAAAAAAAATCGCTCGCGATATTGGGTAGCGATGCCGACAAATCGCTCAAGGTAGGCATCGTCGTGCGCAGGACCCGCCACCAAAATATAAATGGGTTTGGTATCACCGCTGATATCGCGCGCGATGTCCTCGAGCTTGGCGATTTTGGTCAGACCGGGAATGGTTGTCTTGAGATTCTTTTCGACCTCCGCGCTTTGCGCCGGGGTAAGATTCGTACTCAAAAAATAAGTCAGCATTGCGCAGTCCTGTTGGTCACTCGCATGTATTGCGCGAACAAAGATCTTCGCCGGTGATCGTCGTTGTTACCGGTGGGATATTGATATTGGCAAAGCTGAGCAACCCGCCGAGGAAGAAATACTGGAATTGCAGGCCCTGTAGCTCGACTGTGATGGTCGGCACGACCCCGCCTGGCCTGCCGCCGAAGCCCATGCCAGTTGAGGCATATGTAATCTTCACGTTCGCCGTCGTGATTCGATTAAATATATCGCACATCCCAATAAAATAGTATGAATTTCCATCGGTGCAGGATGTACTGCCACGGCCTTTAACGATCGTATCCATTGCAGCCGCCGAGTAGCTGGTGCAAAGAGGGGCACTGCAGCCGCTGCATGTTGCTGAACTGCCATTGCAGACCACGGTGAAAGTCGGCGGCGCGCTTCCTTCCGTGCCCGAACTGGCCGTGAGATTGAGGCCGCTCGCAACCGGAGACGACACCGCCGCAATGCGGGCGCCAATCTCGGCGGCTTTCGCCGCCATGTTCCATTGATAAAAGACAAACAGAAAATCGATCAATCCCAAAATGAATACGAACATGATCGTCATCATGACGGTCACTTCGACCAGCACACTGCCGTTCGAGTCACGAATTATTCGTTTGCCGAGCATCGTCATTCCCTAGCCCTGGCCAAAGGTACGTTCGCGGTGGAACACGACGATGGGTGGGGCCGAGAGGCCAAGAAAACCGAAAAATCCCAAGGATGGTCCGGCGAAATTCGTGCTCACGTTCACGATATTTACACCGGGTGTCGGGGCACCAGGTACCGGTTCGCAGGTGATTGTGACCATATCCGCGGTCCAGCCCCTGACCCGTACGGTGCCTCCGTCCGCGATCCGCGCCGTTGTCGCGAGGTTTTTCGCCGCCGGCCAGATTGCCGGATTGCAAGTCGTGTCGCCTGGCAGCGCCATGCGCGAAACATAGCGCGCGGCGTCGCGCAGGCCGGTCGAGATCAGCTGCTTGCGATAGAAGATCCAGGAAAACTCGTACACTCCAAACGCCAGCACCATCAGCACCGGAACGACGAGCGTGGCCTCGATCAGGGCCGCGCCGTCATCGTTGCGCCAGATCAGCTTTGAGAGTCGTGCGAACATCGCATTCACCGTTATCGATATTTCATCGGTGTAATTGGACTACATAAAAGGAATTTTCATCCCCGGCCCGCAGCACATCAACCATTTCTGCGTAAACATTGGGATCAGAACCCGTCGTCTTAACTGGCAGTGTCAGGAAAAACTTGGCAAAGGCCGCGACTGGAACATCTTTTCCCTTGCCTTGCAGTTTTGGAGCATTGGGGTAGCAACTGCCGTCTTCGGCTTGAAGACAGAGACAATTGATAACCGCTGCTTGAATGATGCGGCGATCAGGGATGTCCGATAACGTACCAGTACCACCCGTATAGCAGGCTGGCGTGCCCCGCTCTGTCTTTTGTGGAGGGCCTGGTGAAAGCACGGTGAGGTCCGCGATAAGGCTGCTGTTTGCGACCTCATAACGATAAACGTCATAGCGGCTCATTGTCGTGGTGCTCGCGGTGCCGCATACCGCCGATGATCCGTCCGCTCGCTGTGTAGGTAGGGCAGCGCTGGGGTGATTTTTGCTCCAGTAGGCGGCACAGTCCCATTGACCGTTACCCATGCGGCCGTCCATCTCTGTACAGGTTGAGCCTACGAAGCAGGTGTCGAGCGGCAGGGCGCCGCTGGACGCGCCGGTGTTGGTCGGGGGATCATTCGTGCCCGGCCAAATGGCGGGGTTGGGAGCGCTGGCATTACATGCGCCGCCTGCACCGGAGCCGGCGGCATATCCTTTGCGGACATTCTGGGCGGGACGGTAGTTCGGGTTATTCTTATCGCCCGCTACCGGCCCGTCATAGATATCGAACCGGAGGTTGAACGCGGTGCGCGCAGCGGTAACGTTGCCGGGTTCGGTATCGACTGCGTCCTGCCGGAAGCAGACCGGCGGTCTAACCATTGCGATGGATTCCCTAAGCTGGTTTGCGCCGGTCCCTAATGGAGAAGCCAGAAAACCAAAATTTCCGTTGGTATACTGGCTGTTGTTCTTCAATGAGATCAGCCGCTGCCGAACCGCGGGATCAGCCATCGCTAATAGCAATCTGTCGGTCGCCTCTCCGTAGCTGTCGCCGGCTTGTTCGTACGGGTTGCAGAGAAACACCGGCGTGAAGTTGCACACCACCAGATAACTTCCGGCCACCGCCAGCGCGCCCGTTCTCGCCGTGTTCGCCCCGCCCAAAAAAGACGCCGGCAGGATCGTATTCATTGTAATCAATCCGACCGTGACCTCGACGAATTGCACTGCCGACCCGTTGGTACAAGTGGTATCGGGGTTGGCGTTGGGAGCCAGATTTGCATTTGTAATGAGATCAGAGTCGAGGGTCGGCAACGAACTCAGAAACCGGATTCTTGTGGCGGTGATGTCCTGGCCGGTGCTCGGGCCATAGACATTCTGGATATAGTTGTTGATCGCGGTGGTGGCGCGGCAGGCCGAATCCGGCAGGCGATCGAGCTCGGCCGAGCCCGCGAGCGCCAGCGCATCGGCGCCATGCTGCAACTGGGTCTGCAGATTGACAAAGCGCGCACCGTCGAGCGCAAGCACCGAGAAGCCAACGATAACGACCAGCATGATCGTGACATAAGGCAGGATGACGCCGCTGGTATCGCTCCAGAGCGTGCGGGCAAAACCGAGGATCTGGCGGATCGGTGTTCGTTTTGGCGTCATCGCGGTGTCTCGCACGAGTTCGTGTCCGCACCATGCGGACAAGGCAGCGTTCTCACTCCCCAAGGCAAGCGCTGCGGCAACCTGCCCTTCAATTGCGAGAACCCTCTCGGTCTGGACTGAATCAGAATCAGAGCCGGGCTCTCGCTTTTTACTTGCGCATGATGTTTCCAGAAAACCGGGCACCACCCCTGATCAAGTCCGGGGCGGGCATTGCGGAATCATGCGCTCGTGACAATTTTATACATCGATACATTGATTGGATTCAATATAGTCTAACCGCGTGTGCGCAGTTCTTTAAAATCTCGTTAATTTTAATCTTTATTAATACAATTACGTTGCTTGTGGCCACGTTGCTTGTGGCCAAGCGCAATGCATCCCGAAATTGTCCTCATATCGGGAGCAAGCGTCCGCCCGGCATAAATCGCAATCGACTAAATCAGATAACAACGCTCAGCGCGGC